>JAEXYH010000074.1 GCA_023451735.1 Pseudomonadota bacterium | reverse complement strand
ACTGGAGCCTACGCCCGACAGAAACGAGCTGTTCGGTGAAGGCGAGCCGGGCACCACGGTGACCGTGACCGACGCGGAAGGCGTCGTCGTCGGCAGCGGCACCGTAAATGACAATGGTACCTTCCTTATCCCTCTCAATCCGCCGCAAACGGATGCCGGCGAACTGAATGTCACCCTGACAGACGCGGCCGGGAATACCTCTCCCGAAACGACCCTGCCGATCAACGACATCCAGCCTCCGGCTCCGCCAACAGAACTGGTTGTCAGCGACGACGGCTTGACATTAACGGGTGTGGGCGAGCCGAACACGGAAGTAACCGTTAGAGGTCCCGGCGGAACGATCATCGGCACAGGCACCGTCAATCCGGGCGGAACATTCAGCGTCCCATTGAATGCCGAACAGATCAACGGTGAAGAGCTGCAGGTCGTGCTCGAGGATGCCGCAGGCAATATATCGGAGCCTGCGACTGTACTCGCGCCCGATCCCGATGCGCCTGACGCCCCGATCAACCTCGATGTAATCGACGATGGCAATGTGCTGACAGGCGAAGGCGAAG
This sequence comes from Pseudomonadota bacterium, assembly GCA_023451735.1. Taxonomy (GTDB): domain Bacteria; phylum Pseudomonadota; class Alphaproteobacteria; order Rhizobiales; family Rhizobiaceae; genus Neorhizobium. The sequence continues at coordinate 51,919 of JAEXYH010000074.1, read as the reverse complement.
CCGGAACCGCCGTGACCGTCAGGAATGCTGCCGGTCAGACCGTCGGTACAGGCACTGTCGATCCGGACGGCACATTCTCGGTCGATCTTTCGCCTGCGCAGAACGACGGCGGCAATCTGCAGGTGACACTCGCCGGACCAGGAGGCGTTTCCCAGCCGGGTACCGTCGCCACGCTCGACCTTACCGACCCGGACGCACCGACCAATCTGAACGTCAACGCCACCGGTACGGTCGTCAGCGGCAAGGGCGAGGCCGGCGCTGGGGTAACGATCACCGACGCGGAAGGCAATACCGTCGGCACCGGCACGGTCGGTGCCAATGGCAATTTCTCCGTCACTCTGACCGCGTCTCAGACCGATGGCGGCGCGCTGAACGTCGTGCTGACGGACGCCGCCGGAAATGCGTCTGCCCCAGGAACGGCCACATCTCCCGACCTGACGCCTCCCGAAGCACCAATCAACCTTGCCGTCGTCGCGGGCGGGGCACAGCTCACCGGCTCCGGTGAAGAAGGCGCCGCAGTCACCGTGACAACGGCAGGTGGCGTCATTGTCGGCACTGGCACGGTCGGTGCGGACGGCACGTTCACGGTCGCGCTCAACCCGCCCCAGGCAGACGGCGCCGAACTGGATGTCGTGCTAAGGGATGCCGCCGGCAATGTCTCGGACCCCGGAACGGTGTCGACGACGGATACGACGGCCCCCGATGCCCCGACCGGCCTCAACCTTGATGGTGCCGGTGTCGTATTGACCGGGAATGGCGAACCCGGCGCGACCATCACGGTGACCAATGCCGAAGGCGCCATCGTCGGCACCGGTACAGTCAGCCCGGACAACACATTCAGCATCAACCTCGATCCGGCCCAGACCGATGGCGGCAGCCTGAATATCGTCCTGACCGATGCGGCCGACAATACATCCGCTCCCGGCACGGTCACATCGCCGGATCTGACCGGCCCTGAGCCGCCGACGAGCCTCGTCGTCAACAGTTCCGGTACGCTGATCGGCGGCGGCGGCGAACCCGGCTCCACCGTGACCGTGACCAATGCAGCAGGCACAGTGGTCGGTACAGGCACAGTTGCCCCGGACGGCACGTTCAGCATCGGTCTTTCGCCCTCCCAGGTGAACGGCGGCGCGCTGAATGTCGTACTGACGGATGGCGCCGGAAACCCGTCGGACACGGCATCGGTCAATTCGCCCGATCTCGTTGCTCCGGCGGCACCGACCAATCTCGATGTCAACGGCGACGGAACCGCGCTGACCGGCAACGGCGAGGCCGGGGCAACCGTCCGGGTCACCAATGCCGAAGGTGTCCTTGTCGGGACATTGGTTGTACCAGCCAGTGGCATTTTCACCGTGCCGCTGAGCCCGGCGCAGGCCGATGGCGGAAATCTGACCGTCGTGCAGACCGATGCCGCCGGGAACCAATCTCCTGCGGGTATCACCGATACACCGGACCTACTGCCGCCCGATCCGCCGGAAGACCTTGCGGTCAACCCCGCCGGCACCGAGTTGACCGGTACCGGAGAACCGGGAGCAACCATCACCGTGACCGGTACGGGCGGCGCCGTCATCGGCACCGGCACGGTCGCCGCCAACGGAACGTTCAGCGTCGGCCTCTCTCCGTCGCAGGTGAACGGTCAGGAACTGGAAGTCGTGCAGCGGGATGCGGCGGGCAATCTGTCTGGTCCGGCGACGACCACGGCACCCGGGGTCGATTTCGCACTGACCAACGCGACCGACACCGCCATTCTCGACCAGACGACCACCCGCCAGAACGAGGCCACGCCATCGACGGATGCAAGATCCGTGACGGCGCTGCTTTCGCTGACCCTCGGCAGTCTCCTGGCGGTCAATCTCGGTTCGGCTGCCAACCCGGTGGTCAACTTCAATCTCGCGGAAAACACCAATTCCGTCGATCTGGATCTGCGGATCGGCGGCCTCGTCAATGTCGGTGTACTGAGCAACTATTCAGTGATCATCGAACGCTGGAACGGAACCGCATGGGTACGGGGAGACTATGGAACAGACAATGTCGATAACGGCATTCTGCGGCTGAATCTGCTTGGGGCGCCGAGCGGTGAGATCACGCTGACCGACCTCGATGCCGGTCAGTATCGCGCCACACTCGTTCCCAACCCCGGCATCACGCTGGGTGTCGGGACGGTTCGCGAGATCTCGGTTACAGCAACCGACCAGTTCGAGAATGTCCAGATCACCGTGGGAGAAAGGGCCGACGGCAATTTTATTGATGCGGCAGCCACCGGCAATACGGACGATCTTCGCATTGCAGAGGTCGACTTCAACGGTGTCACCCATGCTTTGGTCAACGGCACGGTGACCGTCGAAGGGGCGTTCGGTACGCTCGTCTTCAGTGCCGACGGCAGTTACATCTACACGCCGCATACCAGTGCCACGGCAGGCGGAACCGACAGTTTCACCGTTGTCGTGGTCGATCCGGTGACCGGAAACGAATTGTCTTCCGATCTCACCATCGACGTCGAGGTTCAGGATACCAGCGCCATTACCATGGCATCGGCATCCGACGAAGCCATGAACTTCGCCCTTGCTGACGATGGCGGCGGCAGTGACGGGACCGACGGCCCGGACGACAATGCCAGGACGGCAGCGGACAATGACACGACCTCCGACGATCCAGACGCACCGGGTGCCGATGCGTCCATCACCGATACATCTGTGGATGTTGCGGGGACGGACGACACGACGTTGGATGGCGCTCTTGCGGATGGCTCGGACACCACACCGGAGCCGCAGGAACCGGTCGAGGCATCCCTGAACGCGGAGGACGGCCTGAGCCTTTTTGTTGAGGGAGGCGAGGAAGTCGATCTCAGTGCACTTGACAGCCTCACTGGCGACACTTCGGTTTCCGTCGATGCCGGCGATGGTACCGCCCTCGACGTGTCTGCCAATGTCGATCTGCCGGACGGCGTCGATGCCGTACTGGATGCGGTGGAAACACCGCCACTCGATCCGTTCGAGCCGCTCAACCAGGACGACGATCTTGCAACACAGAGGCTGCCGGTGGTGTAGCATGGAGGAGTGACCTGATGGATGCTAAACAGGCTTCTTCCGAAAAGATACCGGCAACGGAAGGGGAAAGGGCACAGGCCCTTCCCCCGCCCAATCCCGAAACGAATGATCCGAAAACCACTCAGGCAAATGCAACCTCGCTCAGCCATGCGAAGGACTGGATAGAGATCATGGGGCTGCTGGCGCAGCACTATGGCATCGCCCATTCGAAATTTGCCACCAACTACATCTCGATCATGCAGGAGGCTGCCCCTCCGGTTCACCGGATCGGCAAGCTGGCGCGGCGTTTCGGCCTCGACGCCAAACCGGTCGAACCACTTGCCAAGGGCATAACCGCCCGCCGCCTGCCCATGCTGCTTGAACTGACCTATGGCGATATCGGGCTCATAACGGAGATCAACCAGGACGAGGTGAAGATCACCTTTGCCGGCGACAATGGCCAATGGACCTGGATCCCGCTCTCCGAACTCGACGGCCGCATCACCCATCTGCTGATCGCTCGCGATGCCCGAACCCGGCCCGACGAGCGTATCGATGCCTATATCGCGCCCGACACGCATGGATGGTTCCGCAAGCTGGCGCTCAGCGACCTGCGGCCCTACAGCTACGTGCTTCTGGCATCCTTTGTAGCCAACGCACTTTCCATCGCCGGCGTCATCTTTTCGATGCAGGTCTACGACCGGGTCGTACCCGCCAACTCCATGAGCACACTCGTGGTCCTGTTCATCGGCGTCGGCGTGGCGGTCATCTTCGACTTCATCATGCGCAAGGTCAGGACCGGCATCATCGATATCGTCGGCAAGCGGGCGGATATCCGAATTTCCGATGTCGTTTTCGGCCATGCGCTGAGAGTGAAAAACCAGAACCGGCCCAAGGCGACCGGCACCTTCATCGCCCAGTTGCGTGAGCTTGAACAGGTTCGCGAAATGCTGACCTCGACGACAGTGTCCGCCATCGCCGACCTGCCCTTCTTCCTGCTTTTCCTCGGTCTGTTCGCCTATATCGGCGGCTGGCTCGCCGTCATTCCGGCCGTCGCACTGCTGGTCATGGTAGCACCTGGCCTTTTGGCTCAGGGCAAACTGAAGCGGAATGCCAGCCTTGCCATGCGGGAATCCTCGCTGCGCAATGCCATGCTGGTGGAATCCATCCAGGGCATCGAGGATATCAAGGCGCTACAGGCCGAAAGCGTATTCCAGCAGAAATGGAACACCTTCAATTCCGCCAGCGCCGATGCGCAGGTCAAACTCCGCTCCATCACCAGTACACTGACAAGCTGGGGCCATGGCGTCCAGACGAGCGTCTTTGCCGTCATCGTCTTCTGCGGCGCGCCGATGGTCATGGCGGGCGATATGAGCACCGGCTCACTCGTCGCCTGCTCCATTCTCGGCTCCCGCATGATGGCGCCGATGGCGCAGCTAACTCAGGTTCTCGGCCGCCTGCAGCATGCCAAGATAGGCCTGTCGAGCCTGAACACGATCATGAAGATGCCGGTCGACCATCCGCCGGCGGAAGCCCGGCTTTCGGTCGGGTCGCTGCTTGGCGAATATCGTTTTCGCGGTGCCGTCTATTACTACGGCGAACCGGCGGGCCGGCCGGCGCTCTCCCTGTCGGACTTTTCGACTACAGCCGGCGACACGATCGCCCTTCTCGGCAAGAACGGCGCGGGCAAATCCACCCTGCTGCAGGCGCTTTCCGGTCAGCTGCAACCCCACAATGGCGAAGCGCTGATCGACACCCTGGCGATTGACCACATAGACCCATCCGACTTGCGCCGCGAAGTCGGCCTGATCACCCAGAACTCCCGCCTGTTCCATGGCTCGATCCGCGAGAACGTGCTGATGGGTGCCCAGAACGCCTCGCAGCAGGCCATGCTGGAAGCCTTGCAGATGACCGGCGCTGACGAATTCATCCGCATGCTGCCCAAAGGCATCGATCACCTAATCGACGAAGGCGGGCGTGGTCTTTCCGGAGGCCAGCAGCAGGCATTGCTCCTGGCCCGGCTGCTGATCCGCAATCCCTCCGTCGTGCTACTCGATGAACCGACCGCCTCCATGGACGAGGCGGCCGAAAAACTGTTCATCCAGCGCTTTTCCGCCTGGGCGAAAAACAAGACTGTCGTGATCGCCACCCATCGGATGCGCGTTCTCGATCTGGTCGAACGTGTTGTGGCACTGGAAGGCGGCCGCATCGTGCTCGATGCCGACAAGGAAGAAGCACTGCGGGTTCTCAAGGGCGAAAAGCCGGCCCAGCAGCTGCGCAGCGTCAAGGGCGGGAGTTAAACCATGGCCATGTCGTTCCCGCGTGTCGTTGACGAAAGCTGGCAATATGGCGGCGAGGACGAGGTCCGCCTATCGAAAGCGAAGATGGTCGTTTGGGTCATGGCCCTGCTCATCGTCGTCGGCCTGATATGGGCTTATTTCGCCATTCTCGATGAAGTCTCGACCGGTGACGGCAAGGTCGTGCCGATCAGCAAGGAACAGGTGATCCAGTCGCTGGAAGGCGGTATCGTCTCGAAGCTGATGGTTCAGGAAAACCAGGTTGTCGAACGGGGCCAGCTGATTGCCCAGTTCGATCCGACAATCACCGAATCCGGCGTCGGCGAATCTGCCGCGACATATCGGGCCGCCCTGGCGAGTTCGGCGAGATTGACGGCGGAAGTCAATCAGACCCCCCTCACCTTTCCGGATGAGCTCAGTACCTATCCCGAGCTGATCGCTGCTGAAACAAGGCTCTACGAAGCCCGCCAGCACAATCTGAAAGAGACACTGCAATGGATCGATGAATCGCTGGCGCTGACCCGTCAGGAACTGGAGGTCAACGAAGGCCTCACAAAGATGGGTGCAGCCAGCAGCGTCGAGATCATTCGTCTGAAGCGGGAGCGGGCGGAACTCGAGCTGAAAAAGGTCGAGACCAGCACTCAATATGTCGTCGAAGCCCGCGAACAGCTCGCCAAGGCAAATGCCGAAGTAAGCTCGCTCATCTCCGTCATCAAGGGCCGCTCGGACAGTCTCGCCCGGTTGACGCTGCGTTCCCCGGTACGCGGCATCGTCAAGAATATCGAGGTCTCCACCATCGGCGGTGTGGTGCCGCCGAACGGCAAGTTGATGGACATCATTCCACTCGGCGACCAGCTGATGATCGAGGCCCGTATCCTGCCGCGCGACATCGCCTTCATCCACCCCGACCAGCGCGCCACGGTCAAGATCACCGCCTATGACTACGCTATCTATGGCGGACTGGAAGGCAAGGTCGTCACTATCTCGCCGGACACGATCCAGGACGAAGTGGATCCCGAGATCTATTATTACCGCGTCTTCGTGAAGACGGAAAAGGACGCGCTGGAAAACCATGCCGGCAAGATATTCCCGATCTCTCCGGGCATGGTCGCCACCGTCGACATCCATACCGGGCAGAAGAGTGTGATGGATTATCTGCTCAAACCCTTCAACAAGGCCAAAGAGGCGATGCGCGAACGCTAAGGCCAAGGAGGATTGCATGACCACGCCACCGGACATGACCTTGTTGCAGGACCATGTGCGCTCCGCCTGCCGTCCTTTAGGCGCTCCCTATCCGGCCTATATATTGTTCTTCTCCTGCTCCGATGGTGAGGAACGAGCCAGCGTGACGATTGCTCGCGGTTCGTCTTTCGATGAGGCCTGGCAGATGGGCATGGATGCCATTGGGATCATCCAGCGCCGTCAATCCGGTCGGCATCGCTGGTTGCGGGTGGACTGGCCAACCGCCCTGGAAGCCTCGACCTGGGCTGAACTTCGCGACGTGCTGAGTGACACGAAACGCAATTACTTCCGCCTCGGGGTCTCTTTGGACGACCGCTTCGAAACGGCATTTCTGGAACAGGAACTGAACGCCAATGCGATGTTTTATGGCGGCAACCAGAAAGTCTCGGCCGAATTGAACGAGAAGAATTTTCTTCTCTATTTCAATACCCGTTTCCCTGATCACCAGCCGCCGGAATTTGCAGAAGGGCAGGTAATCTATCCGTTTGCCAGTGCAGGTGCCTTTTCCGATGGCACGACGGTTCATCCCCTCCATCCTTCCGGGCTGAACGCGGGACGCCGCGTCATCGACAGGCTGGATGTCGGGCAGGCCACCTCCCTGATCTACGATGCGTCCGAATTCCTCGCTCGCCAAGTCGGCCCCGACGGCCGTTTCACCTATGGATATCACCCCTGCTTCGATAGGGAGATCGGCGCCTACAATACGCTTCGCCATGCCAGCACCACTTACGCAATGATCGAGGCATACGAACTGACCCGTACCCCGCTTCTTCGCGAAGCGATCAGCCAGTCGATCGCCTGCCTGACGCGCGACTTGATCGTCCATGCGCTTCTGCCGAATGGCAGGATCGCGGCCTTCCTGGTTGAAGACAACAACGAGATCAAGCTGGGAGGCAATGCCGTCGCGGTCCTGGCGCTTGCCAAATATGCCGATGTCTTCGACGATGACGGCTATGAGGAACTGATGGAGAGGCTTGCCTCCGGCATCTGCTTCATGCAGGACGAAAAGACCGGCGCATTCCGCCATGTCCTGACCTTCCCGAGCCTCGAGACCCGGCAGGAATTCCGGACGATCTATTACGAGGGAGAGGCCGTATTCGCCCTCATGCGGCTCTACGACCAGCTTCGCGACGACCGCTGGCTGAAGGCTGTCGAACTTGCATTCAGCCATTTCATCCGCAACAACCACGCGCGCCATCACGACCACTGGCTCGCCTATTGCGCCAATGAACTCACACGTCATCGACCCGAAGAGGAATATTACCGCTTCGCCATCGACAACGTCGCCGATCATCTCGACTTCGTCGCAAACCGGATCACGACATTCCCGACGCTGCTGGAGCTGATGATGGCAACGCGTCAGGTATTAGTGCGATTGAATATTGACGGTCGCTTCCCCCATCTCTTGAATCGGATAAATCCCGACCGCTTCGAGCGGGCACTTGAGAAACGGGCGCATTACATGCTCAACGGGCATTTTTGGCCCGAGATGGCGATGTTCATGCGCAATCCGAAGAGGGTGGTCGGTTCCTTCTTCATCCGCCATCATGCTTTCCGGGTGCGCATCGACGATGTAGAACACTACCTTTCCGGATATATCGCCTATCTCCGATACCTGCATGAGCAGGAACTTCGAGAGGATGCTCCACAGGATTTCTCCAGCCGAAGCGAGAATTAGCCGCTCATTCTTTTCGGCCATCGCGACAAATTCCCTGAGACACTCCCCGTCAGGCGTGATTATCTGCACGTCTGCACTACGTGGCCGGGCCGATCTGGCTCTGGCTTTTTCAGAACAAGATTTCGCTAGAACGAAAACATTGGGGAATGCAGATGACGATGGTGATGAGCTGGACCGAATGGTTCGGCAACGACGGGCTTGGCCTTGCGGAACTGGTGAAAAGTGGTGAGGTGACAGCATCGGAACTCGCTGCACAGGCAGCAACGGCAATCAAGGCGGTCAATCCGCATATCTGCGGCGTGGTGGAGATCTTCGAGGACGCAGTTGCCGACACTGGCGTCAACGGCGCAAATCCCGAAGGTGCATTTGCGGGCCTCCCCTTTCTCTTGAAGGATCTCGGCCCGACGCTTGCCGGCCGGTTACAGGAGCAGGGTTCGCTCTACATGAAAGGCAATCGCCCAACCTCCGATACGTTTCTGACCGGCAAGATGAAGGCGGCGGGCCTCAATATTATCGGCCGCACGACGACGCCGGAGTTCGGCTGCTGCAGCTCTGCGGAAAATCCGGCTCTTTATGTCACGCGCAACCCGTGGAATACGGATTACACCAGTTGCGGCTCCTCGGCGGGGTCCGCCGTCATGGTCGGCGCTGGCGCTGTCCCCCTTGCTCACGCAACGGATGGTGGCGGTTCGATCCGCATTCCGGCGGGCGTCAATGGCGGCATCGGGCTGAAATCCTCCCGCGGCACCTTCTCTATCGCACCGGCTGGGTCCGACTTCACCTCCGTAGTCTCGACACAAGGCTGCATAACCCGAACGGTGCGCGACACCGCCGCCTTTGTCGACAATTGCCGTGGTGGCGCACCGGGCGAGTTCATGCCCTACTGGTCGCCTGACGAACCCTTTTTCGCCCTGATCCAGCGCGATCCAAAACCCCTGCGCATCGCAGTCTCCCACGAATGGGGCCCATATAAATCAACGCCGCATATCGTCTCCGAACTGGAACATGTCGCTCGTTTCCTCGAGCGCCTCGGCCATCACGTCGAGTGGGTGAAGCCGGAGATCGACTTCGAAAAGGCCTATGCCGCGCAGACGGCCTGCTACATCACCAACTTTGCCCAGACGGTTAACAATCTGCTGCGCATGAAGGGCCTTGAAAAGCCATCGGCCGATCTGATCGAACCGATGAACATCCGCATCTGGGAACAAGGCAAGGATGCCACCTATACCGAGCGCGCCGACATGCAGCTCGCCTTCAACGATACAGCCCGCGCCTTCGGTGATTTCTACGAGAAATGGGACATCGTGCTGACGCCGATCACCGCGCGGGAAACACCGCCGATCGGCACAACCGAATATCTGACGATAACTGACAACCCCTCCCCCCTCGACTGGTTCGCCAATCTCTGGGGCTTTTTCGCCTATACCCCGTTCAGCAATCTGTGCGGCACGCCCGGCCTGAGCCTGCCGCTTGCCAGACACGCCAACGGCCTGCCGCTCGGCATGCAGATCCAGACCGGCCTCGGCCGCGACGGACTGCTGCTTCAGCTCGCAGCCCAGATCGAACGCGCGATCGACGGAAAATGGAACCTTGGTGAACTTCCCAAGGTACACGTGACCGCAATTACCTGACTTCCTCGCCCAGCGTCGACGCGAAACACTCTGCCGCATAAGCCCCTGAGAAGGTATTTCGCGCTCAGAAGCGGCAGCGACCTATCGTCGCTGCCGCTATGGAGATTATCCCGCAAAACGGCACTGCTCGTCGCAGAACCGTAGCGCTAAACAAGAAACCGAGCAGACAGGAGAGGATTTAGACAGGATCACCCTCTTGTGTTCAGCGTACCGGCAAGTACCATTGCTGACCTTTCCGCGCAGAAATCCTTGCCGTAACACTGCATGGCAAGAATACTGGCAACCTGCTGATGACAGCACGAAGAAAACGAAGTGGGGACGACACCGTTGAAGATCGGAGTTCTAAAAGAGCATGCGGACCGCGAGGCTCGCGTCGCGATGACGCCGGACAGTGCGCAGGCCTTGCAGAAGCTTGGCTATGACTGTGTGATCGAAACAGGCGCGGGCAAACTTGCTGGTTTCTCGGACGACGCCTACCGCGCCGTCGGTGCGACGGTGGTCGATACCGCAGACGCGCTGATCGAAAGCTCCGACGTGATCGCCAAGGTGCGCCCACCGGAGACCGCGGAAGTTGACAAGCTCGGTCCGGCCAAGACGCTGATCTCCTTCTTCTATCCAGCCCAGAACAAAGACCTGCTGGAACAGGCCAAGGCGAAAGGTGCCAATGTCATCGCCATGGATATGGTGCCGCGCATTTCGCGTGCCCAGAAGATGGATGCGCTCTCGTCGATGGCCAACATCGCCGGTTATCGCGCGGTCATCGAGGCCGGCAACAATTTCGGCCGCTTCTTCACCGGCCAGGTCACGGCCGCCGGCAAGGTACCGCCGGCCAAGGTTCTGATCATCGGTGCAGGTGTTGCAGGCTTGGCCGCCATCGGCACCGCCACCTCGCTCGGCGCCATCACTTATGCCTTCGACGTTCGCCCTGAAGTCGCTGAGCAGATCGAAAGCATGGGCGCCGAATTCGTTTTCCTCGACTTCAAGGAAAGCCAGCAGGACGGCGCCGCCACTGGCGGTTATGCCGCCCCGTCCTCGCCTGAATTCCGCGAGAAGCAGCTGGAAAAATTCCGCGAACTCGCGCCTGAGATCGACATCGTTATCACCACGGCGCTGATCCCAGGCCGTGACGCACCAAAATTGTGGACTGCCGACATGGTGGCCCTGATGAAGCCCGGCTCGGTCATTATCGACCTTGCAGCCGAACGCGGCGGCAATTGCGAGCTGACGGTGGCCGACGAGCGCATCGTCTCGGAAAATGGCGTCATCGTGATCGGCTACACGGATTTTCCGAGCCGCATGGCAGCCCAGTCCTCGACGCTCTATTCCACCAACATCCGCCATATGATGACGGACCTGACGCCGGCAAAGGACGGTATCGTCGTCCACAACATGGAAGACGACGTCATCCGCGGCGCGACCGTGACCAAGGACGGCGAAATTACTTATCCCCCGCCGCCACCAAAAATCCAGGCGATTGCCGCCCAGAAGCCAAAGGAGAAAGCCAAAGAGCTGACCCCGGAGGAAAAGCGGGCCAGGGAAGTCGCAGCCTTCAAGGCGCAGACCAAGAGCCAGGCCATTCTGCTTGCCGTTGCAACCGTGCTGCTGCTCGTCGTCGGTGCCTATGCGCCTGCAAGCTTCATGAGCCATTTCGTCGTCTTCGTGCTCTCCTGCTTCATCGGCTTCCAGGTCATCTGGAACGTCTCCCACTCCCTGCATACGCCACTGATGGCCGTGACCAACGCCATTTCCGGCATCGTCATCCTCGGTGCGTTGCTGCAGATCGGCTCGGGCAACTGGCTAGTGGTGATCCTCGGCGCACTTTCGGTCCTTGTGGCGACGATCAATATCGTCGGCGGTTTTCTCGTGACACGGCGCATGCTCGCCATGTTCCAGAAGTCTTGAGTGCGTAGGGGGTAATTATCATGACGATCGGTATCGTTTCGGCCGCCTACATTTCTGCAGCGGTTCTCTTCATTCTGTCGCTCGGCGGCCTTTCCGGCCAGGAAAGCGCCAAGCGCGCCGTCTGGTACGGCATCATCGGCATGGCGCTCGCCGTCATCGCCACCATTTTCGGCCCCGGCGTCGCCACAAGCTTTGGCATCGGCCTAATCATCCTGATCATGGTCGCCGCCGGCTCTGTCGCCGGTTATTACGTCGCTGCCCGAGTGCAGATGACGGAAATGCCGCAGCTCGTTGCTGCCCTTCACTCCTTCGTCGGCCTTGCGGCCGTCTTCATCGGCTACAATGCTCATATCGAGGCATGGCGCGTCGGCGGCCTGGATGAGGCTGCCCGTGCAGCGCTCGAAGGTTTTTCCGCCATCCTTGCCCACAAGGATCCGGTTGAACTCGCAATCATGAAGGTTGAGGTATTTCTCGGCGTCTTCATCGGGGCGGTCACCTTCACCGGCTCGGTCGTCGCCTTCGGCAAGCTTTCCGGCAAGGTCGACGGCAAGGCGAAGAAACTGCCGGGCGGCCATATGCTGAACGCCGGTGCGGCAGTCCTTTCGATTCTGCTGTTGATCGCCTATTTCAACGGCGCAGGTGTCTGGACGCTGATCCTGATGACGCTTCTCGCCTTCTTCATCGGCTATCACCTGATCATGGGCATCGGCGGTGCCGACATGCCCGTCGTCGTCTCGATGCTGAACAGCTATTCCGGCTGGGCAGCGGCTGCCATCGGCTTCACGCTCGGCAACGATCTTTTGATCGTCACCGGCGCGCTGGTCGGCTCCTCGGGTGCGATCCTGTCCTACATCATGTGCAAGGCGATGAACCGCTCCTTCGTTTCGGTCATCCTCGGCGGCTTCGGCGGCACGACGGGACCTGCGATGGAAATCGAGGGCGAGCAGATCGCCATCGATGCCGAAGGTGTCGCCAATGCCTTGAACGATGCCGACAGTGTCATCATCGTTCCCGGTTACGGCATGGCCGTGGCGCAGGCGCAGCAGGCAGTCTCGGAACTGACCCGCAAGCTGCGCGCTGCAGGCAAAGAAGTGCGCTTCGCCATCCATCCGGTCGCCGGTCGTCTGCCGGGCCACATGAACGTGCTGCTCGCAGAAGCCAAGGTGCCTTACGACATCGTTATGGAAATGGACGAGATCAACGACGATTTCCCCAACACCGATGTCGTCATCGTCATCGGCTCCAACGACATCGTCAATCCGGCCGCCCAGGAAGACCCGAACTCGCCGATCGCCGGCATGCCGGTTCTCGAAGTCTGGAAGGCCAAGCAGGTCTTCGTTTCCAAGCGTGGCCAGGGCACCGGTTATTCCGGCCTCGAGAACCCGCTCTTCTACAAGGAGAACACACGGATGTTCTATGGCGACGCGAAGAAATCCGTCTCCGAACTCCTGCCGATGATCAAGTAACACACGCAAAATGGGTTCGGGGTCGATCAAGCGATCCCGAACCGAAAGCCCAAAACCGGGAAGAAGCGTCAGCCCGGCATTGCGACAGGTCAATGCATGGCCCGCCAGTGGGTGACCTTGATGGCGGATCATAAAAGAATGATCCGCTTGCCGTGATGGACACATGCGCTTACGCTTGCCCTCGACCGATGATACTGCACCAACCGAGATCGACGCTTCGGCTTCGCTGAAACGCGTAAAACGCCGATGTGAAGCACGTGGAAGCTGCTATGCACCGCCCGGTCTTGCAGCATTCGCGATTTATGGCATGGATCGTCTCGGTGCGGTGATCGAACGCCTCATCCGCTGGCGAAGATAGAACGAAGGACATTTCATGTTCGGCTGGACGGACCTTGTCATCGGCCTGCTACAACAGACCTGCGTCTATCTCGTCATCGCCTATCTGTTCAGCAAGACACCGCTTTTCCTTCCCCTGATGCAGGTTACGGTCCGACCGTCTCGCAAGGTTGCCTGTTACGTCATTTTCTCGATGTTCTGCATCATGGGCACTTATTTCGGCCTGCATATCGATGAGGCAATTGCCAATACGCGCGCAATCGGCGCCGTGCTCGGCGGCATTCTCGGCGGACCTCTTGTCGGGCTTGCTGTCGGCCTGACAGGTGGCATGCATCGCTATTCCCTTGGCGGCTTCACCGCTCTTGCCTGCGCCATTGCGACAACCGCCGAAGGCCTGATCGGTGGGCTGGTGCACAGCTATCTGCTGCGCCGGCGCAAGACCGACCTACTGTTCTGGCCGCCGCTTATTGCCGGTGTGACGCTATTTGCCGAAATCGTGCAGATGTCGATCATTCTGATCGTCGCCGACCCGTTTATCGATTCCGCTCATCTCGTACAGACCATCGCACTGCCGATGATGGTGGCCAACACCGTCGGTGCGGCCATGTTCATGAACATTCTGGGTGACCGGCGCCGACTTTTCGAAACCCATTCGACGATCTTTTCCAGCAAGGCTCTCAAGATTGCCGAACGTGCAGAAGGCGTACTCCGTAACGGCTTCAACGCCGAAAACAGCACCAAGGTCGCCCGCATCCTTTATGAAGAGGCCAATGTCGGCGCGGTCGCCATCACCGACCGCGAGAAGATCCTCGCCTTCATCGGCATCGGCGCCGATCATCACCTGCCCGGCCGCGCCATTACCTCGGCCCAGACCATGGAGGCGATTGCCGAGAACAAGGTCATGTATGCCGATGGCGACGAGGTGAGCTATCAATGCTCGATCCATCCGAACTGCCCGCTTGGCTCGTCGCTCGTCATTCCGCTGAAAGGTGAGGACAATGCGGTTATCGGCACGATCAAGCTTTATGAACCGAAGACAAAACTGTTCTCGACCTTCAACCGATCGCTCGGTGAGGGCGTGGCGCGCCTGTTCTCCGCGCAGATTCTCGCCGGACGGTACGAACGCCAGAAGCAGATGCTGGTCGAATCCGAGATCAAGCTCCTGCATGCGCAGGTCAATCCGCATTTTCTCTTCAACACACTGAACACCCTGTCCGCCATCATCCGCATCAACCCGGGCGAAGCACGAGGCCTCGTACAGAACCTTTCCACCTTCTTCCGTAAAAACCTGAAGCGGACGAACGACATCGTTACGCTTTCCGACGAGATCGAGCACGTCAACGCCTATCTGCAGATCGAAAAAGCCCGGTTCCGCGATCATCTGCAGGTAGAGATCGAGGTGCCCGAGGAATTAGCGCAGGCCCATCTTCCGGCATTCTCGCTCCAGCCGCTGGTGGAAAATGCCATCAAGCACGGTACGTCGCAGCTGATTGGCGAGGGCCGCATCACCATTTCGGCCAGACGCGAAAACGATACGCTTGTGGTTTCGGTTACCGATAATGCCGGTCTTTTCGAAAGGAAGCCGACCGCGGATATGGGGCTGGGCATGAATATCGTCGACCGTCGCACGAAGGGCCATTTCGGCGATAGCTATGGCATAGACGTCAAATGGGAGCCGGAGGTTTTCACCACCGTGTTTCTGCGTTTGCCGATGAGCGAACAAACGCATGACCAACACCATGATGTACCGCACGACCATCATCATCACGATCATTCGCATGATGCCGCAACAACCGACAGCACGCCGCCTCGCGGTCGCTTGAAGGTTGCCCGTTTCTGGCCGACCGCTGAATAATCTGTCTCCGAAGATAACTTCCCGCATCGGAGCATGAAAAGGCCGCAACCGGCTCACCGCTCAGGTGTCATTGCCTGCCGCTCGCACCGTGATGGCGCCGCTGACCGAAACACCCACTCCCGCTTATACCACGCGCGTGTAGCGTGACGTCATTCCATACGGAGGACGTATTATGAGCAATGCTTTATCGATTGTCATCGGTTCGGCCTGCATCCTTGCCATCTGCTACCGCTTCTACGGTATCTTCTTTGTCCGCAAGGTGCTCGGCATCAACGACGCTGAAACCACGCCATCGCACTCACTGGCCGATGGCCGCAATTACGTGCCCACCAAGAAGTGGGTGAATGCGGGCCAGCATTTTGCTGCCATCGCCGCCGCCGGACCTCTCGTCGGTCCGGTTCTCGCTGCCCAATACGGTTACCTGCCCGGCCTGATCTGGCTTCTCGTCGGCTGCGTCATCGGCGGTGCGGTGCATGATACGGTCGTGCTCTTCGCCTCGATGAAGCACAAAGGCTCGTCGCTGTCGGAAGTCGCCAAGGCCGAACTCGGCCCGGTCGCCGGCTGGTGCACCGGTCTTGCCATGCTGTTCATCATCACCATCACCATGGCCGGCCTCTCGATGGTCGTGGTTCACGCGCTCGAACGCAACCCCTGGGGCACTTTCGCCGTCTTCATGACCATCCCGATCGCCATGATCGTCGGCCTTTATGAAAAGATGGGCGGCAACGGCAAGATCGCAACCTATGTCGGCCTTGCCGCCATCCTCGCCTCGGTCTTCGCAGGCCCCTATGTCCAGGAATCGGCACTCGGCCAGTGGTTCACCTTTCACTATGACACGCTCGGCGTTATGCTGCCGATCTATGCCTTCCTCGCCAGCGCCCTGCCTGTCTGGCTGCTTCTGACCCCGCGCGGTTACCTGTCGAGCTTCCTGAAGATCGGCGTCTTTGCCGCCCTCGTCGTCGGCGTCGTCATCATCAACCCTGAAATCAAGATGCCGGCTCTCACCGAGTTCATCCATGGCGGCGGCCCGGTTCTCGCCGGCCCGGTCTGGCCCTTCATCTCGATCACCATTGCCTGCGGTGCCATCTCGGGTTTCCACGCCTTCATCGGCTCGGGCACCACGCCCAAGCTCGTCGACAAGTGGAGCGACATCCGCCCCGTCGCCTTCGGCATGATGCTGGTCGAATGCCTCGTTGCTGTGCTCGCCCTGATCGCCGCAACCGCATTGCCGATGGCCGACTACTTCGCAATCAACGCTTCGCCGGAAGTTTTCGCCACGCTCGGCATGACCGTTCAGGACCTGCCTCGCCTCGAACAGGCAATCGGCATGGATCTCGCTGGCCGTACCGGTGGCGCAGTCACATTGGCCGTAGGCATGACCGAGATCTTCACCAGCATTCCATGGTTCAAGACACTGGCTGCCTACTTCTTCCAGTTCGTCATCATGTTCGAAGCCGTCTTCATCTTGACCGCAATCGACTCGGGTACCCGCGTCGCCCGCTATCTGATCCAGGATATTCTCGGCGACCTCTATGCTCCGATGAAGCAGATCAACTGGCTGCCGGGCTCGATCTTTGCCAGCGTCGTCGCCTGCCTTCTCTGGGGTTACCTGCTGAACTCGGGCGATATCAACTCGGTCTGGGCCTTGTTCGGCGTCTCGAACCAGATGATGGCTTCGCTGGGCCTCACCATCGGCGCAACAATCATCCTGCGGCTCTCGGCCAAGCGGATCTACATGCTGACCTGCCTCATCCCGCTCGCCTACCTGTTCGTCACCGTGAACTATGCAGGCTACTGGATGATCGCCAATGTCTACCTCAATGAGGCAGCCAAGGGTTACAACCCGGTCAACGCCATCCTTTCGATGATCATGATGGCTCTGGGTGTCATCATCCTCGTCACCGCGATCTTCAAATGGAAGGACATGCTTCGCACCGACAGAGCCGGCGGCAACGAGAAATATCTCGGCACACCGGCCGAATAAACGGCTCTCCAAAATTCCTCCCGAGCCGGAACCGGGCGCATGTGAAACCCACATGCGCCCGGTTCGAATTTTTTGCACGTAACCTGAAGATGCCGGATAGGGGACGCGGCTCAGAGAATTCCGAGCTGTTCCTTCAGCGGGCCCAAGAAACGCCGGCTAACGGGAATGGAACGCCCGCCAAGGGTCAGGATATTGGCAACCCCATTCTCACCAAGCGCGATATCCTTGATATGCTCCGCATTGACCATGTACTGGCGATGGCAGCGGATCAGCTTGGTCCGTTCCTCCAGCGTGCGCAGCGTCAGTTCGGTAAAATGCTCATGCCCGTCATTACCGAGGACATAGATGCCGCCGGGCTTGGAAAATATCGCCTCGACCTCCTCCAGCTTCATCAACCGGATCCGGTTGAGGCCGGTGCATGGAATGTGGCGCAGTGGCGGCGCGATATCGAGTAGTGTGGCCTGCTCGCCTGTTTTCACCTTCCGCAAACGGGCCAGCGTCTTCTGCAGCCGCTCTTCCTGGATAGGTTTTAGCAGGTAGTCGAAGGCATTCTCCTCGAATGCCCGCACCGCGTATTCCTCGTAGGCGGTCAGAAACACGACGTGCGGCATCCGGTCGGGATCAATCATCCTCAGCATTTCCAGCCCGGTAACCTGCGGCATATGGATATCAAGGAACATGACGGCCGGCGACAAGCGGTTGATCGCCGCAATACCCTCGATCGCATTGGCGCACTCGCCGACGATTTCGATATCGCTCTCGTCCGCGAGCAGCGATTTCAGCTCGTCGCGTGCCAGGGTTTCATCGTCTACGATCAGAACTCTCATGCGCTCAGGTCATCCAGCGGGAAAGAACATGCTCTTATAGGACACCGCCAGTGAACGGAATGTCGCAGCACCGTCGTAAGCGGCGGCAAGCATGTCAACCTTGCGGCAGATCAACGATCCGCCACGTCTCGATAGGCTGTCGATAACCGACACGGCACGTCGTGACGACAGAAAAAGCAAAAAGAATGGTCCGGTGAGACGAATACACCGGACCATTCTTTTCATTCGGATCATCGGCAACGCCTGTCTGCAAACACCACCGCATGATCAAATACGGAAACCGCTACATCACGGCGCCGATCTGCCACGGCACGAATTCCGCGCCGCCATAGCCGAGTTCCTCGCTCTTCGTCTGTTCGCCGGAGGCAACACGGATGATCAGCTCGAAAAGTTCTTTGCCCTTCGCCTCGATGCTTACCCCTTCCGTAACGATATCGCCGCAGTTGAGGTCCATGTCGTCCTTCATCCGCTCATACATTTCGGAATTGGTCGAAAGCTTGATACAGGGTGTCGGCTTGTAGCCTGAAACGGACCCTCGGCCGGTGGTGAAGACGATCAGGTTGGCGCCCGATGCAACTTGGCCCGTCACGGAACACGGATCGAAACCGGGGCTGTCCATGAAGACGAACCCCTTGCGGTCGATCTTTTCGCCGAACTTGTAAACGCCGAGCAGCGGAGCCGTGCCGCCCTTGGCAACCGCGCCGAGTGATTTCTCGAGGATCGTCGTCAACCCGCCCTTCTTGTTGCCGGGCGACGGATTGTTATCCATCTCGCCGCCATTACGGGCGCAATAGTCTTCCCACCATTTGAGCCGCTCGATCAGCTTGTTGCCGATCTCTGCCGTTTCCGCGCGACGCGTCAGAAGATGTTCGGCACCGTAGACTTCAGAGGTTTCGGAAAGAATTGTGGTACCGCCATGCCGGACGAGAAGGTCTGAGGCATAGCCGAGCGCCGGATTGGCGGTGATGCCCGAATACCCGTCGGAGCCGCCGCATTGCATGCCGATCGTAATCTCCGAAACCGGAGCCGGGCTGCGTGTAGTGCGGTTGGCGAACTCGGCTACACCGCGCAGCTCCTCGAGACCTCTTTCGATTGTCTTGCGCGTACCGCCTTCCTGCTGGATTGTCATATAACGCAGCATGCCGTCCTGCCGGATACGGCGACCACCGACGAGATCCGGGATCTGCATTACTTCGCAGCCGAGACCGACGAGAAGAATGCCGCCGAAATTGGGGTTCTGCGCATAACCGGACAGCGTCCGGAACAGCGTGGCGTAACCCTCGCCATCGGTAGACATGCCGCAACCTGTGCCATGCGAGATCGGCACGATACCGTCGACATTCGGAAACTCATCGAGAAAACCCGATTTCTCGGCCGCTTCCGTAATGAAACGGGCGACCGAACCGGAACAGTTCACCGTCGTGAGAATACCGATATAGTTTCGGGTGCCGACTTTGCCGTCGGCCCGCTTGTAGCCCATGAACGTGCGGGCCTCGGTGGCTTCGGGCAGCGGCGTATTGGCAGAAGCGAAAGCATAATCCTGGGCATGTTCGCCCATGCCGAGATTGTGGACATGAACATGATCGCCGGCCGCGATGTCGATCTTGGCCTGACCGATGATCTGCCCATAGCGCAAGACATTGCCGCCGGCGGGAATGGCAGCGGTCGCAATCTTGTGTCCGCGCATGATGGCCTGACCGGTAGCAACACCGCTTGTCGTCAGGATGTCGCCCGCTGCGAGATCGCGCAAGGCGATCTCGATATTGTCGGCAGGATGAAGGCAAATGCTGTTCTTGACCATAGGTATCTTTCTCCTGATCCGGCCTCCATGCCGGTCGCATTGCCGGCCAGTCTCCAGGCCATGCATCGAAATACTTGAATTTTCGCCCGCTCGACCGTCAGGCCGAGGTTCCATCAGGCGTCCTGTGCTGCCGAATTCCCCCTGGCACCACGCTTGCGGGACGGCAGGCGAGGCCGGGGATCATCCAGCCCGAGCCCATCGAGATGTCCGAAAACTGTCCGAAGATGAGCACGCATGTGGGTCACGGTCGTATCGACATCACCTGCGATCATCGCATCTGCGATCATCTGGTGCTCGATCAGGGTAACGGCCATCCGGTCGCTGTCCTGAGTGGTGAGATAGCGTACGCGATCAAGCTGCGTCTTCGCCCGCAAGATAGCATTCCAGGCTCCCGCATAACCGCTGAGTTCGGCAATGAGTGCGTGGAAAACGTTGTCGAGCCTGTAAAATGCGTCACCGTTTCCGACAACGGCAGCCTGCTCGCGCAGATTGGCCCGGATACGCTCGCGTCCCTCTTCATTCATGTGTTTTATCGCGTCCTCGACAAGCGCACATTCCAGCTTCTCGCGGATATACTGGCCAACCTTCACAGCTTCGAGCGAGATCGGAGCGACAAACGTCCCGAAATGCGGGTAGATGACGACCAGTTCTTCTTCCGCAAGCTTGATGAGAGCTTCGCGCACGGGCGTCCGGCTCACTTCAAGCTGCTGGCAAAGGTCTGCCTCGGACAAGGGTGCGTCCGGAGCAAGACGGCCGCATACTATATCTTCCCGGATCTTGTCGAACACCTGGCTCGTCAAACGGGAACGGCTGCGATCCACCATTCAGTCACTCATCTTCTGTGTTGCGGTCAGGTCGAGTTATCCTCTTTTGCGAAATTTCCGGCATATCGGCAACATTGATGGTGCTCGACCGCCGCTGCCGCCGCAGGCTGCGGAACGACAATCTGTCTGTTATGCCACGCGTCCCTCCCTGAAAGCCTGCACGGTCTGCATGACGCCCCGAAGCTCCGCCAGTCCCTTGAGGCGACCGACAAAGGAATAACCGGGATTGGATTTCTGGCCGATATCGTCGCCCAGCAGATGTCCGTGGTCTGGACGCATTGGGATTTGCGGCACCGGATGACCTATCGAAGCGCGACGGTCTTCTTCGGCCATGATCGCAGCTGTTACCGCGACAAGATCCGTATCGCCGCCGAGATGATCCGCCTCGTAGAAGGAGCCGTCTGGCTCACGCGTCGTATTGCGCAGGTGAGCAAAGTGAATACGCGGCGCAAACTCCCCGGTCATGGCGACCAGGTCATTTTTTGGATTGGATCCGAAGGAACCGGTGCACAGCGTCAGGCCACAGGCGTCCTGGGGAACACCCTTGAACAGCGCCCGCACATCGTCCGCATTCGACAGGACGCGGGGCAGACCGAAGATCGGGAAAGCAGGATCGTCAGGATGGATGCACAGCCGTGCCCCCTCCTCTTCCGCCACCGGCGTGATCTCGCGCAGGAATTCGATCAGGTTGGCGCGAAGATCCTCGACCCCGATCTGCTGGTAAAGTTCGAGCATCTCCTTGAACGTCGAGCGCGTATAGGCAAAGTCGCGCGCCGGCAGCCAGTCGATCAGATTGCGTTCCAGCTCCGAAACCTTCGCATCGTCCATCGCCTCGAAACGGGCCTTGGCGGCGGCGACCTGCTCAGTCGAGTAGGATGCTTCCGCCCCAGTTCGGCCAAGAACGAACAGATCATAGGCCGCAAAATCGACACTGTCGTAACGAAGCGCATAACCGCCATTCGGCAGCCGATACATCAGATTGGTGCGGCTCCAGTCGGTGATCACCATGAAATTGTAGCAGATCACCTTCACACCGCCCCGCGCGACGTTGCGGATCGATTGTTTGTAATTGTCGATCTTCTCGCGATAATTGCCCGTGCGGGTCTTGATTTCCTCGCCCACGCCTATGCTCTCGACGACTGACCACGTCAGTCCGGCGGCCTCCACTTCTGCCTTGCGCTTGGCGATCTCGTCAGACGGCCAGATGCCGCCCTGGTTCATGTGATGAAGAGCGGTGACGATGCCGGTCGCGCCAGCTTGGCGAATTTTTTGCAGGCTCACCGGATCATCCGGGCCAAACCAACGCCATGTCTGTTCCATATTAGTCTCCTACTTCAATCCATATATTGTCCGAAGCCGCGAGGCTCAGACCTCGCCCAGGAAAGCCTTCAGGGTCTTGCGGACCCCATGGCTCATCAGGCTGGACAAATGTTTGATGACCTCGGCACGGAAATGCGCATTGCCGGGCAGCACGTCTCCGAAAATTTCGCGAATGTCGAAAAGCGCATCGGCCAGCATGGCTGCATCAGCGCCAGCATCCCTGGCAATCTCCGTCAATCGCGCGGCATGCGGGTCGGTGACGGTGTAATCCTGGTCGAGTTCGTTCCTGCCCGAGAGGAATCTCATCCACGCAGCAACGGCGAGCGGTATGACCTTCGGGTCTCGGCCGGAAGAATAGAGTTCGCCGGCGGCTTCCAGCAGACGAGGCGGAAGCTTTTGTGATCCATCCCAGGAAATCTGCAGGGCCAGATGACGCACACCCGTATTGCGGAAACGCGTTTCGAGATCATGCGTGTAGGCCACGACATCGGTACCCGGAACTGGCGGTAGGGTAGCGATCAGATCCTCGTCCCACAATCGGCGGATCACCTTGGGCAGGTTCTCGTCCACCATGGCGTCGGCGATCGTCTCGATCCCGGCAATCACCGAGAGATAGGCGAGTGTCGAATGGGATCCATTGAGGCAGCGCAGTTTCATGGTCTCATAAGGATGAACATCCTCAGCCATGATCGCACCAGCCGTTTCCCAATCCGGCCTCCCCAGTGGGAAATGATCCTCGACCACCCACTGGCGGAAGGGTTCCGTTACAACCGGCCAGGCATCCGCGAGACCCAGGCTCTCGGCAACCTTCTGCCGATCGGCATCCTGCGTGGCGGGGGTGATCCGGTCCACCATCGAGCAGGGAAAGGCGACATTTTCGCTGATGAAACGGCCCAGTTCCTCATCGCGAAGAGTGGCAAAGCGGGTGACGATATTGCGAACCTTGCTGCCGTTCTGCGCCAGATTATCACAAACGAGAACCGTGAAAGGCGCCTGCCCTGCCGCACGCCGCAAGCGAAGCGCTTCGGTCAGGAAGCCGGGAACACTGCGCGGATCGGTGGGATTGGCGAGATCCGCAATAATCGCGGGATGCTTTTCGTCGAGGCTACCGGTCGCACCGTCCAGGCAATACCCCTTTTCCGTGACCGTCAGCGTCACGATACGGATCTCCGGCTTGCAAAGAAGGTCGAAAATCTCGGTTTTCTGGTCGGATGTAACCATGACATCGAGAATCGACCCGATGACACGCAGGTCATATTGATCGTTGTCGCGGCTCAGGAGCGTGTAAAGTCCGTCCTGTGGCTTCAGCGCATCACGGATTGCGGGCGACATCAGGTCAACCCCGACAACCCCCCAGTCCGTTGCACCATTCCGCAGGACGTCATCCGTGTAGACCATGGCGTGAGCACGACAGAAGGCGCCAAGACCAATATGGACGATGCCAGGAGAGATTGCCTTGCGGTCATAAACGGGACGTTCGATTGCAGCGGCGAGATCGACGAGTGCCGTATTGCCCAGACGTTTCGAGACGGCTTCATTTCCCAAATTGATAGTCATGAAAATCCTCGGTTACCTCATGAGAATCTGCAGCCAGTAAAGCGTGCCGCAAGATACTTCCATAATCCTTGTGGGCGCAGTAAAGCCACGGGTTACCCGCCTCAAATTTACACGTATTACGAGCATTAGGAGTTTCTGGTGTGCATGACTGCAATGTCAGCCAGCGCCATATCCACTTATGCATCGAACAAAAATCGAAACAATCGATGGGGGTGCCAAGGAAATCGAACAACAACCCGTTGTTGCCACCCTTAGTCTCAGCAAAAACAGACGATCACTGATAAGATGCCCTGGTTATTTTCCTTGGCATTGTCGATCTCCGCATCCGAGGCGCTCCCGCGCTACGTTCGCGGTCGTTCCTTTCTCCTGAAGCCACGTCACAATGCACGTATACTACCATATGGGTGAGATTGAATAGCGAAATTCAACATTCGCGTGCGACATTTTCGTCAGCAACTATAAATTGACACTTGTCATTATTATGATTTTTATCAATTATTATCAGCAAGTTAAATCGATTCCATAAATGATCATGTGTCACCATTAGAGGGATCAAGGAAAAGAACGCCAGACTAGGCCGAAGCTTATGGCTTCGTGATTCTGCGGGCCGACTAAGCTGAGTAATCGATCAAGTTCGCTCCGAAGACCATCCCGGAGGAAGACGAGCCGCTCTCACAAGCCCGGGAAAAGCTGCGACACCTTCGACGAGGTAAGGCAAGCGCCTGCGACAATTTCGCACACTTGAACTGACATAAGTCCGAGTTTCGTGATTTTGGCGACATCGCCTAGGGGGATTTTATGGCCATGATTCAATGCGGATTTTTGGCAAAATCGGCACAAGTATAAATAGACAAAAGCCAAGAAATTCAACTTGCAGCGCATCGCTATGAGATCATTGACATCCCAATTGGCAGCAATCTAGCGTTGATGTCGTCGAAAGGAGGTCGGCTCCCCAATGAAATCACTTATTCATTCTGACGTTTTATTTCCGGCCGAAAACAGTACTCGCTCTATTGCTCAAGCACTTTACAAAACGGTTTCGGATCTTCCGATCATCAGTCCTCACGGTCATACCGACCCTAAATGGTATGCCTTGGATGAACCATTTCCAGATCCGGCCCAGCTTCTGATCGTTCCCGATCATTACATTTTCCGAATGCTTTTCAGCCAGGGCATCCGCCTTGAGGATCTTGGCGTTCGCCGTCTTGATGGCTCAGCTGTGGAAACTGACGGTCGTCGCATATGGCGGCTTTTTGCCGAAAATTACCACCTGTTCCGCGGCACGCCGACTCGGCAATGGATGGATTTTGTCCTGTCCAATCTATTCGGCATCGACGAGCCGCTGGGCGCGCATAATGCGAACAAGACCTATGACCTGATTGCTGAAAAGCTGCGCCTGCCGGAATATCGGCCCCGTGCCCTCTTCAAGCGGTTTAACATTGAAGTCATCGCAACGACCGAAGGAGCGCTCGACGATCTCCGTTGGCACAAGGCGATCCGTGAAAGCGGTTGGGACGGACGTGTGGTAACGGCCTATCGGCCGGACGCCGTGGTCGATCCCGATTTCGAAGGCTTCTCCGCCAATCTCGACCAGCTGGGCGATATGACGGGCGAAGATACAGGCTCGTGGACGGGTTATCTCGCGGCCCATCGAAAACGCCGCGCGTATTTCAAGTCCTTCGGCGCCACCTCGTCGGACCACGGTCACGCGACGGCAGATACGGCCAACCTGTCGGATGAGGAAGCTGCCGCACTGTTCGCCCGGATACGGGCCGGCAAGTCGGATTTGGATGATCACAAGCTCTTCCGCGGCCAGATGCTGACGGAAATGGCGAAGATGAGCTTGGATGACGGGCTTGTCCTGCAGATCCATCCGGGTTCCAGGCGCAATCACTCGCCGACCGTGTTCGCCAATCATGGCCGCGACATGGGCTTCGATATTCCGGGCCGCACCGACTATGTCAGCGCCCTGAAGCCGCTACTCGATGCCGTTGGCATGGAACGCGACCTGACCGTCGTGCTCTTCACCCTCGACGAAACGTCCTATGCCCGCGAACTGGCTCCGCTGGCAGGCGCCTATCCGGCACTCCGGCTTGGACCTGCATGGTGGTTCCACGACAGTCCAGAAGGCATGCGGCGTTTCCGCGAGATGACGACGGAAACGGCCGGTTTCTACAACACGGTCGGCTTCAACGACGATACGCGCGCCTTCCCGTCCATACCGGCGCGCCATGACGTTGCTCGACGGGTCGATTGCGCTTTCCTGGCGCGGCTCGTCAGCGAACACAGGCTCAGGGAAGAAGAAGCTTTCGACCTGGCCAGGGAGCTTGCCTATACGCTCGCAAAAAAGGCGTACCGGCTCTGAACGACGCCTAGGCGTCAACTGAACGAGACTACCGCAATCAGCTTTCGGAGAGCCGGAAATGGAGCATCAGCATCCATTTCCGGCACCGGAAGCGGCTGGCCAAATTTCTGGTTCAATCAGTTTTTAATGGAGGAAATACAAATGAAACGAACTTTCAAGGCGATCCGCACGATGCTTCTTGCCGCCGGCGCAGCAGGTGTCCTTCTTGCGTCTCCGGCACTGTCACGCGATTTCAGGTCGGCCGACATTCACCCGAATGACTACCCGACGGTTCAGGGCGCCATGTACATGGGCAAGATCCTGTCCGAGCGCACCAATGGCCGCCTCGGCGTCAAGGTTTTCCCGAACGGTGCTCTGGGTGACGAACGCGGCACGATTGAACAGTTGCGCATCGGCGGCCTTGACATGCTGCGCATCAGCGCCGCCGTGGTCAACAACATGGTGCCGGAAACCATCGTCATCTCGCTGCCGTTTATTTTCCGCTCAACGGCGCATGAACGCACCGTGCTCGACGGCCCGATCGGCGAAGAAGTTCTGAAGGCACTGGAAAAACAGGGCATGGTCGGCCTCGCCTTCTATGACAGCGGTGCGCGCTCGATGTACACCAAGAAACCGATCAAGACGCTCGCCGACCTTCACAACATGAAGATCCGCGTCCAGCAGTCCGACATGTTCGTCGCCATGGTGCAGGCTCTTGGTGCCAACGCAACGCCGATGCCGATGGGCGAAGTCTATACCGGCCTGAAGACCGGTATCATCGATGCCGCAGAGAACAACTACCCGTCCTATGAATCGTCGCATCATTATGAAGCAGCCAAGTATTTCACCCGCACCGAACACGCCATGGTGCCGGAACTCTTGCTCTTCTCCAAGCCGATCTGGGACAAGCTGCCGCCGGAAGACCAGGCGCTTATCCGCCAGGCCGCCAAGGACTCGGTGGTTGAACAACGCCGTCTGTGGGATGCGCGCGAAACGACTTCCAAGGAAATCGTCGAAAAGGCCGGTAGCATCATCGCGGAGGTCAATGACAAGCAGGAATTCATCGATGCGATGAAGCCGGTCTACGACCAGTTCGCCAAGACACCTGAACTGCAGGACCTCGTCAAGCGGATCCAGGCAACCAAGTAAATCATGAAGGAAGCAGCTCCAATCCGGCGCTGCTTCCTTCTCCTACAGCCTGCACGCCGGATATGAGGCGCCGGGCACTTAAGAACCTCAAGACACCGCGCATAACACGCTCCGAAAACCGAGCCAGGTTTTCGGGCGGGTGCGCCCGGGGGATACCATGAACACTCACAGCAAATCCGAGGCCGCTCATCCACCTGCGATGACCGGCTGGCTGACCAGCATCAACGCACCGCTTGCCAAGATCGGTATGATCTTGGCCATTTCCGGTCTGCTGACGCTTGTGGCCGTCGTTTTTTATCAGGTCTTCGGCCGTTACGTGCTGAACGATTCGCCCAGCTGGACCGAAAACCTGGCAATTGTGCTTATTCTCTATGTCACCATGATCGGAGCTGCCGTCGGCGTCCGCGATGCCGGTCACATTGCTCTCGACTCACTGACCGTTCTCCTGCCGCAGTACATGCAACGCTATGTAGAGCTGGTCATCTACATCGCCATATGCCTGTTCGGGGCCGCCATGGCCTATAATGGCTGGATCCTCGGCTGGTCGGTCGCTCCCTACCTGATGCCCAATCTCCATGTAACGGAAGCCGTGCGCTATATTCCGCTCGCGGTCTCGGGCGTCCTGATCATCATGTTTTCAATCGAACATATCCTGGCCATTTTCCGTAAGGCGGAGGTCGTACCGTCATGGCACTAACCATTCTTTGTATCACTTTTGTCGGCTTCCTCGTTGCGGGGATCCCGGTTGCCTTTGCGATCGGCCTGTCGGCGCTTTGCACCATTCTCTACGAAGGTCTTCCGATCGCCGTCGGCTTCCAGCAGATGATGGCGGGCATGAACGTATTTTCGTTTCTCGCCATTCCTTTCTTCATTTTCTCTGGTGAATTGATGCTGCATGGCGGCGTTGCCGACAAGATCGTCAATGCAGCCAAGGCCATGGTCGGCCATGTTCGCGGCGGCCTCGGCATGTCGAACGTCGTCGCCTGCACCCTCTTCGGCGGTGTCGCCGGCTCCCCCGTTGCCGACGTGTCGGCCATGGGCGCAGTCATGATCCCGATGATGAAGAAGGAAGGTTATGACGCCGACTATGCGGTCAACGTCACGACGCATGCCGCCCTCGTCGGCGCCCTGATGCCGACCAGCCATAACATGATCATCTACGCACTGGCCGCCAGCGGCAAGGCATCCATCGGTGCCCTGATCGCAGCCGGCATCATGCCTGCCCTGCTTCTGATGGTCTGTAACCTCGGTGCGGCCTATTACGTCGCGAGAAAACGGGGCTACCCGGCAGGCACCTTCCCCGGCTGGCATATCGTCATGCGGTCGCTCGCTGCAGCGGCACCCGGCATGCTGATCGTGGTGATCATCCTCGGCGGTATCATCTCGGGTATCTTCACCGCGACGGAATCCGCTTCCATCGCCGTGATCTACACCATGCTCCTGACCTTCTTCATCTACCGTACGATGACATGGGAAGCCTTCCTGGCCGCAGCCGCCAAGACGGTCAAGACGACGGGCATCGTCCTGCTCCTGATCGGTGTGTCGACAATGTTCCAGTATCTCATGGGTCTCTACGGCGTTGCCGATATGACCGGTGAGCTGATGAGCCACATCTCGACCAACCCGATCGTCATCTTCCTGATGATCAACATCATCCTGTTCCTGCTTGGCACGTTCATGGATATGGCGAGCACGATCCTGATCTGCACGCCGATCTTCCTGCCGATCGCCATGCAATATGGCATGGATCCGGTCCAGTTCGGCATGGTCATGCTGCTCAACTGCGCATTGGGCCTGAACACGCCGCCGGTCGGCACCACGCAGTTCATCGGCTGCGCCATTGGTGAAATCTCGGTCGGCGAGGTGATGAAGTCCATCTTGCCCTTCTACAGCGCACTGTTCCTCGCCATGGCATTGGTCACCTACGTGCCGATGTTCTCCATGTGGCTGCCTCGCCTGCTGATGCACTGAAAGCAACAGCCTCGCAGCATGAAAATCAGGCGCCCGGCTCCGGCCGGGCGCTTTTGTTTGGGATGGCTTGGCACAACGCGGCTGTCGAGCAATCGCCCGATCACCGAAAATGCAAAAGCCGGCCGCAAACCTGGCGACCGGCCCTTTCACATATTCCAGCTACAACCGTGGCCTGAAAAATTACTTCAGGAATTCAGCCCGATGCGGATTGAAAACGTCGATCAGACGACCGGCCTCGAGCGCCGTGACACCATGGACCAGATCCGGCGGTACGATGAAGCTGCCACCCTTGTTGAGCGTTTCCGTTCGCCCGTCGATTGTGACCTCGAAACTGCCCTCTGCGACATAGCTCGCCTGAATGTGCGGATGCGAATGCTTCGAGCCAATCGCTCCCTTTTCGAACACAACCTCGACCATCATCATCTCCGGCAGATAGGTCATGATGCGGCGCGTGACGCCGGGTTCGGGGTTGACCCATTCAGCACCATGCGCCGAAACAAAAAAATCGCTTGCCGTCATTGCTTTTCCTCACCTGAAAATCTGTAGTTGTATCTGGATATGACATAGAGCCAGATCTGCAACAACCATTACCCCAAGCACAACTGTCAAAAGACAAGCTATTGTTTTTGATCGGCTTCCTATCGTTTCACCACGATTTTCACCATTCGAATGGCGCCTCGCTCCAACCGATCATGGTAATCCCAGCAGTAAAGTTTGTTTTCGGAGAAGCGCCGATGTAAGCCAGTGATACGCCCGCTGCAAAATACGTTGCAGGCTTAGTTGAACAGGACTTCTTTGTTTGTATCTTCGTGCGTCAGAAAGAAGGCCTCAACGGCCATCCAGGGGAACGACATGAGCAAAGCCACCGACATCCATCTCTCCCATGCCGATCTCGTGGCACTGCTCGAAAAGATCTTCGTCAGGAATGGCGTGTCCGAACACAATGCGAAGATATTGGCCGAAAACTGTGCCTCCTGCGAACGCGACGGCTCGCTTAGCCACGGCATCTTCCGCATGGCCGGTTACGTCTCGTCGCTGAACAGCGGCTGGGTCGATGGCAAGGCGGTGCCGGAAGTAGAGGATGTCGCGCCGGCTTTCGTCCGTGTCGATGCCAAGGGTGGCTTCACCCAACCTGCCATGCTTGCCGCACGCCCGTTGCTGATCGAAAAGGTGAAGGCAAACGGCGTCGCCGTCCTCGCCATCCGCCGCTCACACCATTTCAGCGCGCTCTGGCCGGATGTCGAACCCTTTGCCGAAGAGGGGTTTGTTGCACTCAGCGTCGTCAACAGCATGGCCTGCGTTGTCCCCCATGGCGGAAAGAAGGCCGTGTTCGGTACCAATCCCGTCGCCTTTGCTTCACCGCGCGCAGGCGTTGCCCCCTTCGTCTTCGATCAGGCGTCGAGCGCCATTGCCCATGGAGACGTGCAGATCGCCGCCCGCGCCGGCCATGACCTGAAACCCGGCATGGGCGTCGACCGCGATGGCCAGCCGACCACCGATCCGAAAGCCATTCTCGATGGCGGGGCGCTGCTGCCCTTCGGCGGCCACAAGGGCAATTCCATTGCGCTGATGGTCGAAATCCTCAGCGCCGCGCTGACCGGCGGTTATTTTTCCGGCGAATTCGACTGGAGCGGTCACAAGGGCGCGCAGACGCCCTTTACGGGCCAGTTCTTCGTCGTCATCGATCCCGCACGTGGCGGCAACGATGTCTTCGCCGAACGTGTCGCCGGCATTTGCGATCTCGTGCTGGAGGCCGGCCAGGAACGCCTGCCCGGCGACCGCCGCCATGTGACCCGTGCCAAGGCGGAAAAGGACGGAATTCCGTTATCGGCAGAAAACTACGGGAAGCTAAAGGCGCTCTCCGAAGGCTGAGCCGGATCAGACGTGCTGCCCGCCGTTGATGTGGATTTCTGCACCGTTAATATAGGACGACTGGTCGGTGCAGAGGAAATAGATCGTCTTGGCCACCTCGATAGTCGTGCCGAGACGTCCCATCGGCACCTCCGCCTGCACCAGATCATCTGTCCCGGGCGACAGGATCGACGTCGCGATCTCGCCCGGCGCGATGGCGTTGGCACGTACACCGCGCGGGCCGAATTCATGCGCAAGTTCACGGGTCAAAGACGCAAGACCGGCCTTTGAAGCCGCATAGGCCACGCCCGCGAAGGGATGAACGCGGGAACCGGCGATCGAGGTGACGTTGACGATCGAACCGCGCGCAGCCTCAAGCTCGGGTATCAACGCCCGCGCCAGAAGCGCCGTCGAGATGAGGTTGACGTTCAGCACCTTCGTCCAGGTATCGGCATCCGTGCCGGCGACACCCAATCTCGCGCCATCGGCACCTTTGGGAGAAATCCCGGCATTGTTGACGAGCGCCGCCAATTTGCCGTCGGGCAAACGTTGCCGCACCTCTTCGACAAGATCATCGAGGCTTGAGAGATCGGCCAGATCCGCCTGGATATGGCTTTCACGTGCCGAAGGCCAACGGCATTCCTCGGAAAACGGCTGACGTGAAACGGTCAGGATTTTCCAGCCTTTTTCCAGAAACAGCTTGACCGTCGCATGGCCAATTCCGCGACTCGCGCCTGTCAAAAGCATGTAGGGGGTGGTAGACAAAGACGAACTCCCAGAAGTCGGCGAGGAAACCTGCAACCCGGCCTATCAGCATATTCGTAAGTCGTGAAACGGTTTCAGCTGCGCTTTCGCATCTGCGAAGAAATTGTGCTTTGCAGCCGGAATTTCAACTGGAAAAAGCCAGACGGATGGGACTCAGGAAGTTTCGGCAAAACGCCTGCCGTCTTCGGATACGAGAAAACCCTGCACCACAGGTGGCACAGGGTTTTGCATCAGCCCGGTTCTGCGATCGGCCTAAACTTGCAGATTGGCCGCCTGCGAGGTCTTCCGCCCACTCTCGATCAAAGCCTTGGTATATTCCTCGCGTGGCGACAGGAAGATTTGCTCGGTATCGCCCTGTTCGACGATCTCGCCGCGCTTCATCACGATCGTATGGTCGCAGATCTGCCGGATAACGGCGAGATTGTGCGAGATGAACACATAGGTGAGGTTCAGCTCGGAGCGCAGTTCCTGCAGGAAATCGAGCACCTGCGCCTGCACCGAGATGTCGAGCGCTGAAGTCGGCTCGTCGAGGATAAGAAGACGCGGGTTGAGCGCAATCGCCCGGGCAATGCAGACACGCTGCTTCTGGCCGCCGGAAAGCTCGTGCGGGTAGCGATACTTGAACATTTTCGGCAGTTGCACGATGTCGAGCAGCGCTTCCGCCCGTGCCTCGATATCTCGCCGGCTCATGTTCGTCTGGATCCGAAGCGGCTCGCCGATCGCGTCACCGATCGTGTGGCGACCGTTGAGCGCCGAATGCGGGTTCTGGAAGACGAACTGCATGTGCCGGCGCATCTGTCGCAAAGGCTCGCCGGACAGGCCGGAAATGTTCTGCCCGTCGAAGATGATGTCGCCGGACGTCGGCTCGATCAGGCGCATCAGCATACGTGCGAGCGTCGATTTGCCCGATCCGCTTTCGCCGACCACACCAAAAATCTCGCCGGTCTTCACCGACAGGCTGATCGAATTGACCGCCGTGAAATCGGCACCGGACTGGCTGCGATAGACCTTCTTCAGGTCGATGGCTTCGAGAAGATTGCCACGCTTGGCAGGCTTAGCTTCCACAGGCTCCGCCGCAACCCGATCCGGCGCGACATCGATATCCGGCACGGCGGCAAGCAGGCGCTGCGTATATTCGTGCCGCGGACGGTTGAGGATATCCTGCGTCATCCCCTGCTCGACGATCTCGCCCTTGTACATCACGGCACAGCGCTTCGCGACGGTGGCGATCGCGCCGATGTCATGACTGATCATGATGACGGTGAGATTGAGCTTTTCGACCAGCGAATTGATCAGGTCCAGTACCTGCGCCTGCACGGTCACATCGAGCGCCGTCGTCGGTTCGTCGGCAATCAGGATATCCGGCTTTCCGGCCAACGCCATGGCGATCAGGATACGCTGGCGCATGCCGCCGGAAAGCTGGTGCGGATATTGGGAAAACAGCATGGACGGGTTCGGCAGACCGACCTGATCGAGCAGTTCCTCGGTACGCGCACGCCGTGCCGCCTTGGAAGAGACGCCCTGCCCCGCCGCCCTCTCATGCGCTGCGATGACATCCGAAATCTGCCGCCCTATCGTAAAGAGCGGGTTGAGATAGGTCATCGGGTCCTGGAAGATCATCGAGATGCGGATGCCGCGGATCTTCGTCCAGTCCTTCTCCGGCAGGTTGGTGATGTCCTGCCCGTCAAACGAGATGGAACCTTCGACGACCTTCGCATTGCGCGGGCCGATACCGAGCACAGAGCGCACCAGCACGGTCTTGCCCGAACCGCTTTCCCCGACGATACCGAGCGTATCGCCGCGGTTGACGGTGAGATTGATGCCCTTCAGCACATGCACCGGGCCGTCGAACGTGCCGATGTCGAGCCGATAGTCCTTGATGTCGAGCAGAGCTGTCATCGGTCGCGGCTCCTTGGATCGAGAATATCGCGCAGGCCATCGCCCAGAAGGTTGAAGCCAAGCACGGTGAGGAAGATCGCAGCGCCCGGGAAGAGCGAATACCACCACCAGTCGGGCATATAGGTGCGGGCGACCGAGATCATCGAACCCCATTCCGGCGACGGCGGCTGTGCGCCGAGGCCGATGAAGCCGAGGCTGGCGGCCGCGAGGATCGCCATACCCATGTCCATGCTCATCTTGACGATGATCGGCGACATGCAGTTGGGCAGGATATGGTGCCAGAGGATCCACGGCGTTTTCGCCCCGATCGAACGGGCGGATTCGATGAACAGCTCTTCCTTGATCGACAGCGTTTTCGCTTCGACGAGGCGCACATAGCCGGGCCACCACACGATCGCGAGCGCCAGCACGCAATTGGTGATACCGGGGCCGAGTGCAGCCACAATCGCCAGCGCCAGCGCCAGACCGGGAACGGCGAGGAACAGCTCGGTGAAGCGCATGATGACAGCACGAACCCAGCCACCGCGATAACCGGCGATGATCCCGAGCGTGATGCCGACGATCGCCGCGATGCCGGTAATGACCACGCCGATCCACAGCGACGTACGGGCACCGATGATGACGCGCGAAAAGATATCCGCGCCCATTTCATCCGTGCCGAACCAGTAGGTGCTGCTCGGCGGCTGCAATTTGGCCGACATGTTGATCGCACCGCTTGCCGCTTCCGGATAGGGCACGATCAGCGGCCCGATGGCGGCCAGCAGCAGGAAAAGCACGACAAGCGCCAGTCCCAGCATGGACGAAAAGCTCTTGCGGAACATGTGTACGTAGAGCCGCCACTGGCGGATCTGGCTTGCATGGCGTTCGCGGAAGGAGAGCGGACGCGATGCTTCCGTCGGGGTGTCGATCTGTGTGTTCATGGGATGAGCCGTCATCACGCTTTCCTGAGACGCGGGTCGATCCAGGCATAGGCCAGATCGACGAGGGTGTTGGCGACGATAAAGAAGAAACCGATCATCAGCGTTACGCCGACCACGGGCTTGAAGTCGGAGGACAGCGCAGACGAGACCGCATAGAGCCCGATGCCCGGCCAGTCGAACACGGTTTCCACCAGAACGGTCGAACCGAGCATCCAGCCGAACCGCAGGCCGATCATCGCAAGCGTCGGCAGCATGGCATTCTTCAGCGCGTAGAGCGCGATGATGCGGAAGGACGAAATGCCGTGGGCGCGGGCGGCCACGATATAATCCGACTGCAGCACTTCGATCATCTCGGCACGATTGACGCGCAGGATCGAGGCGAGACAGGGGAAGGAAAGCACGATCGCCGGCAGGATGATATGCTGCAGCGATGTCCAGAAGGTCGAGAAATTGCCTGCAATCAGGCTGTCGACCAGAAGCAGGCCGGTGACGAATTCTGGCGGACGGGTGACGAGCGGCAAACGCCCCGAGACTGGCAGCCATTCGAGATCGACGGAAAACATCAGCTGCAGCAGGATACCGAACCAGAAAGCCGGGATTGCCACGCCGGATATCGAGAAGATGCGCGTTATCTGATCGAGCGGCCCGTCCTTGTAGACGGCCGACAGCATGCCGAGCGGAACGCCGATGACGATGCCGAGAAACATCGCGACGAAGACGAGTTCAAGCGTTGCCGGCGCATAACGCATCACTTCTTCGAGCACCGGCCGCGTGGTGACGATCGAGGTGCCGAGATCACCGCGGACAAGCTCGCCCATATAGACGATGAACTGCTCCGGCAGCGACTTGTCGAGACCGTATTCGCTGCGGATCGTCGCAACCATGTCCTCGGTCGCATTGGGACCGGCCACGAGACGTGCCGGGTCGCCGGGCGCGACATTGGTGATGAAGAATGTCAGCGCCGCAATGCCGATCATCGTGCCGACCAGCGTCAGCAATTTGCGGAAGGCGAATGTCAGCATCGTCTTCTCCATTTGTTATGATTGGCGCATGGCCCGCGGTTGGGGGAAGCGGACCATGCGCACTATTCTGGCTTACAAGAGGGGACGTCAGCCAGTGTTTATTCGGACTTCACCCACAGCGGGTAGAGATCGACTTCGCCGGTGAACCGGACAGGGCTGAACTGGAAGCCCTGCAGGTAGTCACGGCGTGCCCAGCGGCGGTTCTGCAGCATGCCGAACACTTCCGGCTGGTCTGCGACGATCTGGGTCTGGATGTCGGCATAAAGCTTGGCGCGCTCATCCCAGTTCGACGAGGACCGGGCCTTGTCGACCATTTCGGTGACCTTCGGATTGTCGTAGAACATCATCGCGAAATACTGGCCCCAGCTGTTCTTGTGATACTGGTAGGCGACGGCATCCGGATCGGTCGAAACCGGGGTCGTGTAGACCGAGGTCATCGCCGGCGAAGTCTCGACCTTGGAACCGAGAGCGACCATGTTCGGCCACTGTTCCGGCTTGATCTCGACATTGATGTTGAGCGGCTTCAGGCTGTCGAGCAGCACGAGACCGATACGGCGGGCTTCTTCGAGACCGGCGACATGGACGTAAGGCAGGGTGATGCCGCCGTTCGGATAACCGGACTTCGCCAGATATTCCTTGGCCTTGGCAAGGTCCTGGCGCGGAATGCCGGGCACGTCGATATGACCGCGCATCGCATCCGGGATCGGGCTCGTCTCAAGCGAGGCGGCACCGTTATAGACCTGGATCAGCGCGTCATAGTCCATCGCATAGGCGATCGCCTTGCGCAGGTTGATATCGGCGGTCGGCCCCTGCTGCGTGTTGAACTTGATGCCGAAAGTGGTCATGCCCTTGTGGTCTTCGATGGCGATGCCCTTGGCACGCGCGATCTGGACATAATCGTCCGGCGTCAGGCCTTCGACGATATCCGCTTCGCCGCGCTGAAGAGCAGCCTTCTGGGCTGCCGGCTCGCGGATGATCTTGTAGATCACGCCGGCGGGACGGTTTGCATCGCCCTGCGGCCAGCCCTTCCAGTAATCGGCAACGGCTTCGGCTTCATAAAGAACGTTCGGTTCCCAACGGCCGAGCTTGAACGGGCCGGAACCGGCTTCGTTGTCGGTCAGCCACTTCTGGCCATAGTCGCCGTCAACTTCGTGGGCCTTAACCTGGGCCGGGTTGACGATGTACCACCAGGGCAGGAAGGAGAGGAATGGCGTGTAGGGAGCCTTCAGCTCGAACTTGACGGTATAATCGTCAACGACGCTGATGCCTTCCGGCGACAGGAAGTCCTTGAGCATCCAGGCGACGCCCTTGTTGAGCTTCAGGCCGCGCTCGAAGGAATAACGGATGGCTTCGGCATTCACCGGGTCGCCATTGTGGAATTTTGCGTTCTTGACCAGATGGAAGGTCCAGGTCTTGCCGTCTTCGCTGGTTTCCCACTTTTCAGCGAGCCACGGCTTGATGACGGCCGGATCGCCTTCATACTTGACGAGGCCATCATAAACGGCCTGCTGCATCATGCGGGTCGACCAGTCGTAGCGGATATGCGGATCGAGAACCGGGATCGCCTGACGACCGCCGAACACGATGACATTGCCCTTGTCGGTGCGCTCGAAAGCACCGGCAGGAGTGGCAAGAACCGACGAGGCGAGAAGCCCCGCGATTGCGATATTCCTGATGATTTTGCCGAACATGTAGTTCCCTCTCTTATTAAACGGCTTCCCGATCAGACTGTATGCAGTTCTAAAGCATTTGACGCACGACGCCCGCCACGAGCCGGCGCGACAGAAGCACCGGCGCATCGATGGATTTGCGCACTTCCTCATGCATCTCGGCCGAATAGCCCATGCAATGCATGACGATGAGATCGCAGCCTTCCAGCAGCTTCGCCCGCTCGCCCATCTCGTCACCGGCATAAGGGGACGCGGAAACGAGGCTCGGATTGCCCGGCAGCACATGGCGCTCTTCGAAATCCTGGATCTGCCGTTCGAGCGGCACGATAACGCCGAGCTTGCGGGCCGATGCGGCAAGCGCCTCGACGGTGGAATCGACGATCCGCTGTGCTTCGACCACGAGCGTATTTTTCAACGGCTCGATCTTCGTACCGGTGCAGAGAAGGACGATCAGATCGAAACCTTCACCATCGATCTTCTGAAGCAAAACGTTCAGCTTCTCTTCCGTAAGAGCCTTCGAGGAGACGATCTCCTCGCCGCTTGCAAGGCGGGTCGCAAAGGAATGCTCACCATCCTTTGCGCGCATCGCATCAAGCTCCGCCGGGCTCATGCCGTCCAGCACACCGAACTCCTGATGCACGATACGGCCTTCTGGCAGGCCGACGGTAATCTCGGCCATCATCTCAGGTACGAGGTCGACGCGGGGCGTCTGACCGATAGTCACGAAGGCAATCTTGGATGTGGAAGGCATGCTCTCGTTCATTCCCTGCTTTATCTTGTTGGCAGGGAGCCTAGCGCTCGAATACGCGACTTCACTATAGGGTAATGCCCCTAGTGGGTAACAATTCAGAAAGATCTTTTACGATCATTTTTTAGGCAAATCGCGTTTTTCACGCAACTTTCTTACGCAAATCCGATTATTTTTGTTATGGATGGCCCGCAGCGACGACCATGCGGATAAGTGCGTTCGAGGACGTCACTTCCATTTTCGCCATCACATTGGAGCGGTGGATCTCTACAGTTTTCGGGCTGATCCCGAGCTGGCGCGCGATAGCTTTATTTGACAGACCTTCCGCCACCAGCGAAAGCACCTGTCGCTCGCGCGGCGTCAGACGTTGCAATTTCTCCGAAAATTCCGCCGGCACGCCGGGCAAGGCGACCGGATGCGTGCCGTGCAGAAGCAAGCGAATGGCGCTGACGACGATGCGTCGGGCCAGCACCACCGGCTTGCCGCTTGCCTTGGCAACCGTCTGCCTGTCTGCCTCGGTAAAACTCACCGAATTCAAGACGATGATCTCCGCATCCGCGAGATCGAGCAGCGCCCCCGCAAGCAACCGCTTGTCGCCATCCGCAGCGTAGCTGGCGGTGATCTTGTAGGGCGACAGCGCCGGAATATCGAGTTCGTCGATCTGCTGCTCAAGCGGCTGGATCAGGCCAACCGCAGACCCGTGCGCCGCAAGCGAAATCACCGTCGATTCCATGGCGCGCTGGGCATTCACCGTCGGGCATGTGCTTTCGAAATCCCGAAAGAGCCCGGTCGACAGGATGACCACCAGATCGAATTCATTCGGCTGAAAAGCGGCGGCGATCTTCGCCATGCGCTCCGCAATCCGTGGCTTGGAGACGACGACATTGCTGCCATCGGCCAGCCGAGTAACAATGCTGGTCTCGCCGGGTCGCACCTTGAGATCGTTGATCTCGGCCGCCGAAAGCCCGTCCAGAGCGCCGATTTCCAGCGCCTCGATCGGCAGATCCAGGTTTTCCAGCATGTCGTCGATAATGTCGGCGCGCGGCGATTGGCCGACGCTCAAAAACATCACGCGATGGGGCGGTTCCGCTGCTTCCGCGATGGTCGAAGACGGAGTTTGAGGATGCTTCGTCACGGGCAGTGAATCGGTCCTTCTGATCGTATCGCTATAGCCGTTCTAGACATGCACAAATTAAAGGCAAGCCCATTCTAGGGGCAGTCCCCTATAGGCATTCTTCGTCGCACATGGCTAGGTTCTAGCACATTATTCGGAGGCAAACATGATCCGTGATTTCGAAGCAGGCGAGATTGACCCGCTTGCCGTTGGTGCCTGGATTCTCGGGACCGGCGGTGGTGGCAGCCCCTATCTGGCGCAGCTCAACCTGAAAAAGCTCTACAAGGACGGCAAGCGCGTCAAGCTTATCGATCCCAACGCGCTCGATGATGGTGATGCCGTCGCAGTGGTCTCCAAGATGGGTGCCCCACTCGTCGGCCAGGAACGTCTGGTGGACCCGGCTCATCTCGCCCGCGCCATGCAGCTGATGGAAGAATATACCGGCCGCAAGTTCCGCGCCGTGATGAGCGTCGAGATCGGCGGCGGCAATGCGCTGTCGCCCTTCCTCGCAGCCGCCATGCTGGATATCCCGGTCGTTGACGCCGACGCGATGGGCCGCGCCTATCCGGAAGCGCAGATGACCAGCTTCGCCATCGGCGACCTACCCATGTACCCGCTCACTCTGGTTGATTGCCGCGACAACGAGGCAATCGTTGCCAAGGCCGCATCATGGAAGTGGATGGAGCGCATCTCGCGCAAGATCTGCACAGAAGTCGGCTCGACCTCTGCCACCTGCAAGGCTCCGCGCACCGGCAAGGAAGTCAAGGAATGGGGCGTGCTCCACACCGTGACCAAGGCCGTCAGCCTCGGCCGTGCAGTTCTCGAAGCCCGCGCTGCCCATACCGATCCGATCGCAGCCGTTCTGGCGCATGAAGGCGGCAAGGTGCTGTTCAAGGGCAAGGTTGCCGACGTGGATCGCACCACGACCGGCGGCTTCCTGCGCGGCGCAGCCATGATCGACGGCCTCGACGACGATCGCGGCGCCAAGGTCGAACTCGCCTTCCAGAACGAATGGGCAGTCGCCTTCCGCGACGGCCAGCCGATCGCCATGACGCCTGACCTGATCTGCCTGCTCGACACCGTGTCGGGTGAAGCGATCGGCACGGAAACCGTGCGTTACGGCCAGCGCGTCACGGTTGTCGCCCTGCCGGCGCCGGCGGTCCTGACCAGCCCCAAGGGACTGGAACATGTCGGCCCCCGCGCCTTCGGATATGATCTTGATTTCAAATCGGTGTTTGCAGCATGAAGCGGATCGGAATTGACGTAGGCGGCACCAATACGGATGCCGTGCTCATCGATGGCGAGAAAGTCGTTTCCGCCATCAAGTTTCCCACCACTGCGGATGTGATGCAGGGCGTCGTCAACGCCATAGGTCACGTCGTTTCTTCGCAGGCGCCGGGCGCATCGCCGATCGACGCCGTGATGATCGGCACGACGCATTTCACCAATGCCGTCGTCGAGCGTGCTCGACTGGAACGCATCGCCGCGATCCGCATCGCCATGCCGGCCGGCGCATCCCTGCCGCCGATGATCGACTGGCCGGATGATCTGCGCGAAAGCGTCGATCCGCTCTCCTTCATGGTCCATGGCGGCCACGAATATGACGGTCGTCCGCTGGTACCGCTTGCTCGCGACGAAATCCGCGACGCCGCGATGAAGATCCGCGATGCCGGCATCACCTCCGTCGGCATCACCGCGCTTTTCTCGCCACTCACGGCCGAAGGCGAACTGGAAGCCGCCGAGATTGTCCGTTCGGTCATCCCTGATGCCCGCATCACGCTCTCCCACACGCTCGGCCGTATCGGCCTCCTGGAACGCGAAAACGTCACGCTGCTGAACGCCGCCCTTCAGGGCCTCGGCCGCAAGACGATCGACGCCTTCAAGGATGCGCTGGTCAAGGCCGGCGTCAACGCCCCCTTCTACCTCACCCAGAACGACGGCACCGTCGTGCTGGCGGATGTAGCAGCGGCAAACCCGGTCTACAGCTTTGCCTCCGGCCCGACCAACTCCATGCGCGGTGCGGCCTTCCTCACCGGCCTGAAGGAGGCCATGGTCATCGACGTCGGCGGCACGACCTCCGATATCGGCTGCCTCGTCGGCGGTTTCCCGCGTGAAGCCAACAATGTCGTCGAAGTCGGCGGTGTCCGCACCCTGTTCCGCATGCCCGACCTCCTGCCCATGGCGCTTGGCGGCGGCACAATCATCGATCCGGA
This sequence comes from Pseudomonadota bacterium, assembly GCA_023451735.1. Taxonomy (GTDB): domain Bacteria; phylum Pseudomonadota; class Alphaproteobacteria; order Rhizobiales; family Rhizobiaceae; genus Neorhizobium. Next base: position 10,507 of record JAEXYH010000074.1, on the reverse strand, counting down.
AACCCGCAAGATCGGCCCGCGTTCGGTCGGTTACCGCATCACCGAAAAGGCCCTGGTCTTCGGCGGCGATACGCTGACCACGACGGACGTTGCAGTCGCAGCCGGCCTCGTCGAGATCGGCGACCGTGATCGCGTCAAGCATCTCGACAAGGCGATGGTTGCCGACCTCCTGAAGCGCATCGAAGCCATGGTCGAAGACGGCGTGGACCGCATGAAGACCTCGGCCGAAGGCGTAAGCCTGATCGCCGTCGGTGGCGGTGCCTTCCTCATCCCGGAAAAGCTGAAGGGTGCGAGCGAAGTGCTGCGCGTCGAACATGCCGGCGTTGCCAACGCACTCGGTGCGGCGATGGCGCAGGTCTCCGGCGAAGTCGACCAGGTGTTCTCCGACATGTCGCGCGACAAGGCGATTGCCGAAGCCGACCGTATCGCCCGCGAACGCGCAATCGAGGCTGGTGCCGATCCGAAGTCGATCACCACGCTGGATACGGAAGACATTCCGATCGCCTATCTGCCGGGTGATGCCCGCCGTGTGCGCGTCCGCGTCGTCGGCGATATCGCCTTCATGAAGGATCAGCAGAAACAGGCTTCGTAAACGCGGCCCGCCGCGCTACGGTAGCAGGAAAATCGACATCCCCGGTCTCACAGAGGATCGGGGATTTTCATATTGAACAGGCGAGGATGCGTCATGAAGGCCATGTATTACGAAGCGTTCGAACAGATGCCGGAGATCAGGACGCTTCCCGATCCCGAGCCGAGTTTCGGCGGCGTGGTCATCAAGGTCGGCGCGACCGGTCTCTGCCGCAGCGACTGGCACGGCTGGAAGGGCCATGACCCGGATATCAGGCTGCCCCACGTTCCCGGTCATGAACTGGCCGGCAAGGTCGTGGCGACCGGCAAGGGCGTCATGCGCTTCAAGGTCGGCGATCGTGTCACCGTGCCCTTCGTCTCCGGCTGCGGCCATTGCGCCGAGTGCCATTCCGGCAACCAGCAGGTCTGCCCCGATCAGTTCCAGCCGGGCTTCACCCATTGGGGCTCGTTTGCCGAATATGTCGCGATCGATTACGCCGACACCAATCTCGTGCACCTGCCGGAAGAAATCGACGATGCAACGGCCGCAAGCCTCGGCTGCCGCTTCGCCACCTCCTTCCGCGCCGTTGCCGATCAGGCCCGCACCGGCCCCGGCGACTGGGTGGCCGTCCACGGCTGCGGCGGCGTCGGCCTCTCGGCAATCATGATCGCAACCGCCCTCGGTGCCAACGTCATCGGCATCGATCTGACCGAAGACAAGCTGGCGCTCGCCCGCCAATGCGGCGCCGTCGCCACCATCAATGGCAGTTCCGTGCCGGATGTCGTGGAAGCCGTACGCGAAATCACCAAGGGCGGCGCGCATGTCTCGATCGACGCACTCGGCCACCCGACGACCTGCTTCAACTCGATCAAGAACCTGCGCCGCCGCGGCCGCCATGTTCAGGTCGGCCTGATGCTCGGCGCGCATTCCACGCCACAGATCCCGATGGCGCAGGTCATTGGTCATGAGCTGGAAATCTACGGCAGCCACGGCATGCAGGCCTGGCGCTACGATGCGATGCTCTCCATGCTGACTGCCGGAAAGATGAAGCCGCAGCAGCTCATCTCCAAGCGGGTGAGCCTTGCCGAAGGCGTCACAGAACTGGTCAATCTCGACAAGGCCGAGACACCCGGCATCGCCGTCATCACCAGCTTCTGACGAGCGCTTTTTTCGACACCTAGGGAGGCGAGATCAGCCTCCCAGAAATATGTTGCGGTTTTCCTTAACCACCGTCGTCATGTAATCGGCGACCGCGCGTACCCGCGGAACCCGGCTCATGTCGCGATGGCGCACGAGATAATAATGCCGCGTCAGCTGGACCTCGCGCGGCAGGACGATCTGCAATTCCGGCCATCGGCGCGCGATGAAATGCGGAAAGATGCACAGCCCCTGCCCCTGCAGCGTCGCGGTCAGTTGCGCCGAAATGCTGGAACTTTGGAACCGCGGCTTGATGCCGGGATGCACATCCCCGAGATAATCCAGTCCCGGCGCAAAGATCATGTCCTGAATATAACCGATAAACGGGTGCAGAAGCAGGTCGTCCCGCCTGGTGATCTCGGGCTTGTCCGTGAGATAGTCCCGGGCACCATAGATATTCAGGCGATAATCCGTGATCTTCTCGATTTCATACGGCCCGCCCTTGGGCGGATCGAGCGAAATCGCAATATCCGCCTCCTTGCGGGAAAGCGACATGATCTGCTGGATCGTCACCAGCTCCAGCGACAGGTTCGGATGCTGCGCCGTGAAATCCCCGATCTGATGGGCGAGGAAGAAATTGGCGATCCCTTCTGGAGCACTCAGTCTCACCACGCCCTGATGCGGCGCGTTGCCTGAGGCGATCTCCGCCTGCAACCGATCGGCTTCTGCCTCCATCCGCTCCGCGGCATCGATGAAGCGCTGACCGATGCCCGTCAGCACATAACCGCGCGGGTTTCGCTCGAACAGCTTGACCTTGAGGGTGAATTCCAGCCGGTCGATACGGCGGGAGACGGTCGCATGGCTGGTGCGCAACTGTCGGGCGGCCACGGAAAGCTGGCCGGTGCGGGCCACCGCCAGAAAATACTGGAGATCATCCCAAGTGAAGCCAGGATGGCCGAAACCGGGATTGCTGCTCATGCTGTCACCCGCTCCACTCCCTGATCTGTTCAAAAATGCACAGATGCTGTCCGCAATTAATAACGCTCTGCTTCTTGCGTCAACGGCCGTTTTCCTCAACGATGTGCTTATGGAAGTGCTGCTTTGAGGAGGGCGGCCTGCCAATTTTGAACAGATTAGCGCTCTGCAATCTCTGGGAGGAGACCTTATGCGTAAGACGTTCCTGACGTCGCTGGCCATGCTGCTGGCGAGCGGCACTGCATTTGCTCAATCGGCATCAGACGGGAAAGTTAAGATCGGCATCCTGAACGACCAGTCGGGTGTCTATGCCGACTTCGGCGGCAAGTCGTCGGTCGAGGCCGCCAAGATGGCGATCGAGGATTACGGCGGCAAGGTGCTGGGTGTCCCGGTCGAACTCGTCAATGCCGATCACCAGAACAAGCCGGACGTCGCCTCCAACATCGCCCGCCAGTGGTATGATACCGAACAGGTCGATGCGATCATGGACCTGACCACATCGTCGGTCGGTCTCGCCGTCCAGGCGCTGTCCAAGGACAAGAAGAAGATCACCATCAATACCGGTGCAGCCACCGTCGATCTGACTGGCAAGGCCTGCACCCCCTACGGTTTCCACTGGGCCTATGACACCCATGCGCTCGCCGTCGGCACCGGCGGCGCCATGGTCAAGCAGGGCGGCGATACGTGGTTCTTCCTGACCGCCGACTACGCTTTCGGCTATTCGCTGGAACAGCAGACCAGCGACTACGTCAAGGCCAATGGCGGCAAGGTACTCGGCTCGGTGCGTCATCCGCTCTCCAGCCAGGACTTTTCGTCCTTCCTGCTGCAGGCCCAGTCTTCCGGCGCCAAGGTCATCGGCCTTGCCAATGCCGGCCTCGACACGGCAAACACGATCAAGCAGGCCGCCGAATTCGGTATCACGCAGGGTGGCCAAAACCTCGCGGCACTGCTCTTCACCCTCGCCGAGGTCCATGGCCTCGGCCTTGAAGCCGCGCAGGGCCTGACGCTCACCGAGGGCTATTACTGGAACCTCGACGACAAGAGCCGCGAATTCGGCAAGAAATTCTTCGCCAGAACCCAGAAAATGCCCAACATGGTCCATGCCGGCACCTATTCCGCCGTCACCCATTATCTGAAGGCGGTCGAAAAGGCCGGCTCCGACGACGCCGATGCGGTGGCCAAGGCCATGCGAGACATGCCGGTGGACGACTTCTTCGGTCGCGGCGGCACGGTGGCTGCCAACGGCCGCATGATCCATGACATGTATCTCCTGCAGGTCAAGAAACCGGCCGACAGCAAGGAACCCTGGGACTATTACAACGTGCTCGCCACCATTCCCGGCAAGGATGCCTATCTCGATCCTGCCAAAGCCGGTTGCGAGCTGGTGAAATAATGGCAGCGCCTGCACAGGAACTGCACGAGGAGCCGCGGGTGGTCTTGTCCGCCCGCGGTCTCTCCAAGAGTTTTGGCGCTTTTGCCGCAGTGAAGGATGTCGACCTCGATATCCACGACGCCCGCGTGCACGCCTTGATCGGCCCGAACGGCGCCGGCAAGACCACGGTTTTCAACCTGCTGACAAAATTCCTGCAGCCGAGCGCAGGCTCGATCACGCTTCTCGGCACCGACATCACCAAAACTCCGCCGGACAAGGTGGCCCGCATGGGCCTGGTCCGCTCGTTCCAGATCTCGGCAGTCTTCCCGCATCTGACCGTGCTAGACAATGTCCGCGTCGCCCTTCAGCGGCCGAACGGATTGTCGACCCAGTTCTGGCTGCCCACCTCCTCGCTCGATCGCCTGAACACCCGTGCCGACGAACTGATCGAGACCGTCGGGTTGAAGCGCGAGCGCAATGCGATGGCTGCGGACTTGTCCTATGGACGCAAGCGCGTACTGGAAATCGCCACCACACTGGCGCTCGACCCGAAAGTTCTTCTGCTCGACGAACCCATGGCTGGAATGGGCCAGGAAGACATCGGTACCGTCTCCAGCATCATCCGCGAGGTGGCAAAGACCCGCGCCGTCTTGATGGTGGAACACAATCTCTCGGTTGTCGCCGACATCTGTCACCACGTCACGGTTTTGCAGCGCGGCGAAATCCTTGCCGAAGGCGACTATGCGACGGTGGCGCAGGCTGAGCGCGTGCGGCTCGCCTATATGGGCACGGAGGACGCGTGATGGCAAAACCGCTTCTCGAGGTCTCCAATCTCAATGCCTGGTACGGCGAAAGCCACATCCTGCACGGCGTCAACATGACGGTCGGCGAAGGTGAGACAATCACCATTCTTGGCCGCAACGGCGTCGGCAAGACGACGACGCTTAGAACCATCATGGGCATCATTCGCGAACGCAAGGGCGAGATCCGCTTTGCCGGCAAGGATATGCTCGGAGTGCCTCTGCACCGGACCGCCCATGCCGGTCTCGGCTTCGTGCCGGAAGAGCGCGGCATCTTCTCGACGCTGACGGTGGACGAAAACCTGATGCTGCCGCCGGTCGTCGCCGAAGGCGGCATGCCGCTCGATGAAATCTATGCACTCTTTCCGAACCTCCACGAAAGACGTTCCAGCCCCGGCACAAAACTGTCGGGCGGCGAACAGCAGATGCTCGCCATCGCCCGCATCCTGCGTACCGGCGTCAAGCTCCTTATCCTCGACGAACCGACGGAGGGCCTCGCCCCCGTCATCGTCCAGCGCATCGGCGAGGTTTTGAAGACGCTGAAGCAACGCGGCATGACGGTGCTGATGGTCGAACAGAACTTCCGCTTCGCCAGTCGCGTGGCGGACCGCTTCTACCTGATGGACCACGGCAAGATGGTGGCGGATTTTCCGGTCGGCGAACTGCCGCAGCGCATGGATACGCTGCACAAGGTTCTGGGGGTGTGAGGATGGCTGGGATTTTCGAAACAATGGCCGCCCTTCCTCCGAAACGGGTCACGGGATATGGCGCGGCGCGGCATACCGATCTCCCCCCTTGTGGGGGGCTCGAAGAGCGGGTCGAGACCCGTGGCTCGGCCCCGGCAGCCCGGCAGGGCAGAGGGGGGTACCGCCTGCACTATCCTTTTGAATTGAGTTCGCTGAGCCGTTGTTACCCCCCTCTGTCACTTCGTGACATCTCCCCCACAAAGGGGGAGATCATGGAGAGCCTGCCGCCCCGCTTTCAACCTGATCAACTGACTGTTGGAGAGGGAGCATCGATATGACCATGATCTTCGGCATCCCCCTCCAAGCCTTCATGGGCCAGCTCCTCATCGGCCTGATCAACGGCTCCTTCTACGCGCTCTTAAGCCTTGGCCTCGCCGTCATTTTCGGCCTCTTGCGCGTCATCAACTTCGCCCATGGCGCGCAATATATGCTGGGCGCCTTTGTCGCGATGCTGATGCTGCAGTATTTCGGCATCAACTACTGGTTCGCGCTTCTGCTGGCGCCGATCGTCGTCGGCCTGTTCGGTGCGGTCATAGAGCGCCTGCTGCTGTCGCGGCTCTACAAGCTCGATCATCTCTATGGCCTGCTTTTCACCTTCGGCCTGGCACTGACGATCGAGGGCACGTTCCGTTACCTCTACGGTTCCTCCGGCCAGCCCTACGCACCGCCGCCGGCACTCACCGGCGCCACCAATCTCGGCTTCATGTTCCTGCCCAATTATCGCGGCTGGGTGGTCGTCGTGTCGCTGATTGCCTGTATCGGCACATGGCTGTTGATCGAAAAGACCAAGCTCGGCGCCTATCTGCGAGCCGCAACCGAAAACCCGACACTGGTGCAGGCCTTCGGCGTCAACGTGCCGATGCTCCTGACGCTGACTTATGCGCTCGGTGCCGGTCTTGCCGCCTTTGCCGGCGTGCTGGCCGCCCCGGTCTACCAGGTCTCACCGCTGATGGGATCGAACATCATCATCGTCGTTTTTGCCGTGGTCGTAGTCGGCGGCATGGGCTCGATCATGGGTGCCATCGTCACCGGCTACATGCTCGGCATCGCCGAGGGCCTGACAAAAGTCTTTTATCCGGAAGCCTCGAATATCGTCATCTTCGTGATCATGGCGATCGTGCTTCTCATCCGCCCTGCCGGCCTTTTCGGCCGGGATGCGTAAGCGAGGCAAAATGCCATGAGCCATGTCGCCCATTCGACCACAACGACAACCGCCCGCACCGAGCGTTCGGCAAACGCCTCGAAAGCCTATGCGGCATTCCTCGGCATCGGCCTCGTCCTGCTGATCGTGGCGCCGCTGTTCTTCTACCCGATCTTCCTGATGAAGCTGCTCTGCTTCGCGCTGTTCGCCTGCGCCTTCAATCTCCTGCTCGGCTATACCGGCCTCTTATCCTTCGGCCACGCGACCTTCTTCGGCGGTGCTGCCTATTTCACCGCCCATGTGGTGAAGGAATGGGGCGTCACGCCGGAGATCGGCATCCTCATCGGCGTTGCGGGGGCGGCTGCGCTCGGCCTGATCATGGGCTTTTTCGCCATCCGCCGGCAGGGCATCTATTTCGCCATGATCACGCTCGCCCTGTCGCAGATGTTCTTCTTCTTCTGCCTGCAGGCATCCTTCACCCATGGCGAGGACGGCATCCAGTCCGTGCCGCGCGGCCATCTCTTCGGGTTTATCGATCTCAACGACACGACCAACATGTATTATTTCGTGCTGGCCGTATTCCTGATCGGCATGATCGTCATCTGGCGCTTCATTAACTCGCCCTTCGGCATGATCCTGAAATCGATCCGCGAAAACGAACAGCGCGCCATTTCGCTCGGTTATTCGGTGGCCCGCTACAAGCTCGGCGCCTTCGTCATGTCGGCAGCGCTTGCGGGGCTTGCCGGCGGCACCAAGGCACTGGTCTTCCAGTTCGCAACACTTACCGATGTCGGCTGGCAGATGTCCGGCGAAGTCATCCTCATGACGCTGCTGGGCGGCATCGGCACGCTGATCGGCCCGATCTTCGGTGCAGGGCTTGTCGTGACGTTGCAGAACTACCTCGCAACCTCGCAATTTCCGGTCACCATCATCACCGGCGTCGTCTTCATGGTCTGCGTCCTCCTCTTCCGCCGCGGCATCATCGGAGAATTCTACGCCTCAAGGCTGGGTCGCAAGCTTGGCTTCGAGCACAGGCGCTGATCGGCGAGTGAAATGGAAACCTACGATTACATCATCATCGGTGCAGGCAGCGCCGGCTGCGTGCTCGCCAACCGCTTGTCGGAAGACAGCCGCAATCGCGTTCTTCTACTTGAGGCCGGTGGCAACGACAATTATCACTGGGTCCATATTCCGGTCGGTTATCTCTACTGCATCAACAACCCGCGCACCGACTGGTGTTTCACCACCGAAAAGGAAAAGGGGCTGAACGGCCGCTCGCTCAGCTATCCACGCGGAAAACTGCTCGGCGGATGCTCGTCGATCAACGGCATGATCTATATGCGCGGCCAGGCGCGTGACTACGATCTCTGGCGGCAGATGGGCTGCACCGGCTGGGGCTGGGATGACGTGTTGCCGCTCTTCAAAAAGAGCCAGGATTTCTACAAGGGCGCCGACACGATGCACGGCGCCGGCGGCGAATGGCGGGTAGAAAAGGCGCGTGTCCGCTGGGCCGTACTCGACGCCTTCCAAAAGGCCGCCGAAGAAGCCGGCATTCCCGCCATCGACGATTTCAACCGCGGCGACAACGAAGGATCCAGCTATTTCGACGTCAACCAGCGCTCCGGCATCCGCTGGAACACATCGAAAGCTTTTCTGCGCCCGGCAATCAAGCGCCCTAACCTCAACGTCCTGACCAAAGCCCATGTGCGAAAGCTGATCATTGAGGCCGGCGAGGTGAAGGGCGTCGAATTCCAGCATGACGGCATCACTAAGACCGCCCATGCCCGCCGCGAAACCATTCTTTCAGCGGGCGCGATCGGCACGCCGCATGTACTGGAACTCTCCGGCATCGGCGGCGGCGACATACTTTCCAATGCCGGTGTCGAGGTCGTGAAGGAAGTAAAAGGCGTCGGCGAAAACCTGCAGGATCATCTGCAGCTCCGCCTCGTTTACAAGGTCAACGGCGTGCCTACACTAAATGAAAAGGCATCCCGCCTTCTCGGAAAGGCGGCGATCGGACTGGAATATGCCCTGAAACGCTCTGGCCCGATGTCCATGGCCCCGAGCCAACTCGGCATATTCACGAAATCAGGTCTCGACAAGGAAACCGCCGACCTCGAATATCACGTCCAGCCTGTTTCGCTCGACCGTTTCGGAGAACCGGTCCACGCCTTCCCGGCGATGACGGCGAGTGTCTGCAATCTGAGGCCCGAAAGCCGCGGTTCGGTCCATCTGAAAGGCCCGGATTTCGCCGCAGCACCTGCGATCCGCCCGAATTATCTCTCGACCGCCGCAGACCGGGACGTCGCGATAAGATCGATCCGCCTGACCCGCGAGATCGTCAAAAAACCGGCATTCGCGCGCTACAATCCTGAGGAATACAAGCCCGGCCCGGCTTACGAGACGGATGCCGATCTGGAGCGTGCCGCGGGCGAAATCGGCACGACGATCTTTCATCCGGTCGGTACTGCCCGCATGGGCGCCGATCCGGACAGCGTCGTCGATCCGCGGCTGAAGCTTCGAGCACTCGGAAAACTGCGCATCGCCGATGCCTCGATCATGCCGAACATAACTTCCGGCAACACCAATTCGCCGACGATCATGATTGCCGAAAAGGCAGCAGAGATGATCCTGGCGGACAATCACTGACGACAATCGGCGCAAGACGAAAGGGAAAGACGACATGACCCGGATCGCATTCATTGGCCTCGGAAACATGGGCGGCCCCATGGCCGCAAACCTTGTAAAAGCGGGACATGCGGTCTCCGGTTTCGATCTCTCCGAAGCTTCCGTCAAAGCCGCAGCCGAAGCCGGAATCGATCCGGCAACATCGCTTGCCGAAGCCGTGCGGGATGCCGAATGCGTCATCACCATGCTGCCCAAGGGCCAGCATGTCGTGTCCGTCTGGACCGACCTTGCCACGCTGGTGGCGGAAGGCACACTTCTAATCGATTGCTCGACCGTCGATGTGGACAGCGCCCGTCAGGCCCACGGGCTCGCCGGCGTGATGAACTGCCCCTCGCTGGACGCCCCGGTCTCCGGCGGAACGACGGGTGCAGCCGCGGGTACGCTCACCTTTATGGTCGGCGGTTCGGATGACGCCTTCGCCTCGGGGAAGCCGATCCTCGAAGCCATGGGCAAGAAGATCGTCCACTGTGGCGGCAACGGTGCGGGTCAGGCGGCAAAAATCTGCAACAACATGATCCTCGGCATCTCGATGATTGGCGTCAGCGAAGCCTTCGTTCTGGCAGAAAAGCTCGGTCTTTCGCATCAGGCGCTGTTCGACGTGGCCTCGACCTCGTCCGGTCAATGCTGGTCGCTGACCACCTATTGCCCCGTCCCCGGCCCGGTGCCGACCTCGCCGGCAAACAACGATTACAAGCCGGGTTTTGCCGCGGCCCTCATGCTGAAGGACCTGCTTCTGTCACAGGAGGCGGCAAAACATAGCGGCGCCAGAACACCGCTTGGGGCGCATGCGGCTGAAGTTTATGCGGCATTCGAACGTACAGGCCATGGCGCCGAGGACTTTTCGGCCATCATCCGCATGTTGCGTCAGACGCAGGACACATGACGTCGGACGACAAGCAAAAAGAGAGGGCGACTGCATCGCCCTCCCCGAAACGTCGACCGGCTACACGTCGCCTCACCCCAGTTCGACGCCGCAGAAGTTGACCTCGAGCCCGAGTTCGGCCGCCAGTGCGGCCTTGGCGAGCGCTGCGCGATCGGCTTCGGCCGCCGAGTTCGCGTAGACGACCTGGATATGGTTGG
>JAEXYH010000022.1 GCA_023451735.1 Pseudomonadota bacterium | reverse complement strand
ACGACCTTGATGCATCCATCTTTCTTGTCACGGAAAGTCTCGTAAAGGCCCGGACCATCTTCGAGCTTCGCGCGATGCGTGATGATGAAGCTCGGATCGATCTCTCCTTCTTCAATGCGCCGAAGGAGGTCGCGCGAGTATCGGTTGACGTGGGTTTGCCCGGTGCGGATCGTGAGACCTTTGTTCATCGCCGCACCGAAGGGGACCTTATCCAGGAAGCCCCCATAGACGCCGGGCACCGAAACAATTCCCCCGGGGCGGCAAGCCATAATGGCCGCGCGCAGGGTGTGGGGACGATCCGTCCCGAGCAGCACGGCAGCCTTGGCTTTGTCGATGACGGCGTCGAATGAGGCGGTCGCATGGGACTCGGCACCGACGGCGTCGATGCATTTGTCCGGTCCGTTGCCACCCGTCATTTCCTTCAGCTTCTCAAGGATCGTCGCGTCTTCCTCGTCGAAATTGATCACTTGCGCTCCAGCCAGCCGCGCCAACGCAAGACGTTCCGGAACATTGTCGATGGCAATCACTCGAGCGGCGCCAAGCATCAGCGCGCTCCTAATGCAGAACTGACCCACGGGACCGCATCCCCAAATCGCAACGACGTCCGCAGGCTCGATTTCGCAGTTGTCGGCAGCCATCCATCCGGTTGGGAAGATGTCGCCGAGAAACAGCGCCTGCTCGTCCGTCATGCCAGTGGGAATGATGATCGGCGACACATCCGCATATGGCACCCGGACATATTCCGCCTGGCCGCCTGCATAAGCGCCTGTCAGATGAGAATATCCAAACAGTCCAGCCGTAGGATACCCGAATGCTTTTTCAGCGTTTTCGGGCGTACGGTTGCTACGTTGGCATACCGACCAATTGCCTTTGCGACATTGCTCGCATTCTCCGCAGCAAATCGTGAACGGCACGACGACGCGATCACCGACTTTCAGCTTCTTGTTCTCGGCGCCGACCTCGACGACCTCGCCCATGAACTCGTGGCCGAGGATGTCACCCTTTTCCATGAACGGTATGTATCCGTCCATCAGGTGGAGATCGGAGCCGCAAATGGCGCAGGCCGTCATCTTGATGATGGCATCCCGACCATGTTCGATCTTCGGATCGGGGACGCTGTCGCAGCGGATATCGCCTTTGCCGTGCCAGCACAGTGCCTTCATGGTCCGCTCCTCACATACCTTCGTTTGATTGAGTGCCTTGAGCCCGTATCCGGGTCGTCACGGCTAGAAACAGCGCGAGAACGCCGATCGCATAAATCAGCGTGTGTTGAGTTTCAGGTAGTCGGAGAAAGCGTGGCGCAAAAATCAGTGCTACGCCGAGGACACCATCGAGAAGCAGATGAAATCGTATGCGAAGAAGCCGATAAAGGCCCAACTCGTAGTCCGTGCAGGCGCTGTATAGGATCACGAACAGGCCCAACGCGATAAAGACGAAACGCTCCGCCCCTGACCAGCCGAGAAGCAGCGGCAAGCACGCCAGCAAGAGCCCTACGATATAATCAGCCGCGCCGTGCAAGGCTGTCGGGATAAAGCGCATGTGTGTTACCGGGCCTTCGTGCGTTTGCTGGTTTTCTTGACTGCACTTTTCTTCTTGGTTGATCTCTTGGCTTTGGGAGGTGCTGTGTCTTTTCTCGGCGCCGCTTTCTTCGCGGCTTTTCGCGGCGTTTTGGATGGGTTGGTGACGATGTTCACTCCCGCACCGCCGATCACGCCCACCTGGGAGAACGGCCGTTCTGAGAACACCGCGATTTCCGGAATGGCCACGACCCTCTCAGATGCGCCCGATGGCTCAGTTGCCGCATCCCTCTCTAGTACCGCCGCTTTCAGGCCTTTCAGTGCCTTGCCAACCAGACTTGTCTTCCCAGCCACGCCAGTCTCCTTCCAAGCAAGGCGGGGACAGTATCCCCGCCCCTGCGGTCAACGTGATTTTTTGTAGAGTTTCGAAGCGATCTCGTAGAACTCTTCGGGCGCATATTCCGGTGCGAAGGCGGACGGGGTACCCTCCAGTTCTGCGATCTTGGCACCGTCCGGCATACCCTCGACGACTTCGAGATCACCGACGGGATCGCCCGGCAATGCCATCTCGCCGTTGCCCCAAATGCCGGCCATCTCGACGTAGTCCTTCGGGCTGAAGGTGTAGAGGCGGCGGTGTGACCCTTCGGCCAAGTACTTTTGGCATTCCGGAATGTTGTCGAGATTGATCTTGGGTGCGGGCAACATCTTCTCTATCTCGACACCCGTCAGCTTCTTGATGGCGAGCGCATACGCGTGGGCATGGACACTGCCGCGAACAAGCAGATATCCGCATACTTCCCGCCCCGTGGGCTCTGTCATGGTCTCGTAAACGCGAAGCTTGTGAAGCCGGGCGCCACATTCGAGGTGGAAATTATGAAGTAGATCCATGATCACGTTGCCGCTCGACGTGACGAAATCCATATTCCACGATGCGCCGTTGCTGTTCATTGGCATCGCCCCGCCGGCACCGGATAGAAACGACGCCGCGAGACGAATGTCCTGCATGTCCTCAAACGGTGCGCCGCTAAGATCTATACCTTCAGTAGGATCACCGGGACCGTTGTTCAGCATGGCGACGCCATTGCTAACGAGTTCCACATGCCCAAGCTCCTCCGCAGTAATGGCCGCGACAAGGCTATAGAACGGTCGAAGTTTCGACTTGCTACGGAAATTGAAGCTCTGGAACATGTAATTGTTCAGCGTAGACATCTCCCCATATTTGCCGCCGAGAAGCTCTTGCAGTGCGGCTCCTGCGTTCGGGTTGGGAGCCTTTGGGATGGGAAGCTCAGCCTGCAGTTTGTCGACACGAAGGAACATCGTGCTACCTCCTCGGTTGTGGTGCCTTCTGAACCGGCGCTCGAGTGGTCTGTTCCTGCCGGGCGACATATATTTCGTCGCGCCGTCCCGATGAGAGATGCGATGCGCGAAGCAGCACAGGAGGCATCCATTCGACCCGCTGAACTGATGGTCCGTAAGCTTTCAGAGCATTCGCAAGTGACGGCCCGCGACGTCGCGGAAATTCGCAGGCTGCCCGTCATAACGCGGGTACTGCGTCCTGACGACGATATCGTGCGGCAGGGCGACAGACCGACGTCTTCTGCGCTTGTGCTCGAAGGCCTGGTCGCGCGGTATCACCTATTGCCGGACGGCAGGCGCCAGTATTTGTCCTATCATCTAGCCGGCGACCTTCCTGACACCCAGGCGCTCTTCGTAGATCAGATGGATCATGCGGTTTGCGCAATCGGACGTGCCGTCGTCGGCCTGATCCCGCATACCGACCTGTTTGCGGCCTTTGAACGACGACCGTCTTTCGCTGGAGCCGTTTGGCGGGAGACCCTGATCGACGCCGCGATCTTCCGCGAGGCGATTACAAACAACAGCTCTCGCAGTCCCACGGCGCGCATGGCCCATCTTTTCTGCGAGTTGGTCTATCGCTCAAAGGCCGCCGAATTGACGACGAGCGACGATTGCCATGCACCGATCAGCCTCAGGCAACTGGGGGAGACGCTGGGGCTGTCGTTGGCCACCGTCAACAGGTCTCTGGCGGAATTGAGAGCGAGTGGCACCGCCGATCTTCAGAATGGACGCATCATGATCCGCAAGTGGGAGACGCTATCAGGTATCGGACAGTTTCAGCCGACCTATCTGCATCTGCGCAAGCCGCTCAGCCCTTGAAAAAAGTTTGCTCAATTTCCAGGCCACCAATTCTACCGAACTCGAGGTCGCTCTATCGCACCTGTCTCGCGAAGCGCGGCACGGACTTGTCGAACACCAGGAAACGTCGTCCCCAGTTGGTGGGCCTTCTTCCTTACGGAGGCGATCGGGCGACCTAGCGCCGCAGAAGCTCGTAGTAGCGTGGCTCCGCTTGCCGCCATTTTGAGAAGTAAGGCGACATCTTCAGAACACCAACTCTTCACGATCGGTCTCAACATCAGCGATCCTCCAAGCTCTCGCCGACTTATAAACCCGAAGAGCCCGATGATCGTCTCATTTGAGACGACGCATCTCTTTATACTTGTCAGATATGACCCACGGACCGAGATGCCGAGGAAGTTCATCGCCGCTTGTTGAATCGGCGTGCCCTGCGTTGATCAGGGTCGCACGCGTGCCGCGGGTGCGATGGTTCTGGCCACCTTGTGGCTGGGGCCAGTCACGCTCCATTGCCACTTGATCGCTTCCCTTAAAACGAAGCTATCGAGCGTCTACGGACCTTGCGCCCTGGGAACCTGTAAGAATGCAGCACATTGGCAGGCGCGATCGAAAAGGACGTTCCAAACCATGGCCGCAGCTCCTGCTTTCACCATTATAGCGATCCCCGCTTGCAACGAGGCCGAGCGCATCGGCGCATGCCTGGCCGCGCTCGCGGCGCAGCGGGACCGTTACGGGTCGCCGTTGTCCGCAGACGCTTTCGAGATACTCGTTTTCGCCAACAACTGCACGGACGATACGTTTGCCATCACCGAACGCATCGCGAAGTCTCTTCCGCAGCGTGTGGTCGTTGCCGAGGAACGTCTCCCCCCTGAGATGTCCAATGCTGGATGGGCGCGCAAGCGCGCGATGGACTTGGCGGCCGATCGTCTCGACGAGTTAGGTGACGCGGGCGTCGTCATGACCACGGACGCGGACTCATGCGTCAGCCCGACATGGGTCTGGTCCAATCTTCAGGAAATGTCCAAGGGCGTCGATTGCGTCGCTGGCTACGTCGACGCTGTGCCTACCGAGATCGTCTCGCTCGGTGGCAGCTTCATGCGGAGAGGGCGTCTGGAAGACACCTATCTCAGCCTGGTCGCCGAGATCCTCGCGCGCTGCGATCCGCGGGCCCACGATCCATGGCCGAACCACCGGGTCTCGTCCGGCGCAAGCCTTGCTGTCACGGCCAGAGCCTATAGGGCGATCGGAGGTCTCCCGGCTCGGCCACTGGGTGAAGATGCGGCGCTAACGGCCTCGCTTGAAGAAGCTGGCTTCAAGGTTAGGCATTCGCTGGATGTGACCGTACAGACGTCCTGCCGCCTGGTGGGGCGAGCGGTGGGCGGCGCGGCAGACACGATGCAGCGCCGCCTGACGGACCTCGACGCTCCCTGCGATGAAGATCTGGAGCCGGCGCTGCACCTGACGCGGCGAGCCCTTTGCAGATCGCTTTTCCGCAGGGCATGGATAGGTATTCTGGATATCGATGCCTACTCCGCGCGGATCGTTATCCCCCGCGACCTCATTCCGCGTCTCCGGGCCGAGGAGGCGACCTTCCTCGAGGCTTGGGAAGCTGTTTCGGCAGCAAGCCCGGTTTTAAGTAGGCGACGCACTTTGCGCCCTTCCCAGCTCCCGCGTGAGATTTGCGCTGCGCGATTGGTCCTGGCAACTTTCTGCGCGGAACGCCCTAGGGCGACAATGTTTCCAAGCGATAAACGTCATCGCGAAGGATCCGGCGAGACGGAGCCCGCATGACCGCGGCTTCGGCGAAGATATCGCTGGCTTGACGACCGGTCAGAGGATAATCGGTCTCCCCGAGCCAGTGACACAGCACCATCTCGCCGCCCGGCGCCAGCGCCGCGCAGCACAGATCCGCGACCAAGCGGAGATCAGCTTCGCTGAAGTAGTACAGGACTTCCGAGAGCACGATCAGGTCGAATGGACCTTCGGGGAAATCCCCTGGCAGAACTCTTTTCTCGAATGTCACGTTCGACGGGGCATTCTCATGTGCCGCGTCGATCGCCTTTTGCGATGCGTCGATCGCTAGCAACCGCCCGCTTCGTCTCGCGAGCTTGGCTGTTAGCACACCGATAGAGCATCCAACCTCCAGGACGCGCTGGTAGATCGGCTTGCTAAGAGCGGTCAGCGTCGCATCGTACTTTTCGCGTTCGTACGGGCTGCTACGGAAGTCCCACGGATCGATATCCTCCTGATACCGACCTTCGAAGTACTCCGCGGGCATGCTTTCGGTATGCCGCGTCATGGCTGGATCTCGAACACGTATTCGTAGTTGCCTGTGAATGGTGCGAGCGTCTCTTCAGTAAAGCGAAAGCCGGTCGGATCGTCTTCGATCAGGCTGGACATCTGTGACGCGTGAGCGGCGATAGCCTTGTCCTTTACTGCGCGCTCGAGACGGATATCCAGACGGTGCCCCCGCGGCTCCCCAGGCAGATGCTCTTCGGGATCCAAATGCCATCCCCAGATCGGGTAGGCCCAGAGATGAACGAGCGGGTTATCAGCCCGAACGGCGTTTGCGAGAATGGCGGCCGCCTTGTGGTCGCAGTGGGGGTCCTGATCCCAAGTCACGAACAGATTCTTTGCTCCCGTCATACGGAGGAGTTCGGACACGAACCTGACCGCCTCATTGAACGCCGGTCCCTCAGAGGGAGCCATTGTATCGGGTAGGTCGAGGTAATGGACACAAGCCGGATCCACGCCGAGAATCTCTCCAGCGGCGCGAACTTCCGCTTTGCGAAGATCGACCAGCTTTTCGGGCGGATATGCGATCGAATTGGGATGTGATCCTGCCCCGTCCGTCAGGACCACCACATGAACCTCTTGGCCGGCCGAGCGCGCTTGCGCGATGAGGCCGCCTAGGCCGAGGGTCTCGTCGTCTGGATGCGGCGACAGGACCACGAACGGCGCTTTGCCTGTCAATTCTTCGCGGCTGATGATTGGTAGCTTCCTTGCCGCCTCCAGATACTGCGCGATTTTCATCAGAATTCCCCCACCGGAAGCGCCGTGTTGAGAAAGACGCGCGCGCCGTCACTCATTGCCAGATCGGGCATGGGCTGACGCAGATAGGTTGCCAAGTCCCTGCAGACGCGCTCCACGTCGTTGGGCTTCACGAAGGCGCGGAGGCCGACGCCTCTCTGAACCCTCTCCATGACGTTCAAAGCCGATCTCTCGACAACCATTCGAGTGAGGTTCACGAATGCGACGATGCTTTCGGGATCGGTGTCCGATGCGAGCCGCCGTGCGGCCTCTTCCACCCAGAAACGTGCGGTCGTCGCATCCGCCACGCAGCCAGCCAACCGCTCAAGCTGATAGGCGTCCTCGCCTCTGCCGGAGGACCTCAGATGACCCCGGAACAGATCCACCAGACGTTCCGTCGCGCCGACATGTGCAGCACAGAACCGCCAAGCTCCGCCGGAGAAATGCGGCTGCAGCATGAAGTCGCCGGGATCGCCGACAATTTCCCGGGCGCCAACGGAGCGCCCGGTGAATTCCACTGTCCCTGTCGCCGTCGCACGCATCCCTTGGGCCTGCCAGCCGTCAATGTCGTGAACGTATCCCGTTTCGAGATCCAGCAAGCACATCTGCTGTCCACGCATTCCTTTAGCAGTGACCAGAGGACGCGTGACGAAGCCTGCTCCCGAAGCAAGTATCTTTCGTCCTTTCAATATCTCGCCGGCTTGGCCGGAGACGATCGTAAGCCCCTCCACGTCGTCGGCTCCCCACACCGCGGAAAGTGCTCCGGCAGCCACGTCCGCCGCCAAATCTTCAATCTGCGCTTTTGAGCCATAGCGGCATACCAAGCCAACGGCGTTGAGATGCCCCTCGTATAGCCGGGCGATCGACAGGTCCGCCGCGCCGAGGGCCCGCAGAATCGTGCAAAGGCGTTCACCGTGTCGCGGTTCCCAGAGACCTGCGCCGCCAAATGCCTCCGGCAACGGGCTCGTGCCCAAACCGCTGGAATGAAAATCCTCCCAAACCTCCGGTGCGACAAACGCATCGGTGTCGGTCTTTTCGGCCCGCTGCGCAGCTTTCGCGGCGAATTCGAAGATGTCCTCAATGGATCGGTTCGCTGGAGCTAGAATGGTCTTTTCCTCGCGTTGCTGCGATTTTGAAGTCCGCAACACGCCGCTTGTTCCAACAAGCCGGAACAACGACGCATATCCGCCTTTGTCAGGTATCGCTTCCAACGGACAGGCGTCATGGCCACCATCGAGCTGCAACCGCACAACGAATTCCCGGAGACCTGGTTGCTTGTATGGACCGAGCGACAGGAGATCATCGGCCGCGTCCGCCGCGGCGAGGATGGCAAGTTCGGAATCACGACACACGGGCCCCACTGGAGTCCGATGAAAAGCTTTGCCGCCGACAAGTTCGACAAACCGGAAGGGGCCTTGAAGGTGATCCAGGCTTACCTTGGTGGCCGTTGAGCTGCGCGTCCCCAAAGGGCGTTCGCGCACGACGCGTCCTACGAGGTGCTTGTCCTACACTGACCACACCGGCC
The DNA here is from genome assembly GCA_023451735.1 of Pseudomonadota bacterium. Lineage (GTDB taxonomy): Bacteria > Pseudomonadota > Alphaproteobacteria > Rhizobiales > Rhizobiaceae > Neorhizobium. The sequence goes on along the minus strand of JAEXYH010000022.1, from coordinate 8,383 downwards.
GAGCGTCTAGACAGTTCGGAGAGCGTTTATTCCCGGTAATCCGCCAAGCTCCGCAGCTAGGCAGCGCAATCGACGTGCCCCGCATTGCACTCTGCATCCGCCCGCGAAATTTATTCACTTCGCGATCTCTGCCAGCTCGCTCTCGGGCTGAGTGGTGATCGGGACCGACGCGGCGGCGTCCAGAAGGATAGTGAGCGCGTGACTGGGGGACGTCGCGATCAGATCCGCCCTCGCCTCCAGACGACGTTGCTCCGCAGCCTCTTTATCGATCCGGCCCGACCACCAACAAAGCATGACTCGCGCGCTCGGCATCTTTCGCTTTAGCCGCCTGATCGCGAACCGGGTGTGCGACGACACCTCGTCACCCATGTGGACGAGACACACAACCTGCACGCCATCCGGCTGCAATCGAACGATGTTGGTGTTGGCGAGCGCCTCCGACGGCTAGGCCTTTGCGGCGATCCCATGCACCTCAGCGAGGTGTGCCATTGCCAAGGCCGCAGCTTCGTCGAGTAACGATCGTCCTGCCACACACAGAACCGCACAGTCTCCGTGCCACGCAGGCGCCAGATTCTCCTGTTGAAGGACGGGTATGCGCTCCGCGGGCTCCTCCTCGGGGCTGCGATCTACTGCGGTCGCGGCCTCGGTGTCCGTTGTGGGGGCATCGTCCTCGTCCTCTTCGTTGATCTCGGCCAAGTCTGACGTGAACTCGCGAACCGAGTCCCGCAGTTTCGCTTGCCGCTCGAGCTGCAGCGCGCCGCGGTCAAAGTCGTTTTGCGCAAGGCGTAGGCCAGGGACAGCGACCTGATCGTAGTAGGAGGCGAGCGAGCGCTCCTTGAGGAATTGCTCGGCCTTTTCGGCTGCTTCCGTTGGATCTCCTGCGAGCATGCGCTGGTAGAAGATCTCGGGCGGCGTCAGGGCCGGTCTGTCGCGGAACATAACGTCCAGGAATTGCAGCTTTTCCACGTGACGACCGAGGACCACGAGACAAACCGTAAGCGGGGTGGCGAGGACGAGGCCGATCGGCCCCCACAGTGCGGTCCAGAAGGTTGCCGCGACGACAACGGCGACGGGCGAGAGGCCAGTGCTGCGTCCGTAGACTAGTGGTTCGATAACGTGACCAACTAGCGGCTCGACCACAAAGAATAGGGCCGCCGTCCAGAGCAATAGCGACCAGCCTGGGTCGACGGCGACGGCGAGGATCAACGGGAACGCCGCCGCGATTACCGCGCCGACATACGGCACAAACCGCAGCACAGCAGCCAGTATGCCCCATAGAATAGGACTCGGGATGCCGATGGCCCACAATCCTAGACCGATCACGATGCCGAACGCCCCGTTGACGGCAATTTGCGTGAGAAACAGTCGGCTGAGACGCGCGGCGGCATCGTCGAGCGCAGCGGTTGTCCGCTGCAGGTCGTGTGCGCCGGCCAGCCGGATCAAGCGGTTACGGAGATCTTCCCTCTGGACCCTCTGGATCAAGATGAAGATCACGAAGATGACAATGATTCCGGTGGTCGCCAACGGGTGGATCAGAGGCGAAAGGACCGTACGCAAGTTCTCGAGGGCGCTGGCATCGGGCTGGCGGACCTCGACCGAGACCGGCGTCATTGTTCCGGACGGCGTTAGAGAGACCTGCCCTGAGGGGCCGCTGCGAACCGCAGGTGCAGGCTTGTCCAGCTCCTTGCTAAGATCCTTCAGCATATCGGAGGCGCGTTCCAGCGTCCCTCGTCCGGCCGTCGTTCTCCGCAGGGAATTGATCTTCTGGCTGATGGTCGTTTGGTATTTAGGGAGCTCGCCGGCGAGATCGTTTAACTGCGCCGCTAATAGGCTGGCCACACCAAGGATGCACGCGAAGGCACAAAGGATAACCGCCACCACGGCGAGGCTCCGCGGCACCCGGATATGCTGCAAGGCGTGCACCGCGGGCGCCAGCACGAAGGTCAGCAGGATGGCTAACGCCATCGGCACGAAAATCTCCCGCCCGAAATAAAGCGCGAGGTGATCATCGCCGCAAGAATCGAACTTGCCACTGCGGCCACTAAACCTGCAGCCTCCCGGTTGGTGTTAAGATTTCGCCCGAAATTGGAGGATCGACAAGCATTCGTAGCTCCTCCACGGTCGGCCTAAGCTGATCGTCGTGAATTTCGCCGCCGCAGCATCGCCCATGCGAAGAGAGACGACGCGACGACGGATGCAGACACGGCGGCACCGACGCGCGCCTCGCTGCTGCGCGTAGACAACGACGCGATGGCCGCCGCCGGCGCGATTTCGTCGCGAGAGAGCGACGAGCTGATTGCGACCCGCAATCGGCTCGCGAGAGGCACGATGCGCTGGGCAGGACGTTTCAAACAGTAAACGGCGAAAGCGGTGAAAAGGACCATGAATGATCCGAGGAAAGCACCTAAAGCGCCAAACGCCTCGAAGAGCCCATAGTTGATTTCGATCCAGCGAAAACCAGCCGTAACTCCGACAAGCGCCGCAGCGATCAGGAAGATGGCCGCGGCTGCGTACAGCGCGATAGCCTCGGCGTAGGAGACCGCAAGCGATTGTGTCTGCTCTATCTGATCCTGGAGATAGGCTCCGGTGGCATGCTTAGCGCGGTCGATTTTTCGATTGAGCTCGTCGAGCATCACCAGCGCCTTTTAGAGGCTCGCCCGACCAAAAATGCGACAACCAATGCCGCGAGGGGCGCCTGGCGCACGACCTTGCTTAAAGTGTCGAGCGAGTTACCGGGCTTCCGGCCCTCCTCAATCGCGCCTTTTATGGTGCTCGCGGCAGACTTCACGGTCTCTGTTACTGTCGACGTGACGTCCGACAATTGCTCGGTCACGGAGGGCGTCTGATCGTCGGTCATGAAAGCCTCTCAAAAGGAGCCGGCAGGCCGGCCGTCAGTGTCGGGCGACGGTGCAATGTTCACGTCGCGCGCTCGTTCCACAGAAGCTGCGGATTGTTCGCTGCGATGGAAGACATAGCGCTTTATGGGGCGCTTCCTTCAGCCAGGTGAATCATTGTGCACTGCAGACCATATCGGTGGCTTCACGCTCCCCGCCCCAAACCCACGGGTTTTCCCCGCCGCCCTTTTCGCGCAGCTTCAGACTCCTCAAAAGGAGGACCTCGTAGGCATTCCTGCTAGGCGCGGGGATGCAAACGAGGCAGGACACGTCGCCAGCATTGCGACTGAACGCTGCTTTACCGCGTCATAAAATGGATGCGATGATCCCGAGCTCGCGTGCTTCGTTCGCCTCGAGATACCAGTTGCTCGGAGCCTTCTTCAGCAGGTCTTCCATCGACACATGCGAGCCACGCACGAGATTCTCGAAGCCCTCATTCTGGATCGCTATCGAGCACTCGATCTCGTTCAGCGTCGCCTCGACGGTCGCCCGGCAAGTCGTGAGAGGCCCATCGATTGTTAAAGTCTTCGACAGTTTGCGCTCGTGGATCATCAGACGGCTCCCACGCGTGACGTAGCGGTTCTCCCGGACAAAATAGCTCATAAATGTTACACCGGCAGAGTAGATCGCGGCCTTCCCTAAAAACACGTATCTCCGGTCGGGAGCCAACTCGCTGTTGAACCGGATGTCTTCTCCCATCATGCGTGCGACCTCCGGGTCGCCGCCCAAGGTCGACAATTCGCAAACGACGAGCGTTCTTTCACCCGCTTGGTCGAGCTGTTGGCGGAAACTCCTGTACATGTCGTAGTCGACGACGCCGGAAAGCATGACGGCCGGCGAACGGAAGTCTTCGGTCTTGAGGGCGGCATTCGGCATCGGGTGCATCCTTCGTTGTTCGCTTGCGAGGCAAGCGGCACAGTATTCCCCATACAAGGATCGGACCAACCACGGCCAACGCATTGATTTCCGACCCGACCGTGTACTTCAAACTTATAGGGACGGAACCGAGCATGTTCGAAGATGTTGGAAGGGCCCGTCACCAACATGTGAGGATTTGCATGAAACCGATCTCCAATCTTATCGTAGCCGCCTCCCTGCTCGTCTCCGCGGCCGCTTTCGCGCAGAACCCGCCGGCCAAGGACGGGCCGAACAACAGCGCCGTCAACACAGAGCAGAAAAACTCGAACGCACCAGTCGCCGGTCGCAATTCTTTCACCGAAGGCCAAGCCAAGTCGGCCATCGAGAAGGCTGGCTACGGCAACGTGACGGAGCTGAAGAAGGACGACAACGGCGTCTGGCGCGGCAAGGCCTCCAAGGGTGGCATGACGACCGGCATTAGCGTCGATTTCCAGGGCAACGTGAACGCGGCCAAGTAAGGGAGAAGTAACATGACAACGACCATTTCTCGTTTGTACGACAACTACTCTGACGCCCAGGCCGCCGTTACGAAGCTCGAAGCCGCCGGCGTTCCTCACTCCGACATCAGCATCGTCGCAAACAACTCGGACGGCTGGTTCGATGGCAAGAAGGACCGCGACGGCGACGGCGTTGATGACCGTGCCGAAGCGGCGGGCACCGGTGCTGGCGTCGGCGCCGGCCTTGGCGGTGCTGCAGGCCTGCTTGCCGGCCTTGGCCTGCTTGCCATCCCCGGTCTCGGACCGGTTGTCGCGGCCGGCTGGCTGGCTGCGACGGCGGTTGGCGCTGCTGCGGGCGCAGCGACGGGCGGTCTTGTCGGTGCGCTGACCCAGGCTGGCGTATCGGACGACGAGGCTCCGCTTTACGCCGAGGGCGTCCGCCGCGGCGGTTCGTTGGTGACCGCCAAAGTCGCCGATGTAGACAAAGCCCGTTTGGATCCCATTCTGGATACGTCTTCGGTGAACCTGCAAGATCGCAGCGCCGCTTGGCAGAAGAGCGGTTGGACTGGGTATGATCCGGCGAGCCAGCCCTACGGCGCCGATGAAGTCCGAAAGGAACGAACTTTGTATCGTTAAGATACAATGGCCCGCTTCGGCGGGCCATTCTTTTGGAATTGGCAGTATATGATGGAGGGGCCATGGTACGCGCGGCACGACATGTCGGGACGGCCGGGTGGTCCATCCCCGCAGCATATTCCGGCGACTTCATATCTAAAGGGAGTCATCTTGAACGCTACGCATCACGCCTTCGAGCCGTAGAGATCAATTCTTCATTCTCTCGATCCCACCGACGGGCCACCTACGCGAGGTGGGCAGAAACGGTGGGACAAGATTTTCGGTTCTCCGTAAAGGTGCCCAAAGTTGTTACACACGACAATGGTCTGGTTGACACTGAAGAGCTCCGTCAGACTTTCGCCGAAGAGGTAGCGGGCCTTGGAGACAAGTTAGGCGTCATACTCGTGCAGCTCCCGCCCAAGCTTGCTTTCAATGCTGATACCGCTCGATTATTTTTCGATCGAGCACATACAGTCTTGCCTGCCGCGATTGCCGTCGAGCCCCGTCACTCGAGTTGGTTCACCAAGGATACGGACGCATTCTTAAAACGGCGGCGCGTCGCCCGCGTGGCCGCCCACCCGGTGCTTCACGGCAACGGGGAGCCAGGTGGGTGGGACGGCTTGATCTACTACCGTCTCCACGGCGGCCCGAGGATTTACAATTCCGACTACGACCAGGCAGCGATCGATGGCATCGTTGAACGGTTGAGCCACGCCCCTTCAGTCGCGAATTGGTGCATCTTCGACAACACTGCAGCAGGTGCCGCTCTGGGAAATGCCTTGGCGATCGCGGAACGCGTTTGAGACCGGCGGCGACGCCATCGCAATGCAATTGCCCAAACAGAGGTTAATTGGAAACGCAACGACCAAGATTGCAAGACGCTGCAGAGTATCTTCAGGCTCCCCGCCAGCGATAAGCACGGCGGTCACCGCTCCGGCCGAGACCCGGAAATCCATGTTGAACCTTACTCCCTTAGCCGAGAACGCTTCGGATCGTGATCACATGGCGTTAGGCGGCGGCCTGGCGTTGGCGTCGCATCATGCAGGCGTGAGATCGAGTGCTTCGTCGGTTTCCGCTTCCATGAAACCCATCAGTCTGTACGACGGTCGTATCGAATTCCGAAGTCGCTTCGTCACCTGAAGCCTTAGGCTCAAGCGACGACGGGACCGTTCCCGAGGCCGACAGTCTCGCCGGCGCTCCGGCGCGCCGGTCAAGCATTTTTCGGCAACCTCGTTCCGCACGGTGCTGCGCAATTTGGAACGACGCCGGCATACGATCATTGGAGCCTCGGAACGGAGGCGCCATGGCAAACGGCATGCACACCGACAGCTGGGACATCCGGAAAGGTTCAGACGATGCATTCTCGCCTGCGGGCAAAGAGCTATCCGGCCATCTCGTGCGAGAATCCGACCCAGCACAAAATCGCCCAGCACGGCGCGGACGCGCGAAGCGGGCCCCTACCGGGCACCGAAGACCCGATCCCTGCAAGGCTGCTTGGTAAGCGCAAGGGACCCCTGAACGCCCAGACGGGCCGCCAGGCCAACGGACTGAGCCGATGAACTTCAGAAAGCCCAATGACGAAGGACGAACCGTCGCCGCTTATCATGATCGCGATCGCAGTCGAGCCGCTGCGAATATTCGCGACACTGTGTCGATTATTCGAATGATGCCCTGGGGGCGAAAGGCGAGCTGGCGCAATGGAGGCACGTGTGAGGGTTGATGCGGAAACGCGAACAGGGGACGTCAAAAAGCGCTGGCCGGCAGCTCTGTGGATTGTACGCCATGGGGAAAGCTCCGGCAATGTTGCCCGCGACGCCGCCCACGCGGCCGGACTGGCTGACATTGCCATCGATATGCGCGATGTCGATGTTCCGCTGAGCGCACTTGGTGAACGGCAGGCGGAAGCTTTAGGGCGGTGGTTCGCGGATATTCCTGCGCATGAACAGCCGAGCGTGGTGCTCAGCTCACCGTACATGCGAGCGCAACAGACTACCGAAATCATCATGCGAATAATCGGCACTGGCGATCGCTCCGTGAAGACCGGGCACGACGAGCGCCTGCGGGAGAAGGAATTTGGAATCCTCGATCGTCTGACGAGGGCCGGTATCGAGCAGCGGCACCCGGAAGAAGCGGAGCGGCGCGCGCTCGTCGGTAAATTCTACTACCGCCCCCCGGCAGGCGAGAGCTGGGCGGATGTTGTGCTGCGGCTTCGGAGCGTTCTCGACTCTATCAGTCTGCACTACGCTGAAGAACGCGTGCTTATTGTCGCCCACCAGGTCGTCGTACTCTGCCTACGCTACCTTCTGGAATCGATGGACGAGAAGACGATCCTCGCGATTGATCGCGAGGGTGACGTGGCGAATTGCTCCGTCACCGAATACGGGCTGGAGGACGGCGACCAGGCGATGCACTTGGTGAGGTACAATCACGTAGCTCCGCTGAAGCGCGAAGGTGCGCCCGTTACGGCGGAGCCGGACGACAACGGAGCGGCCCGATGACGATGGCGTATCGTGAACTGTCAGTGGAGTATCTGCGCGCCAACCCGCTTCCCCTCCATAAAAACGGTGATGGAAAGGACGCACGTGGACGCGTGCTGGTCATATCCGGCAATGCGCGGGTTCCCGGCGCGGCGATCCTCGCGGGCGTGTCCGCATTGCGGTCGGGAGCGGGTATCCTGCAGATCGCGACGAGCGCATCGGTGGCGCCTTATATGAAGGCCGCAATCAGGTCCCATCTGGCGGAGACCAAGGAGCAGATTTCGCGTCTCGAACGTCTGCTGGCGGATTTGGGCGAGGACAATTCGACTTTGAAAGACACCGACCAGTCACTTGTGGCGAACGTCACTGCCCTTTTCCATTCTGCCGCGCCCGATGAGATCCTCAAGAACACCTTCGCCAACAATGCTTTCGAGAATTTCGAAATCGCGGCCTATGTGTCCTTGATCGCGCTGAGCCAGCAAGCCGGACAGTCCGGCGCAAAGGGCATCCTCGACCTGTCGCTCGCTGAAGAGCAAAGGATGGCGGATTGGGTGCGGGATAATGTCGGGAAAGTCACGCTGGCTTATGTCGGCAAGGCGACAAGTTGAGGACGGATATCATGCACAAGAAAAACGACAGGCCCGACCGACGATCCTCGGGAGCATCAGGATCGGTACAATCTCTCGCAAAGCGACAAGCCTTGGGAGAAGAACCCGCAGAACACCACTGACCCGAGCGTTCCCGATACGCCAAAGCCTGATTCGGAAAACTGGGGCGAGTCCAAAACCCACTGACGGGCGGCAATGGCGCTGCTACGAGAAGAGCTTGTCCCTGATGTAGCGCGAGGTTGGCGTCAATTTGATCCGATAAGGTTTGCGCCAGACGGCTTTATCGAGCTCTTTCTTGTCACCGATATCGAGACGACCCGACGCCTTCTTCGCTATGAAGAGGGCGTCGCTCATTTTGCGGCCAGAATATCTGTTCGTGTTGGTCGCCTCTTTCCAAAGGGTCAGCCGGCCGAGCTTCAACTTCGGAAGCTCCT
>JAEXYH010000084.1 GCA_023451735.1 Pseudomonadota bacterium | reverse complement strand
GCGCAGGCTTCCGCGTCGTCCTTCAGACCGGCGTCATCGAGCGCCAGACCGGCGGCAAACACACCGAGGCGCTGCCAGTTTTCCATCTGGCGCTGATCGCGCTTGACGATCTGGGTGGACCAGTCGATTTCGGGCAGCGGATGGACCGGATAGGGCGCGAAACGCTCGGTTTCCACGGTCGGCTTGCCGGCAGCGGATCCGGACAGGAGCGCGACATGCGCCTCCTTGCCGACGCCCTGGCCGGTGACAATGCCGATACCGGTGATCACAACATCATTGTCAGACTTCATCTTTGTCCTCTTTCGCGGACTTTGCCCAGTTTGCGGGCTTCAAACGACGAACCGAAGCGTATCGAACCGTTGAGCTGGTTCGCCACGCTTCGGATCCCTAATCCATCGCATGGCATGATGGCAGAGCCGCGTAAGGCCCGGCACGACATGCCTCAGATACGCGCGCCCATCGCTGCGACCAGACCTACCTCTTCCGCCCGCTTGCGCACGATCGGCGCCAGCGGAATTTCGGAAAAAGGCATGGTGCGCAATTTCAGCTGTGCGTCGCAGACCTTTTTGCCGCCGGACGAGATTTTCGCCTTGGTGACGGCATAGCCCGACCCTTCGTGTTCGAGATACGCTTCAATGTCGAGCACGGCTTCGGGCTCGACGAAGGCGCGCATCTTGGCGCCATCGACGGACATCAGGAACGGCATGGCGGCGAAATCGGTCGCGGCAAGCACGAGCATGCCCGACGCCTGCGCCATGGTTTCGATAAGAAGGACACCCGGCACGAGAGGCATGCCGGGAAAGTGACCTTCGAACACCGGGCTTTTTGCCGGCACGGTAGACCGCGCCGTCAGCGTCTTTCCTTCGAGATCGAGCGTTTCCACCCGATCGATCATCTGGAAATATTCAAGCAGCATCTGGTTTACGGCAGGACTTTAGCCCTTGGCCGCCTTCAGCTCGTCGATCTTGGCACAGAGGTTTTTCAGAACGAAATATTCTTCCGTCGAAACCTTGCCCTCGTTGACTTCCTGGGTCCACTGCTCGAGCGGGATCTTGATGCCGAATTCCTTGTCGATCGCGAAGACGATGTCTAGGAAGTCAAGGCTGTCGATGCCGAGATCGTCGATCGTGTGGCTTTCCGGCGTAATGGTTTCCCGGTCGATTTCGCTGGTTTCAGCAATGATGTCGGCAACTTTGTCGAATGTAGCAGTCACGCCCATGTCCTTTGAGAATATGTAATTCGTAGCCCCACATAGGGAAAACGGTTCCAAATGCCAATGGCTTCGTTTTTTCGGGCGCAAAATTTGCACCGAAACTGTTGCCTAAACAGCAATCGTCGAGAGCGCAATCATGAAGGTTTGCGGCCTAGACCGCAATAGAGTGCCTGCCGCGACCGTTCTCAATGTAGCGATCGAAGACTGCGGCGATTGTCCGAGTGAACGGCCGGCCCTGCGGCGTGATCGTGAAGGATGCATTGCCGACACGGCAGATATCGTCCGGATTGCTGCGGGCAAAGGCGCGGGCCTCGGCGATCAAGGCCTGGGCGCCGGTCGGGAAATTTGCGAGCAAAGGCATGAAATCAAAACCGAAATCGCACATCAGACGCTCTATGATATAGGCGCGCATGCGATCGTCTTCCGACAATTCCACCCCCCTTACCGCCGCCAGCCCCTCGCCCTCGACCAGGCGCTGATATTCGCCGGTCGCCGGCATATTCTGCACATATCCTTGAGGCAGCTGGCTGATCGAGGATGCTCCGAGACCGATCAGCGCATCGGCGCTATCGGTCGTATAGCCCTGGAAATTGCGCCGTAGCCGGCCCGTTTTTGCCGCAACGGCCATCGAATCAGACGGCTTTGCGAAGTGATCGATACCGATCTGCTGGTAGCCCGCATCGAGAAGCATCTGGCTGGCAAAATTGTTCTGGCGGAAACGCTCGCCGACATCCGGCAACGCCGTTTCGGGAATCATCGTCTGGTGTTTCTTCATCCATGGCACATGGGCATAACCGAAAAGCGCAACCCGATCGGGCGCCAGAGACAATATATCCGAGAGCGTGCGTCCCACGCCGTCAAGGGTCTGATAAGGAAGACCATAAAGGACATCGCAATTGACCGAACCGACGCCGCGTGCCCGGACTGCATCGACGACGGACTTGGTCTGCTCAAAGGTCTGGATACGATTGATCGCTTTCTGCACGGTCGGATCGAAATCCTGGACACCGAGGCTTGCCCGGGTCAGGCCGATTGCAGCCAGCGCATCGTAACGGGCTTCGTCCAGATCGTTCGGGTCCATCTCGACGCTGATTTCGGCATCGCCTGCCACATCGAAAGACGCCCTCAGACAAGCCATCAGGTCGGTCATGTCCTCAGGCTTCAGCATTGTCGGCGAACCGCCGCCGAAATGGATGGCGGTGACCTTGGCACCTGCCGGCACTTTCGCACCAACGGCGGCGATCTCCCGCCGGAGGGCTGCAAGATAGATGGTGATCGGCTCATAACGGAGCGTCTGCTTGGTATGGCAGGCGCAGAACCAACAGAGCCGGTCGCAATAAGGTATGTGAAGATAGAGTGACAGATTGCTCGAAGAATCGAGTTCTGACAGCCACTGCGAATAGATGTCGCAATTTACACCAGTGTGAAAATGCGGCGCAGTCGGATAGCTAGTGTATCGCGGCACCGAGCCTGAATATTTCGCAAGCAATCTTTCACTCATGGCGCACCTCTTCTCATGCGCCTTAAGAGCTACCTGCGGATTATTTTAGCGACTTTGACGTGGATCAAGCATGAGAACGTCAAGTGAACCAAGTTCGGACCATTGATCGCCGCCTGCAGCGCCGCACCGCACTTCTGGTGCATCGAGGACGCTGTAGCTTTTGAGCAGTGCATCAGGCTTTGCGAAAATCAATTCCGATTTTCGGGGCGGATGCGCCGGTGTGGGGGAATGGGAATGGATGCGCAGCTAAAAATACTGGACATTCACGAGGTGCCGCTGGTCTGTCGTGGCTGTGACGCGCGCCATAGCGGTGTCTGTTCCACGCTCACCCCGCTTCAATTGACCGAATTGAACAAGCACTCCCAGCGCAAGGCCGTGGAAGCAGGTACCGAGCTTATCGGTCAGGGGCAGCAGGTTCATTCCTATTCGAACATTCTCAGAGGCGTGGTGAAGCTGTCAAAGATCATGGCGGACGGGCGCCAGCAGATCGTCGGCCTGCAGTTCGCACCGGATTTCATGGGCCGCCCGTTCCTCGGTGAAAGCTTGATGGCGGCGGAAGCGGCAACGGACACTGAACTATGCGTGTTGCCGCGAAAGATCCTTGAACGGATGATTTCCGAATCATCGGAACTCGGCAGCCGGCTGCACAACCAAGCGCTGACGGAATTGGATGAGGCGCGTGACTGGATGCTGACGCTCGGGCGCAAATCGGCCCGCGAGAAGGTTGCAAGCCTGCTGGTGCTGGTGGCAGCCCATGCGGATCCCGACCGGCTTGGCGCCAGCGCGTTCGAGCTGCCGCTGTCGCGCGCCGACATCGCGGATTTTCTCGGATTGACGATCGAAACGGTCAGCCGCCAGATGACGAAGCTGCGCAAGGATGGGCTCATTCACATCGAGAACAACCGTCAGGTCTTTGTGCCGGATCTCGACAAGCTGGCAGTGACTGCGGGCGGCGACTGACCGCCCGCATTATACGAGAGAGTTAAGGCGCGCGGCCTTCCACGAGAACGGCGCGAATGGCCTCCAGCACAGATTCCGGCTGGATACCGGTGCAGACAACCTGGCTCGGCACACCATCCCACGCACTGCCGATGAACTTGCGACCCTGATCCGGCGCCTGAATGGTCTTGCCGTCGGCAATGCCACCGCAGACGACGCGAACGGGTCCGGTGCGGACCTCGAAGAGCTGCGGTTCGGTGAGGTAGACGCAGGCGCAGCTGTCATGCAGCGCCATGCCGTCGAGGCCGACGCGCTGACGGTAGAAGTCGATGTAATATTGCGAGAGATCGGAGAGGAGCTTGAGTTCCGCTGGCCCGGCCTCGACCATTTTCGCCAGATAGTCCGACGACATGGTGGTCTTCATGGTCACGTCGAGACCGATGATCGTCACCTTCCAGGGCGCCGTGAAGATGACATCGGCAGCTTCCGGATCACCGTGGATATTGGCTTCCGCCGCCGGCGTCACGTTGCCGTTGACGTCGAAGGCGCCGCCCATGATCACCACTTCCTTGACCAGGGATGCGATTTCCGGATCTGCCTTCAACGCCAGTGCCAGATTGGTCATGCGACCGACGGCGACGAGCGTGACATTGCCCGGATCGGCTCTCACCGTGTCGATGATGAACTGTACAGCTCCGCGTTCGTCAAGCGGATGGTCGACCTCCAGCGGCACGCCGATATTGCCGAGCCCATCCTCGCCATGGACGACGGGCGCAAAATGCGCGGCATCGCGACCGTCATCATACGCCTTGCCTGCGCCTTTCGCGATCGGCGCCGCGATCTTCCATTTCTGATGGAGGAACTGGGCGTTGCGCGTGGTGATCTCGATCGGCGCGTTGCCGAATACCGTCGTGACACCAACGAGGTCTATACCCGGATGCCGGTGCAGGTAGAGAAGCGCCATAGCATCGTCCACGCCAGGATCGGTGTCGAATATCACTTTAAGCATGCGGGCTTATCCAGTCTTTCAATCGAATGCGAAGGCCGCGCACCATAACGGCATTCGGGCGGGGTGCAATCCTGTTGCGGCATCATGGAACCATCGCGGCTCCGGCAGGTCTTGCCCGGGAGCGGGTTCGGTGCCACAAGGCGGCTCCCTCCACATATCCTCCTTCCTGAGTGCTTGCCGTGCCGGATATCGCCTTCGAACTGCTGTTCATCCTGTTCCTTGCCGCCTGCTTTGCCGGTTTCGTCGATGCGATCGCCGGCGGCGGCGGGCTGATCACCATCCCGGTGCTGCTGATCGCGGGCATCCCGCCTCTCGAAGCAATCGCCACAAACAAGCTACAAGGCCAATTCGGCGCTGCATCGGCTACTATCGCTTATGCCCGTAAGGGTCATGTGAACCTGCGCAGCCAGATGCCGATGGCCTTGACGGCGATGGCGGGTGGCGCGATCGGCGCGGTGCTCGCCTCAATAGTGCCAGCCTCCCTGCTCGCGGCGGCCATTCCTTTCCTGCTGATCGCGATCGCCTTGTTCTTCGCCTTCAAGCCGAACCTTGCCGACATCGACAGTCACCGCCGGGTGACGCCCTTCGTCTTCGGCCTTACTGCCATTCCGCTGATCGGCCTCTACGATGGCGTATTCGGGCCGGGAGCGGGCTCGTTCTATATGCTGGGATTCGTGCTTCTCGCCGGCTTCGGCATGCTGAAAGCGACGGCCCATACAAAACTTCTCAATTTCGGCTCGAATTTCGGCTCGTTCCTGGTCTTTGCCGTGACCGGCTCGATCCTGTGGAAGGTCGGACTGCTGATGGGCGTCGGCCAGTTCATCGGCGCACAGATCGGCTCGGGGCTAGCGATGAAGAAGGGCGCGAAGATCATCAAGCCGCTGCTGGTTCTGTCATGCCTCGTACTGGCGACAAAACTGCTTGCCGATCCGAACCACCCTGCCCGAGTGTGGCTTGGCTGGTAATATTGAGGACGGTCAACCCTTCATGCGGAGCGGCAGGCCGGCGGCGACGAAAAACACCTCGTCGGCAGCGGTTGCGATCTGCTGATGCAAGCGTCCGGCGTGATCGCGAAACTCGCGCGCCATCTTGTTTTCGGGCACGATCCCCAGACCGACCTCATTCGAAACAAGAATGATCGTGGCTTGAAGGCCCAAGAGTTGCGCAGCCAGTTCCGTGGAACGCGCCGAAATATCCTCGCCTTCCATCATCAGGTTGGTGACCCAGAGTGTCAGGCAATCGACCAGGACCACACGTCCCGGCCTGTCGATTACGCGGAGTGTATGGCTCAGCTCAACCGGTTCCTCATGCGTGACCCAAGACGGTCCGCGATCATCCTGATGGCGAACAATGCGCTCGCGCATCTCGTCATCATAGGCGCGACCGGTCGCGATATAGTGGCGCTCAAGGCATGAGGCGTGAGCCAGACGTTCAGAGAAAGCCGACTTGCCGGAGCGCGCACCGCCGAGCACAAGAGCCGTTTTGCCAGTTAGGATCATTGGGGAAAAGTCGCATAAAGGCCAGACGAAACCGGACGATTCGTAGATATCAGAGGCGTCCGGTCCGTGTTAGGGTTTGTCTGGATTCGCATTGCACATGGATCGTCGGGCATGCGCCCGGCGAAGTCAACCGGTCTCTATGAAACGAGCCTATTTGAAGGCCGCCTGTGCATTTGCATACGCTATCCTTTTTGCGACATCGAGTGACGATTTGTAGAGTGGCGCGGCGCCTTGCGGAGGCGTATTGGATCGACAAAAGACAAGGCGTGGCGAACAGCTCGCAGCCACCGAGGAAACACCCACATGCTCTACGTATTCAGGAACAATGACGGCGTGCAGATCGCCTGGAATTCCGAGGCTCCCAAGGCATTCAGGCAGTCGCGGCCTTCCGACAACAAGCGCCGCATGTCGATATTCGGCTTTATCAGGACGTCGAATTCAGGCTGAACCCGGCCCACCCGATCCTTGCGATATCGCTGCGCATATGCTCGGCGGCCAAACCAGGCCATTCAACGCCCGTGGCGGCACGCACAGATCCGTCAAGACGCGATGGCGGGCAACCACATATTTATCAGTGAGGGAAACGCCAAAGGCGTTAAAGAGGCGACCGGTACGCACTACAAAAAACCGGCGCCGCTGACGGAGTTTTCATCCGCGTCAAGATATTTAGCGCGACTTCCTTACCGGATGGTTATTGCCAGGCACGCACATCGTGGAATATTTGCCCACCGCATGTTTTTTCTTCCAAGCGTCACGATTTTTCCGAAAATGTCCCGCGCCGCTAATCGACTACAAAACGTCAAACTTCGGGCGTGACTTTGCTGCTATTTCTGATCGCACCGAAGTTGCGCAAAGATCAACAGCGCAGATAGGCGGCAATTGATCGTTTTTAGACCTCCCACCAAGCAAAAATCGCGCTCATCCAAATCACGACAAGATTTTCTGGATCAGCAGCGCTGACAGTTGCTGTTGATTTATTTGATGAAAGCCGTACGCTGCCTGTGCTGACAGGAAAATGCGCCCTATCTGCGGCTGTTGCCGGATAGCAAAAGACGCATGCAGACAGCGACCGTATTAAGGGCGCGGCGACGCTGCTCCCAGGCGCTTTCATCACGGATTTCGGTAACACCGGCTCCACGTATCGATTGTCAACAATAAGACTGGGAGGTCTTACGATGCAGAAACTCCTCGCTTCCACCGTCTTTGCAGCCGGTCTTTACGGGTTTGCCGGAGCAGCCCAGGCGGATTGCGGTTCGATCTCGATTGCTGAAATGAACTGGGCTTCGGCCGGCGTTGCCGCCAATGTCGACAAGATCATCCTTGAAGAAGGTTACGGCTGTACCGTCGAGCTGGTCACCGGCGACACGATGCCGACCTTCACCTCGATGAATGAAAAGGCTCAGCCGGACATGGCGCCGGAATTCTGGGTCAATGCGGTGCGCACCCCGCTCGATGCCGCCGTCAAGGAAGGCCGGCTGATCGAGGCAGCAGAAATCCTCGCCGACGGCGCGGTCGAAGGCTGGTGGATCCCGAAATTCCTGGCCGACGCCCATCCGGATATCAAGACCGTCGAGGATGCGCTCAAGCATCCGGAGCTCTTCCCTGCCCCGGAAGATCCGTCCAAGGCTGCGGTGACCAACTGCCCGTCGGGCTGGAACTGCCAGGTATCCACCGCCAACCTCTACAAAGCCATCGGCGCCAAGGAAAAGGGGTTTGACCTCGTCGATACCGGTTCGGCTGCGGGCCTCGATGGTTCGATCGCCAACGCATTTGAAAAGAAGACCGGCTGGCTGGGCTATTACTGGGCACCGACCGCCATTCTGGGCAAATACGAAATGGTGAAGCTGTCCTTCGACGTGCCGCATGACAAGGCAAGCTGGGACGCCTGCACCGCCGTGCCGGACTGCCCGGACCCGAAGGTCAACTCCTACCCGACATCCCAGGCCTTCACGGTCGTGACCAAGGATTTCGCCGACAAGGCGGGCGTTGCGATGGATTACATCAAGGCCCGCAAATGGACCAATGCCACCGTCAACGGCATCCTCGCCTGGCAGACGGACAACCAGGGCACCAATGCGGACGCCGCCAAGCACTTCCTGGAAACCCAGCCGGACGTCTGGACCAAATGGGTTTCTCCGGAAATCGCTGAAAAGGTCAAGGCATCGCTTTGATGCAGATATGAAAGGTGGCGGATCGCCGCCGCCTTTCTACCTCATGACGTCGCGTATCCCGACAGCATAATGTCGTTCATTGGGGGGCGGCAGGCACATTCGTCCGCAATGATTGCCAGACCGCACAAAAAACCGCTGCCGGAAAGCCATGCCGGCAAGAGGCTTCAGCGAAACGCGCGGGCAAGACGAAAACAGGCAAAACAAGGGGAAAAGCATGGCGATCTGCGAGTTCCTGCCACGGGCCTTCTGTCGGTTCCCGGCCATCAGCGACAGTTACATTCGCCAGGCACGCCAAGTCATCGACGATGGCTTCAGAGGCCTCGTGCGTGAATACGGATTTATTATCGACGCACTGAAAGCACCGTTGCAGTGGTTTCTGAACTATCTGGAGAGGTTATTCACGACGTCTCCCTGGACGGTGGTGCTGATCGTCATGCTGCTGGTCGTCTATTTTGGTAGCCGAAGCATCCGCATTACCGTCGGCACAGCGGTCGGGATGTTGCTCATCGGTTTTGTCGGCCTGTGGGAAGACACGATGACCACGCTTGCGATCGTTACCGTCTCGACACTGATCGCCATCGTGATCGGCCTGCCGATCGGCATCCTAATGGCGCGCTCGGAACGCGTGCAGGGCGTGATCAATCCGATCCTCGATGTGATGCAGACGATGCCGAGTTTCGTCTACCTCATTCCCGTTGTGGTGATTTTCGGCATCGGCAAGGTGCCGGGACTGATCGCAGTTGTCATCTATGCCGTTCCGCCGATGATCCGCCTTACCAATCTGGGAATCAGGCTGGTCGACAAGGAGGTGCTGGAAGCGGCGGATGCATTCGGGTCATCCCGCGGTCAGAAACTCTGGAACGTGCAGATGCCGCTGGCGCTGCCGACGATCATGGCCGGCATCAACCAGACGATCATGATGTCGCTTGCCATGGTGGTCGTTGCCTCGATGGTCGGTGTTGGCGGGCTTGGCCGCAATACGCTGCAGGCGATCAACAACCAGTTTTTCACCTACGGCTTCCTCAACGGTTTTGCGCTTGTGGCGATCGCCATCATCTTCGATCGGACCAGCCAGGCCTTCGGCATGCGGCTTCAGCGTCATTCGGAGGTGGTGCATGGCTAGTCACGGCATCGAGATCAAAGGCCTCTACAAGATTTTTGGGCCGAATGCCCGCCAGCATGTCGAGGCGGTCAGGAACGGCCTTTCCAAAGCGGAGCTCAACGAACGCCACGGACACGTGCTGGGTCTGAAGGACATCAACATTTCCATGCCGGCCGGTGGCATTACCGTCGTCATGGGGCTTTCCGGCTCCGGCAAGTCGACTCTGATCCGCCATATCAACCGGCTGATCGAGCCGACCTATGGCGAAGTGATTTATGACGGGGTCAATGTCTGCGGCATGAACGAGCGGGCCTTGCGCGAATTCCGCCGCCACAAGACGGCGATGGTGTTCCAGAAATTCGCCCTCCTGCCGCATCGCACGGTGATCGAAAATGCCGTCTACGGGCTGGATATCCAGGGCGTTCCCCGCTCGGAAAGTTTGAAGAAGGGGCAATACTGGATCGAGCGCGTGGGTCTGGCCGGGTTCGAAAATCATTATCCCAACCAGTTGTCCGGCGGTATGCAGCAGCGTGTCGGCCTTGCCCGTGCGCTGACCAACGATGCCGACATCCTGTTGATGGACGAGGCCTATTCGGCGCTCGACCCATTGATCCGCGTGGATATGCAGACCGTGCTTCTAGACCTGCTGGCGTAACTGAAGAAGACCGTGGTGTTCATCACCCATGATCTGGACGAGGCTCTGAGGCTCGGCGACAAGATCACCATTCTTCGCGATGGTCAGGTGGTGCAGCAGGGAACCGGTCAGGATATCGTCTTGTCACCGGCCGATGACTACATCACCGCATTCGTCAAGGAAGTAAACCGCGGTCGTGTGATCCAGGCAAAGACAGTGATGAAACCGTTCGACGGAATGGCAGAGGGGGTGCGCATCGGCGCGACCACCACGCTCGAAGCCGCCGCCAAGGTGATGACCGAGGGCGGGCAGACGAAGGCAACGGTTATCGACGAAGCGGGAACGCCAATCGGCACGCTTGATCTGCAGACGATGATGGCGGCGATGGTGACCCCGGCAGGCTCGGAAGCCTCGAAGATGGCTGCGGAATGAAGACGGAAACAGAAGCGCCCGCGTCGCAGTCGGCGCATGCCCTGCTGGTTGAAAGGATATAAAGAAATCTTTATATCTGACTTTCGATTTTAGGAGGCTGCCATGCCGACGAACAATCCGTTGACCGCTCTGCTTGCCGAAAAAGGCGTCCTTCTGGCCGATGGAGCCACCGGAACCAACCTGTTTGCCGCCGGTCTCGAAGCGGGTGAAGCGCCGGAACTGTGGAACGAGGCGCACCCGGAACGGATCACTAGGCTACATAAGGATTTCGTCGATGCCGGCGCCGATATCATTCTCACCAACACGTTCGGCGGCACGCGTCACCGGCTGAAACTGCATCACGCACAGGACCGGGTGTTCGAGCTCAACAAGCGGGCGGCCGAGATCGCACGCGGGGTTGCCGACGATGCGGGGCGCACAGTGATCGTTGCCGGTTCGGTGGGGCCGACGGGCGAGTTGCTGATCCCGCTCGGGGCCCTCTCCTATGAAGATGCCGTTCAAGCCTTTGTCGAACAGATGGAAGGGTTGAAGGCCGGCGGAGTGGATGTCGCCTGGATCGAGACCATGTCGGCAGTTGACGAAATTCGCGCCGCGGCGGAAGCGGCGGTGAAGGTCGGCTTGCCCTATACATATACCGGATCGTTCGACACGGCCGGCAAGACTATGATGGGGCTCAATCCCAAGGATATTCATGGTGTCGCCGCCGATATCGGGACAGGTCCGGAAGCGGTCGGGGCCAATTGCGGCGTCGGCGCCTCCGACATTCTTTCCTCGTTGCTCGACATGACGGAGGCAGAGTCCGATGCGATCACGATCGTGAAGGGCAATTGCGGCATTCCGGAATTTCGCGGATCGGAAATCTATTATTCCGGCACCCCGCCGCTGATGGCCGAATATGCGCGGCTTGCCCGAGACGCGGGTGCAAAAATCATCGGCGGGTGCTGCGGCACCTCCTGCGAACATCTGGCGGCAATGCGCGCGGCTCTGGATGACTATACGCCACGCCCTCGCCCGACCATTGAAGAAATCGTCGACAAGATCGGCCCGCTCCGCAATAAGATGGCCAGTGAATCGGGTGGCGATTCCGGCCGGGAGCGCCGTCGTCGCCGGAGCTGAAGGCAACGGGGGCTACGCATGACCAGTGTATCGACAATCGGCAGCCGCGAGACCGTGGCCGAAGCGCTGACCACTCTTTCAGACGAAAAGCAGGGCTGGCTGAAGCTCCTGATGGAAACTCCCGCGCAGGACGATCTGATGCTGGCTGGTATCCATCTTCATCTCGATCAGGCCTCCGAAGCGCGTTTTCTCAATACGTTGAGGCTCGAGAAATGCGGCGAGTGGCTGGGCAATACAGCTCCTGACCGGCTGCAGATCCGCTTGGCGGAAGCTGCGAAATCCAGCCAGCATCCGGCCTATCTGGCTTTCAAACAGGGGCTGACCCGCTCCGGCGGCCTGGAGCGGGCCTATCCCAAGGCGCCGGTTTGAGACGCCTTCCCTTCTAGCGCTTCAGCGTATCGGCAAACCGGACCAGATCCAAAAAGCCTGATCGATAACCGAACGGGTCTTCGCCGCGCGCATTGCGGGCGATGTCGAGGATCGAGCCGTAGGAATAGGCGTCGAGCGCCTGTGTGCCGCGCAGCTTCTGCCCGAAAGCAGCAACAGCCGTGGCAAAGCGGACGTCCTGCGGCGCCGCGTTGAAATCGCCGACAGAATTCGCCTGGGTCACCGCCGTGGTGATGAGCTTGCTCGTGTCACCATCCGGCTGCTTGTAGCGGATCTTGATGAAGGCAAGTTCATCGGACGCCGGAGCCGAAAATGTTTCGGGAGACGGTTTTCCGTAACGCAGCGGATCGTTGAGCACGGCTTCACTGCCTTTCGGTGTCACTTCATAGATCGCCGTCACCGTATGGCCGGAACCGATATCGCCGGCATCAACGCGATCATTGTTGAAATCCTCGCGCTTCAGGGCGCGGGTCTCGTAGCCGATCAGCCGGTATTCGGCGATCCGGGCCGGGTTGAACTCGACCTGGATTTTGACGTCCTTGGCGATCGGGAAAAGGGTCGAACCCGCCTCATCCACCAGCGTCTTTTGGGCTTCGGCCAGCGTATCGATATAGGCTGCCGTGCCGTTGCCGTTCTGGGCGAGCGTCTGCATCAGGCTATCGTTGAGATTACCCGGCCCGAAGCCGAGAACCGAAAGATAGATACCGTCGCGGCGGCGGTCCTCGATCAGCCGCTTGAGATCGTCATCGCTGGATGCGCCGATATTGAAATCGCCGTCCGTCGCCAGCATGACGCGATTGACGCCATCCTTGATGAAGGCCTGACGCGCCAGGCTATAGGCAGCCTCGATCCCTTCTGCGCCGGCCGTCGAACCACCCGGCTGCAGAGTGTCGATGGCGTTGAGGATCTTGTCACGCTCGCTGGCGGGGGTGGGCTCAAGCACCGTGCCGGCGGAACCGGCATAGGTGACGATCGACACCTTGTCCTGCGGTCCAAGCCTGCCGACCAGAAGGCGGAAAGCGCTTTTCAACAGCGGCAGCTTGTCCGGCGCCTCCATCGAACCGGAGACATCGATCAGGAAAACCAGATTGGCGGGCGGCGCGACAGCCGCCGCCATCTCGTACCCCTTGATTGCCACGCTCATCAGCTGCGTACCGGCATTCCAGGGCGTCGGTGTCACGGTGACGTTGGTGCGGAACGGCGTTTCGGCCGTTTGTGGGCGCGGCCAGTCGTAAGGGAAATAGTTGACCATTTCCTCGACGCGAACGCTGTCGGGATCGGGTAATCGCCCCTGCATCAATGCACGACGCACGACCGAATAGGATACCGTGTCGACATCGACGGAGAAGGTCGAGACCGGATCGGTGGCAACGCTTTTGACGGAATTGGGATCGGCATTGGCGAAACGGTCGCGGCCTTGTTCGGGCGGCACGGCAACGGCATCAAAGGTTGAGATGTTTCCGTAACGCACATCCGCCTGAGGCGCAGCACGGGAAGCCAACGGTGCGACAGGTGCAGGCGATACAGGCTCGGCCATGGGTGCTGGCATCGGCTTGGCCAATTCCGGTGTCGATCGTTTTGCGCCCCCGCCGGATGCCTCTCCACTGCTCAGCAATCTGGCGATTTCATCTGCGGTGACGGTGCTTTCCTGTCGGACCTCAGGGTCGATCTCCTGCTTCTGTGCCTGCTCCGTTGGGGCTTCCGCTGGTGGTGAGGCGGAAATGCCGGTCACAACCGGCAGGCCGCCGCGTGTCAGCTCGAATGTCAGATAAGCGGCGGATGGGACGAGCAGAAGTGTGGCGAGCGCCGAGCCTGCGAGATAATGATGCCGGGTAATCATGTTGTTGCTCCAGATCCGGTTGAAGATGGAGCTTTGACGGTGCCACCAGGTTTTTCCTTGGGGGCGGCTGGCATTTTTTTCCTCGGCATCGAAAGCCTGCATGGCAGCAGCCATTGCACGGGTGCGTGCGGCCTTCGATGGCGTGGGAGCCGGGGGGGTATTCCGCAATCTGTCGAATTCGTCGGTCATGGTCAGACTGCCTCCTGTTTCAGAAGGTCCTTCAATCGTTTGCGTGCCTCATGCAGATGCCAGGAAACGGTCTTTTCGGAGCAACCGAGCACATCGGCCGCCGCTGCGTGGCTGAGGCCTTCGGCATAAACGAGCAGGACCGAATCGCGCTGTTTTTCCGGCAGGGTGCGAACCGTGGTCCAGAGCGTGTCATCGTCGCCGTCATCGCGTTCGCAAGATGCCGAAACATAAAGCGGATCGCTCGCGAGCCGTTTTTCACCGCGACTGCGGCGGGCGGCCTGGCGCTGGTGATCGCGCACTGCATTCAGCGTCAGGGTGTAGAGCCAGGTGCGAAAGGTTGAGGCACCGCGGAAGCTGCGAATGGCCCTGCCCAGCCGGATGCAGACATCCTGGGCGATATCTTCGGCATCGCTTGCTGCACCGGACCAGCGCCAGGCGACCGCATGGATGAAATCGTAATGTGCCTCGATCAGTGCCGAGAATGCATCCCGGTCACCTTCGCACGCTTTCTGGAGGATCTCGGCGTTCAAGCTCGTCCCGTCCACTTCCCTGTCATTTCGAGCTTAGACGCAGGCTGCAGGAAAATCCTTGGGTGGTCGGCGAAAAAAATTCCGCGATGCGCCTCGGCCGACATAAACAACGACCGGCCCCCATCATCAGGAGCCGGTCGATATCCGGCACGTCGCCGTTTTTCCGTGGTCGGTGAGCGCTTCAGGCCGGAACGGCGGGTTCGCGTACGTCGTCGAGAAGGAAGTGGGCGACGACATATTTCGTCGCGTACTTGACGCCGCTGTCCGAAACATTTTCGACCGACCCGCCATCGGCCGGATGCCAGGCGTGGTAATGCGGATTGTTGGTAATCAGTGTGATTGCTTTGCCGGCGAAGCGTCCATCCAGCCGGTAACGGGCCTCGGCGAGTGGCCAGATCCGTTCGAAATCTTGCTGCGACAGGCGAACCCTCAAGGCGGGCCGGTGGATCGCGTCGAGTTCCTCGCCATCATCATTTACCGTGGCCGGAGCCTCTAGAATGACCTCCTCGGCACCGTCCAGAACGTAGTCAAACTCATCGGGCCACATGCGTTTCATACAGTCACTCCTCCCAGGTGGTTTCATATGTCAGGCAATATGAATGTAGCGCGACTGTTTTCAGACGCAATGTCTCCGTCCGCTGATGGCGATTTTGACGCGCCTCAGCCCAGCGCCTGCATGTGGAATTCGAGTTGCTCCGGTGGGTAGCGGTATTCTGTGCCGACCGGACAGGCATCGCGCGCAAGACAGCCGGAGGCCATGCAGCCACTCTGCCCCGAAGGTGTGGAGAGATAACTGCGACAGGCCGGCACCGAGAAATCTACAGGATCAGGACCTACGGCCGAGACAGGACAGATGGTCAGGCACGGTTTCGTTTCGCAGCTGTCACAGGCATGTCCCTTCTGAGTGACAAGACACCCGGCACTGTCGGTTCCGACCGCCGTGAGGAAGCCGATAGCCCCGCGATAGCCGTGCCATAGACCGTATTGCGGATGTATAAGGATGCCGAGCGGCGAGGGTTTCAGTCCCTCAGCACGCATTGCCCATTGCTGGAATGGCAGCCAAGGCGGATCGGACGGGAAATAGGGCGTACCTCCGAGCGTTTCCGCCAGAGGCCCGATGACCTCTTTCGAC
This sequence comes from Pseudomonadota bacterium, assembly GCA_023451735.1. Classification (GTDB taxonomy): domain Bacteria; phylum Pseudomonadota; class Alphaproteobacteria; order Rhizobiales; family Rhizobiaceae; genus Neorhizobium. The sequence goes on along the minus strand of JAEXYH010000084.1, from coordinate 15,719 downwards.
CATGTGTCGAGCGGGTCGGGTCCGTCATAGCTCTGCTTCCATCGAGAGAAGGCTGGCCAGATCGAGCCACCGGCATTGCCGAGCAGGACAACGGAGGTGGCGTGGCCGCCGCCCATGAGCAAAGGCCCCTCGCCCGCGACGAAATCCACCGTACCGCGGATCAATATGCCGCTCGGTTTCAGAGCGGTTTCGATCTCGCCACAGATGGACCAGAGGCCGCTCATGACTTCAGCGCGGCCCCTTGTATTCGTAGTGTGGGCGCCAGACGCTGCCCTGAATGAAATCGGCAACCTGCCTTGCGCCGCCTTGCTCCCTGGCGGCCTCGGGCTCTCTTCAGGTGAAGGCGTCGGGCGTCGAATCCTTGCGGTCCTTGATGAAGGCAAGCAAGGCCTCGTCGATCGCCGGATCGAGCGGCGGGGCCTCGTAGTGGTCGAGCCATGAACGGCACAGCGCATTGGCGCGGTCCTCGATGCGTTTCGAGCCCTCGATTTCCCATTGCTCGAAGGAGTTGTTGTCCGCGAGCGACGAGCGGTAGAAGGCCGTCTGGAAATGCGCCTGGGTATGGCTGCAGCCGAGATAGTGGCTGCCGGGTCCGACCTCGCGGATCGCATCCAGTGCCTGGCCTTCGACCGACAGATCAACGCCTTCGGCCATTTTCTGCATCATGCCGAGCTGGTCCTGATCGATCATGAATTTTTCATAGGACGAGACAAGCCCGCCTTCGAGCCAGCCAGCTGCGTGGAGGACAAAGTTGGTGCCGGCGAGCAGTGTCATGTTGAGCGTATTGGCCGACTCGTGGGCCGCCTGGGCATCAGGCACCTTGGAGGCGCAAAGAGAGCCACCGGTACGAAATGGCAGGCCGAGGCGGCGAGCGAGCTGGGCAGCACCATAAGAGACAAGCGACGGTTCCGGCGTGCCGAAGGTCGGGGCGCCAGACTGCATCGAGATCGAGGCGGCAAACGTGCCGAACAGGACGGGCGAACCCTTGCGGATCAGCTGCGTCGTCGCGGCACCGGCCAACACTTCGGCCAGGATTTGTGTCAGTGTCCCGGCGACCGTGACCGGGCTCATGGCACCAGACAGGATGAAGGGGGAAACGACCGAGGCCTGATTATGTCTTGCGTAAACCTTCAGCGCACCGAGCATCGTGCCATCAAAAACCATCGGCGAGTTGGCGTTGATGAGGTTGAGCGTGACGCAATTGTTCTCGACGAATTCGTCGCCGAAGACGAGCTTTGCCATGGCGATCGTGTCTTCGGCGCGCTCGGGCGCGGTGACCGAGCCCATGAACGGTTTGTCGGAATATTTGATATGACTATAGACCATATCGAGATGGCGCTTGTTGACCGGCACGTCAACCGGCTCACAGACCGTGCCGCCGGACGAGTGCATCGACGGCGCGAGGTAAGAGAGCTTTACGAAATTGCGGAAATCCTCGATCGTCGCGTAACGCCTGACGCCATCGAGGTCACGGACGAAGGGCGGGCCGTAGACTGGAGCAAAGATCGTCGCCTTGCCGCCGACATGGACGCTGCGCTCCGGGTTGCGGGCGTGCCAGGTGAATTCCTTCGGCGCGGTTTTCAGAAGCTCGCGGCAGAGACCTTTCGGGAAATGCACGCGGCTGCCGCGGACATCGGCACCGGCGTTCGCCCAGAGTTCCAGCGCTTCCTCGTCATCACGGAACTCGATGCCGATCTCTTCCAGGATGGTATCGGCATTGCGTTCGATCAGCTCCAGACCTTCCTCATCGAGGACTTCGTAGGCGCCTATCCTGCGGGTGATATAGGGCAAGGACGCGCCGGGGCCTCCGCCGGTGCGGGCAGCTCGCCTGCCGGCGGCTCCTCGCTCGCCACGGCCGCGCCGGCCGGAGCCCGCACCTGCATCCGTCTGCTGGCTGATATCGTCCATAATCTTCCTCGCCTTATCTCACCTGGTCTTTTGATGCGTCATGCTAGGCTCCCGAACAGGCCTGCCCCTGCCTTCCTGCGTCACCCGCTTGTGCGAGACAGACATTCTATCATCCGTCGCGGAGTGTCGCTTTCCGACGTGCGACGTCGCTTACAAAAGAAAATGCGAAACAAAATGCAGCTACACATAGTTGCGGGTGCAATGCCATCCGGAACATTCTCTAGCCAGGGAAGAGAATTCATGTCCGACGACGACATCATTCTTTCGGAGCTTTCCGACGAAGAACTCGTTCAACAGATGCATGACGATCTCTATGACGGTCTCAAGGAGGAGATCGAGGAAGCCACCAACATCCTGCTCGAACGCGGCTGGACGCCCTATGACGTGCTGACCCAGGCGCTGGTGGAGGGCATGCGGATCGTCGGCATTGATTTTCGCGACGGCATTCTCTTCGTGCCGGAAGTGCTGCTATCGGCCAATGCGATGAAAGCCGGCATGGCGATCCTGCGCCCGCTTCTGGCGGAAACGGGCGCGCCGAAACTCGGCAAGGTGGTGATCGGCACCGTGAAGGGCGACATTCACGACATCGGCAAGAACCTCGTTGGCATGATGATGGAGGGGGCCGGCTTCGATGTCGTCGATCTCGGGATCAACAATCCGGTCGAAAACTATCTCGATGCGATCGAGCGCGAGAAGCCGGATATTCTCGGCATGTCGGCACTTCTGACGACGACCATGCCCTATATGAAGGTCGTCATCGACACGATGAAGGAAAAGGGTATTCGCGACGATTATGTCGTGCTTGTCGGCGGCGCGCCGCTCAACGAGGAATTCGGCAAGGCAGTAGGCGCAGACGCCTACTGCCGGGACGCGGCAGTTGCGGTCGAAACCGCCAAGGACTTCCTCAGCCGCCGCCACAACCGCATGGCCGCCGGCGCCTGACGAGCCCGCCACCGCACCGCTTACGGTACGGTGGCGATCCTTGGCTTGGGCAAGAGTTAGCGGGAAGCCGCGTTGTCGACCCGACGGCCGGCATCCTGGGTGGCGTTCACGGTATTGGCCGTATCCTGACCCATTCCGCGGATCGTATTGCCGCAGGAGCTGAGCGAAGCCGCGGTGGCGAAGAGTGCGGCGATAACTGTGAATGTCTTGGCCGTCATGATGGAATACTCCAATGGGTAAGGATCAAAATGTGTCGGAAAGTGATTTTCCGGCTATGGAACGTTCCAATCGCGAAAAAGTTCACGTGATCGCGTGCGGAGCGATCGCAAGAGAAATTCTTGCTGTTTCCCGGCAACAGGGTCTCGCTCATATCGACCTTAACTGCCTGCCCGCGATCTGGCACGCCTATCCACAAAAGATCGTTCCGGGCCTGGAAGCGGCCGTGGCCGAGGCACGGCAGAACGGCTTCGAACGGATCTTTTTCGCCTATGCCGATTGCGGCACCGGGGGCGAGATCGACCGACTCTGCGAACGAGAAGATATTGCCCGGATCGAGGGGCCGCACTGTTATTCGTTCTTTTCCGGCAATGATGCGTTCAGCGACAAGGCGGACGACGATCTCCTGTCATTTTTCCTGACGGATTTTCTCGCTCGCCAGTTTCGCGCCTTCGTCATCGAGCCGCTCGGGCTCGACCGTCATCCCGAACTGAAGCCGATGTATTTCGGCAATTACAGAAAGCTGATCTATCTCTCTCAGGAAGAGGACGAAGACTTGCAGCGCAAGGCGCGGGAGGCTGCCGATTATCTCGGGCTGGAATACGAATATCGGTTCACGGGATATGGCGATCTGACCTCGGCCATCCGTTCCGCTTGAAGCTTTTCTCGCAGCCACGCTGATCTGGAGGTTGCGAATAGAGGACGACGTCGCTTTTTGCTGGTTGCGACGTCGTGCGAAGCACAGACCGGACGGAAATGCGGGTGCATGTTCAAAGACGTAATCGGAGGAGTTCATGGCGGATCGCATTGTCGTCTTCTGGCGGGATATCCCGGCTCAGGTGATCATCAAAAAAGGACGGCAAACCGCCAAGCGCGAGCTTTCGCTGCGTTTCACCGAGGCGATCGACATGTGCGCCATGCGCACCGGGGCGGCCGAAACCGACGATTATCTCGCCGAATGGCGCAAGGCCGAGCCGGTTCCGGTGTCCGACGACCTGGAAACCGAGGCCGACAAGGCCGCGGCAGAACTGGAAGCCGCCTACGACAAGGAAAAACTCGTGGTGCTGGTGAAGGCCGGCGGCCGGGAGAGTGAATAAACACCCTTCGACCCACCTATCACCTTCCCCCTAGCCGGAGATCGCAATGACCCGCACCATCGTCGCATCCGCCACACGGGAAGTCGTCATCGGCTTCGACCAGCCCTTTTGCGTCATTGGGGAGCGGATCAACCCGACGGGCCGCAAGAAGCTGGCCGCGGAGATGATCGAGGGCAATTTCGACATGGTCATCAAGGATGCGCTGGATCAGGTGGCGGCGGGCGCAACGATGCTCGACGTCAATGCCGGCGTCACCTCGGTCAACCCGAACGAGACGGAGCCTGGCCTGCTCGTCCAGACGCTGGAGATCGTTCAGGGACTGGTCGATGTGCCGCTGTCGATCGACAGTTCAGTGAGCGCTGCAATCGAGGCGGCGTTGAAGATCGCCAAAGGGCGACCGCTGGTCAATTCGGTCACCGGCGAGGAGGAAAAACTCGAAGCGATCCTGCCGCTTTGCAAGAAATACGACGTGCCGGTTGTGGCGATCTCCAATGACGAGACCGGGATTTCGATGGATCCGGATGTGCGCTTTGCCGTGGCCAAGAGGATCGTCGAGCGCGCCGCGGATTACGGCATCAAGCCGCATGACATCGTCGTCGACCCGCTGGTCATGCCAATCGGCGCGCTCGGTTCGGCAGGACTGCAGGTGTTTGCGCTTCTGAGACGCCTTCGCGAGGAACTGAAGGTCAACACGACCTGCGGGCTTTCCAACATCTCGTTCGGCCTGCCGCATCGCCACGGCATCAATGCCGGCTTCATCCCAATGGTGATCGGCGCCGGCATGACCAGCGCGATCATGAACCCCTGCCGGCCGCAGGAAATGGAAGCCGTGCGCGCAGCAAATGTGCTCAACGGCACCGACCAGAACTGCGGCAACTGGATCATGACCTATCGAGACTACAAGCCTGCGGAAGGTGGTGCCGCGGCCGCGACAACCCCTGCCCCATCGACCGGTGGCGGACGGCGCGGCGGCAGGGCTGCTCGGGCTGGCGCAGGAGCAAGGACGGAGTAAGCTGACGGGAATGGCCGACGCATCACGTAGAGATCCCCTCGTCCTGTTCATGCCATCCGGCAAACGCGGCCGGTTTGTGGTCGGCACGCCGGTGCTCGATGCTGCGCGCCAGCTTGGGGTCTATGTAGAAAGCGTGTGCGGCGGGCGGGCGACCTGCGGGCGTTGTCAGATCACCGTGCAGGAAGGCAATTTCGCCAAGCATGGAATCATCTCGTCGGTCGATCATCTGTCGCAGGCAGGGCCGAAGGAGGAACGTTACGACAATGTTCGCGGGCTGCCTGACGGGCGCAGGCTTTCCTGTTCCGCCCAGATCCTTGGCGATCTGGTCATCGACGTGCCGCAGGATACGGTCATCAATGCGCAGGTAGTGCGCAAGGCGGTCGACGAGAGGATGTTCGACCGTAATCCGGCCGTGCGCATGTGTTATGTCGAGGTCGAGGAACCCGATATGGAAAAGCCGCTCGGCGATCTCGACCGGCTGAAGGCAGCACTTGAGACCGACTGGCATTTCGCCGATATCGAAGTCGATTTCCATATCATCCCTCAGGTACAGCAGATTTTGCGCGGGGGCGAATGGAAGGTGACGGCGGCGATCCACACCGACCGCGAAGACGAGCGCCCGCGCCTGATCGCGCTTTATCCGGGGCTGAAGAACGAAGCCTACGGAATTGCCTGCGATATCGGCTCGACGACGATCGCCATGCATCTGTCATCGCTTCTGTCCGGCCGCATCGTGGCGTCGGCCGGCACGTCCAATCCGCAGATCCGCTTCGGCGAAGACCTGATGAGTCGGGTTTCCTACATGATGATGAACCCGGACGGGCGTGCGGCGATGACGGATGCCGTGCGCGAGGCGCTGAACGGGTTGATCGATCGTGTTTGCGCTGACGGCAACATCTCCCGCAAGGACATTCTCGACAGCGTTTTTGTCGGCAATCCGATCATGCACCATCTGTTTCTCGGCATCGACCCGACCGAGCTTGGCGGCGCGCCGTTTGCGCTGGCGGTTTCCGGCGCGGTGGAGGTGAAGTCGTCCGAGATCGGCCTGCCGATGAATGCCGGGACACGAACCTATCTTCTGCCCTGCATTGCCGGGCATGTGGGCGCCGATGCGGCGGCAGCGACGCTCTCGGAAGGGCCGCACCGGCAGGACGAGATGATGCTGCTGGTCGATATCGGCACGAATGCGGAGATCGTGCTCGGAAATAAGGCTCGCGTCGTTGCCGCGTCTTCGCCGACCGGGCCGGCTTTCGAGGGTGCCGAAATTTCCTCGGGCCAGCGCGCGGCACCGGGAGCGATCGAACGGGTAAGAATAGATCCCGTGACTCTGGAACCGCGCTTCCGGGTTATCGGCGTCGAGCCATGGTCCGACGAAGCGGATTTTGCAGCGGCGGCAGCGCAGATCGGCGTGACGGGGATTTGCGGCTCCGGCATTATCGAGGTGATCGCAGAAATGTATCTTTCGGGGATCATTTCGGAGGATGGCGTGGTCGATGGTGCGATGGCTGCCCGCACCCCGCGCATTCTCGAAAACGGCCGCACATTCTCCTATCTATTGTATGAAGGCACCCCGCGGATCACCGTAACGCAGAACGATGTGCGCGCCATCCAGCTCGCCAAAGCCGCACTTTATGCCGGCGTGAAGCTTCTGATGGACAAGCAGAATGTAGATCACGTCGACTGCATCGGGCTTGCCGGGGCCTTCGGTACGTTCATCGACCCCAAATATGCGATGGTGCTGGGTCTTATTCCCGATTGCGACCTCGATGAGGTGAAGGCCGTTGGTAATGCCGCGGGGACCGGCGCACGCATGTGCCTGCTCAATCGCGACTACCGCCGCGAGATCGAAAAAACCGTCAGAGAGATCGAGAAGATCGAGACTGCACTGGAGCCGAAATTCCAAGACCATTTCGTCGCTGCAATGGCCCTGCCGAACAAGATCGACGCCTTTCCGAACCTCGGCATGGTCGTCACCTTGCCGGAACGGAAAGCCATGGCAGATGCGGGTGTCGATGGCGGACGCAGAAGGCGCCGCTCACGCGATACGTGAACGGCGCCTGATAACATACTCATATCATGAAAATTCAGGCTGCGACGGATTCCAGCGAACTGAAGGCATCCTTGATGCTTTCGGCAACAGCCTTGGCAGGAACCGAAAGGTTCGGCGCGGTCAGAAGCCGGATATCGAACGTGATAAGATCCGGCATGCCTTCCTTGGCGCCGAGAATCTGCATGTCCTCGGTGATATAGGACAACGGGAAAGGCGCGATCGCAAGGTCGGAGACGACGGCGGCGCGCTGCGCCATTGTATGGGCGCTGGCATAGGCGATACGATAGGGCCGCTTCTGCTTGTCGAGCTGAGAGATTGCATCGTTGCGCCAGACGCAGCCTTCTTCCCAGACCGAGATCGGCAGAGGGTCACGCAGATAGGCGTTGCCGCATTTCGCGCCAGCCCAGACGAGCTTTTCGGTATGGATGATCTCGCCCCCGGTTGGAAACGGGCGGGTGGCGCAATTGATTAGCGCCAGATCGAGCCGCTGCTCCTCCATCCGCTTGCGCAGAAGCAGGCTCTGGTCGACCGTCACATCGACCATGATACCTGGAAAAAGCTCGCCGAAATCCTTCAGGACCTTGGGCAGGAGACGCTCGGAAATGTCGTCGGGCGCGCCAAGGCGCACGACACCGGAAAGCTCCGGCATGACGAAGCGCGACACGGCCTCGTTCGACAATGCCAGCATGCGACGTGCGTAGGATAAAAGCACCTCGCCGTTCTGGGTCAACGTGACGGAACGGGCATCGCGCAAAAAGAGCGTCGACTTCAACTGCTCTTCCAGTTTTTTGATCTGCATCGAGACGGCCGAGGGCGTTCGCAGTACGACATCAGCAGCCGTCGAAAAATTGCCGGTCTCGGCAATGGCGACGAAAGTGCGCAGGACATCATTATCAAGCAATGGCAGCGGCGTTCTGAATGGTACGGTCATCGGTGCACCCATCAATTTTTCTGAACATAAGCACCATATCATTTCGTTTGATTGAAAGTCAAACAGGACGGATACTGCGAAACATCGGAAGCAGCCATCAATAGAAAACAAAACTTCATAAGACGTACGGCGGCCATCCGATCGAGTGATGGATTGGCATTTTCTACTCCCAAGAGAAGATCGCCGAAAACGTGACTGAAACCCAAGGAGCAAACGAAATGACTATGATCACTTATCTCGACCAACGCCGCCCAGGCGGCTCGTCCAAGCCTCGCAATACCTACCCGCAACTGTCTCTGTTTGAGCGTGCTATTGCAGCTTGGAATCGTCGCAAGACGGAACGCATGCTGGAAGGACTTCCGCAGGAAATCCGTAAAGATATCGGCTGGCCGACAACGATCGGCAAGTGATGGCAAAAGCGGGAGCGCCCCGCATTCCAGGCCGAACAGCGCCGGCAATGACGAGATTTGAACCCTGAACATGGTCCGCCAGCTTGACGCTGCGGGCCATGTCGCATTCCGGCAAGCGACCGGAATGGCGAAAACCGAGAATCTGTCACCAGTGCGACGCCTGCATGTCGCAAAAATGCCATTTCCCTGTCGTCAAGAGCTCTTCTCAGGAATAGCATCCATGCGAGTGTCGCTTTTGAAGCAATGCAAGACCGCATCAAGCGGCGGCAAGGGGAACAACGACAATGGATCTTACCAGCAAGCCACAGGTTCAGAAGCGCGCGATCGTCTTCTTTCTCGTTCCGCACTTCACCATGCTGCCGTTTTCAGCGGCAATCGAAACGCTGCGGATCGCCAACCGCATGCTCGGCTATTCCGCCTATACGTGGCGGCTCTGTTCCGCCGACGGGCAAAAGGTATATTCGTCTAGCGGCATCGGCATAGAGGTCAATTCGTCGCTGGCCGACGAACGACGCCATTTGGGCGGTGAAAACCGGCCGAACATGGTTCTCGTGTGTTCCGGCATCTATGTCGAGGAATTCAACAACAAGTCGGTCAATGCCTGGCTGCGCGAGACGTATAATCGCGGCATCGCGGTCGGCAGCCTTTGCACCGGCGCGCATGTTCTCGCCCAGGCGGGGCTGCTCAACGGCAAGCGCTGCGCCATCCACTGGGAAAACCTTCCCGGCTTCTCGGAAGCCTTTCCGCAGGCCGAAGTCTATGCCGATCTCTACGAGGTCGACGGCAATCTCTATACCTGCGCCGGCGGCACCGCGTCGCTTGATATGATGCTCAACCTGATCGGCCAGGATTTTGGCGAAAACCTTGTCAACCGGATTTGCGAGCAGCAGCTGACAGACCGGGTGCGCAACCCGCATGACCGCCAGCGCCTGCCGCTTCGGGCGCGCCTCGGAGTACAGAATTCCAAGGTTCTTTCGATCATCGAGCTGATGGAAAACAACCTTGCCGAACCTCTGTCCCTGATCGAGATTGCCGACGATGCAGGCCTTTCCCGCCGCCAGATCGAGCGATTGTTCCGCCAGGAAATGGGCCGGTCACCGGCCCGTTATTATCTCGAAATCCGGTTGGACCGGGCCCGGCATCTGTTGGTGCAGTCCTCCATGCCGGTGGTCGAGGTGGCTGTCGCCTGCGGCTTCGTTTCCGCCTCGCATTTTTCCAAATGCTATCGCGAGGTCTATAACCGCTCTCCGCAGCAGGAGCGCGCCGAACGTAAGCTGACGCTCAACACGGCGCGCACCGGCGTTGTGGTTTAATGTCTCAGCGTCATCCCAGATTCCGGGTTTCACCCGAGGATCTGTTCACTTTGCCGTCGCTGGAACGGCAGTAGAAGCTCAGAGCACCCTCGAGTTGAACCCGAGTGTGCTCATGGCGGCGTTTCAGGTCACGCCTCGTCCTTCAACGTTTCCTTCTGTGTGATCAGGCGAGCGCTGTGCTGGCCCGACAGATAGATCCATAACCAGCTCCAGGCGACGGCGAGCCGTGACCGTGTACCGATCAGGAAGTAGATATGGGCAAGGCCCCATATCCACCAGGCAAGCCCACCCTTCAGCTTGATCCGGCCGAAATCAATGACCGCGGCACGTTTGCCGATCGTTGCCAGGCTGCCCTGATGGAAATATTTGAAAGGTGCCGGCGCCGGCTTATTCGCCAGCCGCGCTTTGATGACCTTGGCTACGTAGGAGCCCTGCTGTTTGGCGGCCGGTGCGATCCCAGGAACCGGTTTTCCATCCTGCTGTGTCACGGAGGCGGTGTCGCCGATAACAAAGATGTTCGGCTCGTGCACGGCGGAAAGATCGGGACCGACGATCGTGCGCCCTGCCCTGTCGGCCTCGGCGCCTATCCATTGTGCAGCGGGAGATGCCTGCACGCCGGCGGCCCAGATCACGGTTCTGCAGGGGACGAAGGTTTCGCCGATCGTGACACCGTCTTCCGTGATCGCGGTCACCGGCTGGCCGGTTTGAACTTCGACGCCGAGTTTTTCGAGTGCCGATTTTGCATAGGTCGACAAATCCTCGGAAAAGGCGGCGAGAACACGCGGGCCGGCCTCGATCAGGAGTACCTTCGTCGCAGTCGTATCGATGCTACGGAACTCCGGCGGCAGCACCTTCTGCGCCAGTTCGGCGATCGTACCGGCCAGCTCGACGCCGGTCGGCCCGGCCCCGATGATCGCAAATGTCAGGAGTGCATCGCGATCCGCCGTATCTTGCGCCATTTCCGCACGCTCGAAGGCGAGCAGGATACGGCGACGAAGGGTCGTCGCATCTTCCAGCGTCTTCAGACCGGGCGCCAGCTTCTCCCATTCGTCACGGCCGAAATAGGCATGCCGGGCACCGGTTGCCAGAACAAGCGTATCATAGGGAATTTCGCGACCGGAGTTCAGTTTGACCAGCCTTGCAACTGTGTCGACACCCACGACCTCGTCGAGAATAGTGGTGACGTCTTGCCGGTCGCGGTAAAGCCGACGAATGGGCCACGCTATTTCCGATGTGGCGAGCAAAGTGGTCGCGACCTGATAGAGGAGCGGCTGGAACAGATGGTGATTTCGCCGGTCGATCAGCGTGATCTCCACTGGCGCTCCCTTCAGACCATGAACGGTTTGAATTCCCCCGAAACCTCCGCCGATGACGACAACCCTATGTTTGGTCACTTTGAGCACTCTTTCTGTTGGCAACTGACAACCCATGCTGCGCGCAGCATGCTCAGATGCCGTTCCCTTTCGAGAACCGCATCAACAGTGACTTAGGTTGACAATTCCCAAGAACAAATGCGTCGGGCGCATAGCACCAATCCAATTCATGTGATCGGGTCGAAAGCGCGCCGCCCAGGGCGCGCCCGCGGAGAGTTCAGACGGCTTGGCCGCAGGCGCGACGAAAGCGACGGACGGTCTCCGCCATGCCAAACTCCAGTGCATCGGCCGTCAGGCCGTGACCGATTGAAACTTCTGCGAGACGCGGGATACGTTTGACCAGTGCCGGCAGGTTGGCCACCGTCAGGTCATGCCCGGCATTGACCCCGAGCCCGAGAGCGATAGCGGCATCGGCGGTCTTGCCCAGATCGGCAAGAATGGCGACCCCATTCTGCGGATCGTCGAAGCAGCCGCCATAGGGACCGGTATAAAGCTCGATACGATCCGCCCCCGTCGCCTTGGCCAACTCGACAGCTTCCGTGTCGCCATCACCATCGGCGAATAGCGAGACCCGCATGCCGCTTTTCTTCAGGCGCGCAACGATCGGTTTCAGCATGTCACCGTCACGGCGGAAGTCAAAACCGTGATCGGAGGTCGCCTGGGACGGATCATCCGGCACAAGCGTGACCTGTTCAGGCTCTATCCGCTCGCAAAGCTGCAGAAAATCCTCGCTCGGGTATCCCTCGATATTGAATTCGGCCTCCGGAAACTCGTCATCGATCAGGGCCCGGATTACCGGTAGATCGGAAAAGCGGATATGCCGCTGGTCGGGCCGAGGGTGAACCGTGAGGCCGGACGCACCCGCCTGAAGAGCAACTCGCCCCAGACCCTCGACACTCGGCCACGGGAGATCGCGGCGATTGCGCAGCATGGCAACGGCATTCAGATTTACGGAAAGCAAGGTGGGCATGAGGGGCATCCGCTGAACAAAGAACAATTCTTCTTAGATGACGAAAAGCACAAAAACCACCAACCGAAAGCCATGATTGCCATCAAGATTTTTCATCGACCAAATTTTCATACACGGCAGGGTTTGATTTGATCGCATTTTATATTAGATTTATCTAACAGAATTCACCGCGCCACCCACCGGACTGAGGCGGCGGACCGGGACTGGCTCGGTGAATTCTGTCACTCCTCTTTGATTCCCAAAAAATCAATCCTAAGAGGCCGGTTCGCACGCGTGAAACGCTGCTGGGATACATAAAGACCGTTACAAAATGCGGTTATAACCCCCGCCAAAGCCCTGCAAGACCAAACTGTCTTGGCGAATGTCCATTTTTGCTGTTGCGGCCCGCACAGGAACCGTGTATCTCGCCTGCACCTTGGCACGGAGTGTAGCGCAGTCTGGTAGCGCATCTGGTTTGGGACCAGAGGGTCGGGAGTTCGAATCTCTCCACTCCGACCATTGTTTTTCCCAAAAATAATACTTTTTTTTGAAGTGGTTATGCGTAGATCCGTATTCGTCTTGTGACGAATTTCCGGCAACTTATTGTAATTGCGAAGCGCATTCTCAATCAGGTCGGGATTTTCGTTCGCTCGCGCTGTTCACGCTTGCGGGTCAGCCGCCATTACGAAACGGCTTGCCGATCACCTTATCGCCGACCTTTATGCCGAGTGCGCCGGTGCGGCCGGCATTGAGTTCCAGCACGTATTTTACCGGGCCGCGCGAATCGATGATGTCGCGGGAAAAAGGAACGGCGTTTTCGCGGATATGCGAGATCGTGCCATCGGTGCGGATGAAGACCATATCGAGGGCGAGAACGGTATTTTCCATCCACATGGAGACCTGACGCTCCGCTCCGAAATCGAACAGCATGCCGTGATTGGGATCCATCTGCTTGCGGAACATCAAGCCCCGTTCGCGCTGCGCGTCGTCGACGGCGAGTTCGACGACGAAAGGATGGGTCTTGCCGTCCGCGCTGCGGATTGTGAGTTCGGATTTAGGGAAAACAATGTCCTGCTCCGCCTGAACTCGCAGAGGCCCCTGCGCGGCGGCAGCGTCTGCAGCAAAAACGAAGAAAAGCGCCATGAAGGCGCCTTTCACTGCATTTCCAATCATAGACGGTGCGGTTGCCGACATCAGTGCGACCGGCTCGCGGGCGCGACGTTGTCGGGATGGATTTCCGCGGCCATCAGGCCTTTTTCGCCCGGTCCGAAGCGGACAAGCACAACCTGGCCGGGCCTCAGCTCGGTCAAGCCGAAGCGGCGCAGCGTTTCCATGTGGACAAAGATATCCTCAGTCCCCTCGCCGCGGGTCAGGAAACCGAACCCCTTGGTGCGGTTGAACCACTTGACCAGCGCCCGCTCGAGCCCGCTTGTCGCAGTCACCTGCACATGGGTGCGCACCGGCGGCATCTGAGACGGGTGAACGGCCGTGGACTGGTCCATGGAAAGGATGCGGAAAGCCTGATAGCCGCGATCACGCCGCTGGATCATCGCAACGATGCGAGTGCCTTCGAGAATGGTCTGGTAGCCATCGCGGCGCAGGCAGGTGACGTGCAGAAGCACATCCTGCATGCCGTTGTCCGGCACGATAAAACCGAAGCCCTTGGCAACGTCGAACCATTTGACGACGCCCGTGATCTCGATCAGATCGACCGGTTCGCCTGCAAAATCTTCGAAACTGGCAATGCCCTTAGATGACATTCTGTCTGCCATACCTGTCGGCCCCTCGGTTACGCGCCACACGACGGTTAACTGATTCTTAGAGGATAGATTAACATTGCGCCAACCGTCCAGCGCAAGTCTTGTGTTCTTATTATTCACGGCCTTTCTATTCGCGGTGGCTTGCTCCAAGCTGGTGCCTGTTCCATATCGGGGGTGGCGAAACCGCTAAAATCGAGGGATCCAAATGCGTTATCTCCACACTATGGTCCGGGTCAAAGACCTGGATGCCTCCCTTCATTTCTATACAACTCTGCTGGGCCTGAAAGAAGTCCGCCGCATTGAAAACGAAAAGGGCCGTTTCACGCTCGTTTTCCTCGCGGCAAGCGACGATATCGATCAGGCCAATGCCACCCAGGCGCCATGCCTGGAGCTGACCTATAACTGGGACCCTGAGGACTATACGGGCGGCCGCAATTTCGGTCACCTCGCCTACGAGGTCGACAATATCTATGACTATTGCGAGCATCTGCAGAAGAACGGCGTGACCATCAACCGACCGCCGCGCGAAGGCCGCATGGCCTTTGTCCGCTCGCCCGACGGCATTTCGTTCGAAATCCTCCAGAAGGGCGGCAATCTTCCGGTCGCAGAGCCCTGGGCTTCGGCACCGAATATCGGCAGCTGGTAAAGACTTTTGAAGGCGGCGCATGACGCTCCGCCTTCGTCGCTCAGGGTCCACGCAAGCTTGGACGTGATGATTGGGTTACGCGATTCGCGGCTTCAATCTGCATCACCAGCCGGAAAGGCCAAGGCGTTGACGACCATATCCTCCATCCGTTTCTTCCGTTCATCCACGGGCGGCTTCATCCGGCAGGCTACGATCGCCGGGCTCATGGTTACGATGCTCGGCAGCTGCGCCACGACGAAAAAGGTGGCGGATGCGGGCCAGGCGGAGACTGCCGAGGAGGCGGTCGGCATGCTGGCCAAGGGCGGAACGGCCATGCCCGGCGCTCAAGGCACATATGTCGATCCGATGGTGGCAACAGCACATGGCCGCAAGACTTCCCAGAAGGGCATGATAGCGATAGCCGGCGGCACGCCTGCCCAAAACGCGCTGACACAGACCTATTCGCCGATGCCAGCATCGATTGCAGGCGCAGTAACGGAACCGACCGGCGTTCGCGCCGGCAATGTCAGCATCTTTTCCGGGCACGGCCCTGCCCCGGAACCGACAACGGCAACCGCCTTGACCGCGCTCGATTCTCCCCATCCTGCGGCGAGCGCAATGCCGTCCGGCGGCGTCAACGCCATGGCGCGCAGCGTATTCAGCACAGGCGCACCCGTCGCCTGTGGCAACGACGCCAATGGCAACATGATAAGCTGCGGATTCAATTAGCTTTTCAAGCACTTTCCACAGGCTTTGAAAGCCTGTCATTTTTTTGCAAAAAAAGTTCGTTTTGAAGCTTGCAGGAAATAAATCCCCTCTCTATAAGGGCGCTCACCGCACGCGCCCTTCGTCTATCGGTTAGGACGTCAGATTTTCATTCTGAAAAGAGGGGTTCGACTCCCCTAGGGCGTGCCACTTACCTTCTCCCCAAGTCCTTGTTCGAATTACTCAATTCAACATTCGAGCAATTTAGAATTTTTCTGAATTTGACCTTTGAAAAGTGCATTTTTGCGCTTGCGGTCTTTGATTGACGCCCCTATAAGGGCGCCACAGCACGCGCCCTTCGTCTATCGGTTAGGACGTCAGATTTTCATTCTGAAAAGAGGGGTTCGACTCCCCTAGGGCGTGCCACT
>JAEXYH010000066.1 GCA_023451735.1 Pseudomonadota bacterium | reverse complement strand
CCGCCGGCGCCTCGTCGAACCAAGGCGCTTCCCAGAAACGTTTGCCGAGGACGTCTGCCGGGCCGGCCGCAGCGGCCGACAGGGCGGTGGCGTTCGCGTAGACGACCCGTCCCTCGAGATCGAGAAGATCCTGATGCTGGTTCGTGGTCTCGAGAATCGCACGGAGCTGGGATTCTCTGCTGCGGAGCTGGGCGGTCCGCTGCGCGACGAGAGACTCAAGATCGTCATTCACGGACCGCAGATTGATCTCCGCCTGCTTTGCGACGGTGATGTCATGCGCGACCCCAATGAAGCCGATGTGCCGCCCGGCTGGATCCCAGCGTGGTTGCGATTCCGAACGAATCCAGCGAAGTTCGCCGTCGGCTCGGCGATAGCGCGCCTCTAGTACGAAGGGTTTCAGAGACGCCTCCCCGGCGATGCTTTCCTCCACGACGCGCTGGGCGTCATCGGGATGGAGGATGGTCCGCCAGTCGAATGTCAGCGCCTGTTCGTAGGGGACGCCGACGAATTCCACATAGGCCTTGTTGGCGAAACTTCGGGTCCGATCCATCAGGGTGACCCACATGGGGACCGGCGCGCTGTCGGCGATGAGCCGAAACCGCTCCTCGCTTTCGCGGAGCATTTCACGCGCCTGCGCTCTTTCGGTGACGTCGATATGCGCGCCAACCATCCTGATCGGCCGACCGGCGGGATCACGCTCGATGCGCCCCTCGGCTGCTATCCAGCGCACCTCGCCATCGCTGGGACGGATGATACGGTATTGTGAGGAATAGCGCTCGGCCTTGCCTTCGAGCATCTCGATGAACTGTCGCTCGGCTCGCTCTCGGTCGTCGGGATGAAGCCGCCTGACCCAGTCTTCGTGCGTCTCATTCACCGCCTCAGGAGGAAGTCCATGAATGGCCAGATATTCGGGCGATCGCTTGTTTTCGAACCCGTTCGTGAGATGGACGACGACGCCGCCGACCTTCGCGATGCGCTGCACCTCGGCGAGCTCATTCTCCCGATCTCTCAGCGAGCTGGCCCCTTCGTCTGTCACGCCACGCCCTTTGCTAATCCGGGAAACCGCCGACCCCGGCCGGCGGTCCCCTCTTAACGTAGTGATCTAGCACAAAAAGGCGGATGGCAGACGACAGGTTGGACTTCGAAAGGGCAGTTCGTTCTTTATCGATCCTGGTCGCCAGGTCGAAAACATTGACGCCCTCGTCCCGCGCGATCTCCTTCAACGCGGACCAGAATTCATCCTCCAGACTAACGCTGGTCTTGTGCCCGGCGATCTCCAGCGACCGCTTTTGGATGGTAGATTTCATACGCGCCTCGTGATCTGGCGAAGATAGCCATCAGGCCTGACCGCGGTCGATCCGGAAGATATTGCCCTATCGTCGCCTTCGCTTTTCTTCGAGCACTCCCGCCGCCTGCAGATCCGCCCGTACTTTCCGGACGCCCGCCAGTGGCACGCCAAGTTCGCGTGCCTTTTTCTGGACGGCCGATGCCGGCCTGCGAAGCGCTGCACAAGCCCGCAGGAGCGTCGCTCCATCGCCAGCTAACTTCTCAAGCTTCTCAACGTCCTCGCTAGTCCGGGGCCGTATGATTGGCATCATGTCTCCGCAAAACTTCAATATTATGCTGAGACTACTGAGGGCTCAGCCCGGTAGCCGACACCCAGAAGTTAAAAATTACCTTTCCGGATTTGGCTGCATGTGGTCGAATGTCGCACCCGGAGACATCACGATGCACACAAAAACGGCTGATCGGCCACATGGCTTTGCCCGACTGTTCGGAGACGTTGCCAACAAAACGTCGATGCTGGCGGGGCGTGCCTCCACATTTGCCATCGCGTCCGCGGTGGTCGTGATCTGGGCCGTGACGGGACCGCTCTTCGGCTACTCCGACACTTGGCAACTCGTCATCAACACCGGCACGACCATCGTGACCTTTCTGATGGTGTTCCTCATCCAGAATTCGCAGAACCGGGACGGCGCTGCCATCCAGGTCAAGCTGGATGAACTCATCCGGACGAGCGCGGCGCACAATTCGTTCGTCGGCATCGAGCACCTGACCGACGAGGAGCTCGAGGACATCCGGACTAAATGCGAAGCGCGGGCGGCCGCCGAAAAGGTGGGCGAAAATTCAGTCCGACGGACCGGGGAGAAGGCCCGTAGAGCGGCCGACCAGGCCGTGGAATGAGATCACGGCGATGGCCATCTCTGTCTCTTGGGTGGCTGGTCGTCACGATCATCGCACACCTTAGCTTCGCGGCCGCCTGGGCACAGGAGGACAAAAAGACGGACAACGACAAGCCGGCGGATCCGGACACGGGCCAGAGCACGATCGAAGAGACGACCCTTGGTATCTTCCCGAACCCAGTCATGGACCGCGGAGTGAAGTTCGCGGCGACCTACATCGGCGAAACGCTTGGAAACGTCACTGGCGGATCTAAGCAGGGGACGGTGTACGAAGGACGACTGAATCTGGCCGTCGACATCAACATGGAGAGGCTCGTCAACGCCAGGCAACTGACCTTCCACGCCAACATTTTTCAATTCATGGCGACGGCCTGTCCCGAAGCTACCTTCAGAATTTCATGGTGGTAAGCGGCATCGAAGCCCTTCCGACGACCCGCCTCTACGAAGCCTGGTTCGAGCAGAAATGGGATTCGGTCGGTTCTCTGAAGATCGGACAACTCGCTGCCGACCCGGAATTCTTCAACACGAAGTACACGGAAGTCTTTACCAATGCTTCGCTTGGCTGGCCGGCCATCACGTCCGTCGTTCTGCCGAGCGGAGGGCCGTCTCCGCCCCTGGCGGCGCTTGGAGCACGGCTCTCTCTGAACCTTGGTGAGGATTGGTCGCTGCAAACCGCCGTATTCGACGGCGATGCGGCAGGACCGGGCGTGGGCGACCCGCAACAGCGCAACCGCTACGGCTTGAATTTCCGGATCAACGACCCGCCGCTAGTGCTCGGGCAGTTACAATATGCGTGGAACAACAAGAAGGGCGACGAGCATCTCGCCGGTGCTTTCAAGATCGGGGGCTGGCATCACTCAGGCGCTTTCGCGGACCTTCGATACGGCGACGACGGTCGGTCGATGGCCGACCCTTCGTCTTCCGGATCGCCGGCGACCTTGCCCGGAAACTACGGCGTTTGGGCCGTCTTCGAGCAGCAGCTTTACCGGGTGCCGGGAGACGATGATCGCGGCATCGGCGTTTTCGCTCGAGCCGCCCACAGCCCGCCCGACCGGAGCCTGCTCGATTTATACGCCGATTGCGGGCTCGAATGGATCGGCCCGACCGACGCTCGGCCGAATGACAAGGTCGGGATGGCGATCGCCTACGCCATGTCTCGCCTAGAGCCCAGGCTTTGGATGCGGACTTCCGACGGTTCTATTCGCAGACTTGGCCAAGCCGGACGTCGGAGACGATGATCACTGCCGCATACCAGTATGAGATCAAATCGGGCCTAAGCGTCCAGCCGAATCTTCAATATATTGTTCGGCCAGGTGGTGGCGCGACAGACCCGTTGAGTACCGACGCAGGAAAGAGGCTCAAAAATGCTGCCGTCGTCGGCTTGCGAGCCGTCATCAAATTCTGATCGCAGGCTGACCTCTTCGACGCTTGCATCTCCGGACCGCATCGCCTGGAAAATTCTTCAGCGCTTCGGCTTAATTCGCCAGAGTAGCTCAGAGATGTTCATCTACTCGGCGGCCTCTTTGCTCGAGAACGCAGGTCGCGGAGTTTGCAGAAGAGGACCGTCCCGCTAAGGCCAGCGCCGACGGCATTGGCGACGGCGAGGACCCAGTCAGTCTTCAGCACTCCATACACAACCCACGTCGCGAGACCGAACGTGAGCACTGCAAGCATCTTCAAAGACAGATCACTTGTCGATCCGCGAGGCAGCGCCTTGCGGACCTGAGGAATGTAAGACAAGGAGGTGAAGGCGGCGGCGATCGAACCGATCCAGGACGTGAAGTCATCCATTCGCGTTAACCATCACGTAGACCGCGCCCATAGGCGGTTCAGCGGCCTTCCAATTCGCATCATTTCCGTCAATGCAGTGGCATCTGACGATACTCGAGGATCTTTCTCCCGACGTGTCCGCTTTGACCTTTGAGAGGAACGTACGGGCATGGCTCTTCGGCAATTCGCTTGCATTAGGGCTTCATTACGACCTTGATGCAGCCGTCTTTCTTCGCCCGGAAGGTCTTATAAAGCTCCGGTCCGTCCTCCAACTTTGCGCTGTGTGTGATCACGAAGGAAGGATCAATCTCGCCCTTCTCGATACGCTCAAGCAGGATCGGCAGATAGTGTTGCACGGGGGTTTGTGCCATCCGGAATGTCAGGCCGCGATTGATCGCGGAGCCCATCGGGATCTTGTCAACGAAGCCGCCGTAGACTCCGACGATCGACACCGTGCCGAAGTTGCGGCAGCAATGGATCGCCTGACGAAGTACGTGCGGTCGATCCGTCCCCATGAAGGTCGCAACCTTGACCCGATCCACCATCGCATCGAATCCCGACATCGTGTCAGGTTCGGTCCCGACCGCGTCAATGCAGGCGTCGGCACCACGTCCACTCGTCAGGTCTTGAATCCGGTCGTAGACATCCTCATTCCGGAAATCGATGATTATGGCACCGGCCTCCCGCGCCATTTCCATCCGCTCCGGAACGGTGTCGATCGCGATGACCCGTTCCGCGCCCAGCATGAAGGCGCTGCGGATCGCAAACTGACCAACTGGGCCACAGCCCCATATAGCGACCGTCTCGCCTCCCTTCAGATTGCAAAAGTCCGCGGCCATGTACCCGGTTGGAAAGATGTCGGAGAGAAACAGGACTTGATCGTCGCTGAGATGGTCTGGGACCTTGATGGGCCCGACATCCGCGTATGGGACACGGAGATACTCCGCCTGCCCGCCTGAGAAACCGCCTAGCAGATGTGAATAGCCGAACAGTCCAGCCGGAGAATGCCCCCAAAGCTTTGCGGCTTTATCGGCATTCGGGTTCGAGCGTTCGCAACCCGAATAGAAACCTCGTTTGCAAAAGAAACATTCGCCGCAGGAGATCGTGAACGGCACGACAACGCGGTCTCCTATTTTCAATTTCTTATTGTTGGCACCGACCTCGACGACCTCGCCCATCGTTTCATGCCCGATGATGTCGCCATGCTCCATCGAGGGAATGACGCCGTCGAATATGTGAAGGTCCGAGCCACAGATCGCACAAGCGGTTACCTTGATGATCGCATCCTGGTCGTCCTGGATTTTCGGATCCGGTACGCTTTCGCAGCGGATATCGTTCTTGCCGTGCCAGGTGATCGCCTTCATCTCGTCCTCCATCTATTTGGCAACACAAACGATTGAAGACCGCACTGTTCCATGTATCTCGGAACATGGGTCGAAGAAGCGGGTTTGACGGGCAACCTCATCGGGAGCCTCACATGTCCAACAGACCGTTCGCCATCGTCACCGGAGCTTCGACCGGAATAGGACTCGAGCTCGCTAAGCGTTGCGCGCATGAGGGATACGATCTTCTGATCGCTGCGGACGAGCCGTCGATTGAAGATGTAGCAGCCACCCTGCGCCAAGGTGGGACGACTATCGAGGCTTTGAATGTCGATCTCGCCACGACCGAAGGCGTGGATGAGCTCTGCAACGCCGTTGGTAGTCGTCCAGTCGATGCACTGCTCGCGAATGCCGGACGCGGCCTCGGTCGCGCGTTCCTCGATCAGGATTTTGCCAAGGCTAGGTTCGTCATCGACACCAACGTCACCGGCACCGCCTATCTCATCCATCGGATCGGCAACGAGATGCGGCGACGCAATTCTGGACGAATTCTCATCACGGGCTCGATTGCCGGTTTCATTCCGGGCAGTTTCCAAGCCGTCTATAACGGCACAAAGGCTTTCCTGAACTCGTTCTCGTTCGCACTGCGCGAGGAGCTCAAGGATACGAAGGTTACGGTGACTTGCCTGATGCCAGGCGCCACCGAAACCGAATTCTTCCGGCGTGCCGACATGCTGGATACCGATGTCGGCACCACGGAAAAGGACGATCCTGCAAAGGTCGCCTCAGATGGCTTCGACGCGATGATGAGCGGCGAAGGCGACGTCGTCAGTGGTTTCAAGAACAAGCTTCAGTCTGCTGCCGCAAACATCACTCCCGCGAGTGTGCTGGCCGGTCAACATCGGAAGATGGCAGAGCCTGGAACAGCCGACGACTGAAGCGTCCCCTGCTCTCACCAGTCCAGGATTTACGGATGGCTGATCAAAGCACGAAACAACCGGGCATTTCGAGACGAACCTTTACTGCGGGCGGCGCAGCCGTTCTCGGTTTTGGTCAGGTCGTCTTGCCGACCGTTACACAAGGAGCAACTCAGATGGCCGACACTCTCATTGATCCCCGCAACAATTATCCAAAGCCACCGTTCAAGCGTCAGTCCCAGCCTTGGCCGGGACTTGCGCGCGATATGGATCCGCGTCCCGACCACGGCGAGACCACCTATAAAGGCTCTGGTCGCCTGACAGGCCGTAAAGCGCTCATCACCGGTGGCGACTCCGGCATGGGACGCGCCGCGGCGATTGCGTATGCGCGCGAGGGGGCGGATGTCGTCATCAATTATCTCGAAGCCGAACAGCCCGACGCCGATGACGTTCTCAAACTGATCCAAGCAGAAGGCCGGATCGGCGTTGGAATCCCCGGCGACCTCAAGGACGAAGCATTCTGCCGCAAGCTGGTCGAACGCACCGTCGCCGAGTTGGGCGGTCTGGACATTGTCGTTAATAACGCGGCGCGCCAGCAAACCCGCGCCTCCATCATGGACGTCTCGTCCGAAGACTTCGACGCAACGATGAAGACCAACATCTACGCACCGTTCTGGATCATCAAGGCGGCGCTTCCCCATCTCAAGCCCGGTTCCGCCATTATTGGTACCTCCTCCGAACAAGCGATGGATCCCTCCCCCGAACTTTATGACTACGCACAGACCAAAGCGGCAACCACGAACTATGTGAAGTCACTCGCGAAGCAGCTCGCGTCCAAGGGTATCCGCGTCAATGCGGTGGCTCCGGGACCAATCTGGACGCCGCTGCAGGTATCGGGCGGCGCAACCATGGAAAAGCTCGAAAAGTTCGGCGGCATGACACCTCTCGGGCGCCCTGGGCAGCCTGTTGAACTGGGCTCAATCTACGTTCAGTTGGCGGCGGCCGACGCGAGTTATGCCACCGGTCAGGTCTACGGTGCGGCCGGCGGATCGGGTCAGCCGTAGGCGTCGAAGGCAATTCCGTGATCGAGGATATTGTAGATGGAGATCAAATGGACGATCTGATTTCGGACGTCGCGGTTATTGGAGCAGGAACTGCAGGACTGGCTGCAGAGAGGGCTGCGCGCAAGGCTGGAGCCAAGACCCTTCTCATTGATGACGGTTTTTCCGGAACGACGTGCGCGCGCGTCGGCTGCATGCCATCCAAGCTCCTGATCGCAGCGGCGGAAGCGGCGCATAACGCAAAGAGGGCTTCCATCTTCGGCATAGCTAGCCCGGTCAAAATCGACGGCGTGGCGGTCATGAGCCGCGTTCGCAAAGAGCGTGATGCGTTTGTCGAAGCGACATTAGAATCCATCAACGATATCCCAGATGACATTCGCATTGATGCGCGAGCGCGTTTTGCCGGACCAACCGATCTTCAACTCAGCGATGGCCGCCGGGTAACCGCTAAGACCGTGGTCATCGCCACGGGGGCCCGCCCGAGCTTGCCGGACGCATTCAAGGAGCTCGGCGATCGCATTCTAACCAACGAAACCGTGTTCGAACTCGATGATCTGCCGGCTTCAATTGCCGTGGTGGGTGCCGGGCCACTCGGGCTTGAGCTTGCTCAAGCCTTTGCCCGATTGGGCGTTGATACGCATGTTTTCGACAGCTCCAGTCACCTTGCGGCCCTCCGCGATGCTCAGATCGCCGACAAGGTGCGTTCGGTCCTTTCAAAGGAATTTTCTTTGCATCTTGGCGTCAAATTGGATGCCAGCAAAGGTAGCAGGTGCATTCACCTGACATGGTCCGGCCCATCCTCCGGAAGCAGAACATTTGACTACGTCCTGGTTGCCGCCGGTCGCCCCGCGGCATTTGATGGTCTTGCCCTCAATCTCACATCACTCGAACGCGACGATAAAGGAATTCCCCGCTTCGACCCGAATATCCTTCAATGTGGTGACACACCGATTTTTATCGCAGGCGACGCTGATGGTATCCGACCGGTGCTGCACGAAGCTTCGTTCGAGGGCTACTTGGCCGGGCGCAATGCGGCGCGTTTCCCGAATGTCGAACGACATCACCGAATGGTCCCGGTGGCCATCGTCTTCACGGATCCGCCGATTGCGGTAATCGGAGAGCCTCCGAACAATGAGACGGTTACCGGGGAAGCGTCCTATTCAAACCAGGGCCGCGCCAAAGTAGAAGCTCGCAACGAAGGGCAGATCCGCATTTATGCCGAGCCGCGCAGTGGAAAGATCACAGGTGCGACGCTCTTCGGCCCGGCGATGGACCATATCGCTCACCTTCTCGCCTGGTCCATAGAACGAGGAGAGACGGCAGCGACACTGATGTCGCGCCCGTTCTACCATCCGATGATCGAAGAAGGCATCAAGCCTGCCCTACGCGACATTTGCGCTGCTACTAGCGGCGTGCGGCAATTCGATGAAGGATCGCCATCGGGTACCTGAGGCCGAGCCTCGTGTTGGACAGCTTTCAGGCGACGAGAAGTCTGCGAGACCCAGCGTTACGGTTCGGATCTTCCTGCCTCTTAGCTTCCAGCAGAAATAAACTGCTGTTTGATGCGCGTCGTATAGGAACAGCGCAGAATTCGGCGACTTGGTGACTTGTCATACAGACAGGGAACCCAAAATGAAAACGCTGATCGCTGCTATCGCCATCGCCTCCTTGACCGCCTCCGCATCGTTCGCCCAATCGGGTGCAAATCCAAGCGCGCCGCAGCCGGGCTCTACCGGCGCCGGCGTCAATCAGCCAGGCACGACGAGCACCGGCACGGCCGTCGATCGTCCGGATTCCATGAAGAAGAATGGCATGTCTGGCACCGACAGCATGAAGAAGGACGGCATGTCAAAGGACGGAATGTCCAAGGACGGCATGAAGAAATAACCCCCAAGCCGCGCCTCCGGGTGCGGCTTTTTCCTTTCGTTCACGGATTTAGAAAAGTGGTTGCCCGATGAAGAAGACGTTCTTAGCTTCCTGCTGCCTGATTGTGGTCAGCACTTCGTTTGCTTTGGCCCAGGCCAACACCGGCATGATGGACAGTTCGTCGAGCAAGGGTCCGATGGACGCGGCCACGAAATCCAGTGCTGAAAAGACATCCGCGCCGACCGTTGCGTCACCGACCAAAGCAGATCCGGACATGGCGAGAGTGCTGACCGCACTGGAGGCGCTCGGCCCCAAACCAATTGAAACACTATCCCCGTCGGAAGCTCGCAAGCAGTATTCGGCGACAGATGCGGTCAAAAAAGTCATTAAGGACGAGAAGATCGACGTTGATGCGCTGGCAGGCCTATCGGTTTCAAATAGCCATTTCGCCGATATGGGCAATCTCCGTTTGCGTTACTACACCCCGGAAAAAGCAAACAAGGATTCGAACCTTCCCGTTGTCGTCTACTATCGGGGCGGCGGTTGGGTGATCGCCGACCTGGACACCTACGACGCGTCAGCCGCCGCGATCGCCCGCAAAGCCAACGCGATCGTTATCTCGGTCGATTATCCATTGGCGCCAGAACATAAGTTTCCGGCCGCCCATGATGAAGCCATCGAGGCGTATAAGTATATTTTGAAGAACGCCAAGGGCTGGGGCGGCGATCCGTCCAAGGTGGCGATCGTCGGCGAAAGCGCAGGCGGCAATCTCGCCATCAACACGGCAATCGCAGCCCGCGACCAGAAACTGACACAGCCAATCGCCGTCGTGTCGGTTTATCCCGTTGCGACCACGGCCATGGACACCCCCTCGAAGAAAGAGCAGGCCGCCGCCAAGCCGTTGAACACGCCGATGATGGCCTGGTTCTTCGACAAGGTGCTCGCCGATCCCGCGCAGGCGCAAGATCCGCGCCTCAATCTCGTCACCGCCGACCTGAAGGGTCTCCCGCCAACTACGATCATCAATGCGGAAATCGATCCGTTGAAATCCGATGGCGATATGCTCGCGGAAAAGATGGAATCCGCGGGCAACGACGTTACGCACAAACTCTACACTGGCGTAACGCATGAATTCTTCGGCATGGACGCGGTCGTGGCAAAAGCAACAGAAGCCCAGGACCTGGCTATAGCGCAAATTCAAAAGGGTTTTAACCGTACAGCTGGATCGGTCGGAAACTCACCTGGCAAGTGAATACGTTGAAGCGCCAGCGCTCGAGCCTTGCAGAAGGCGGTTAGGTGTAGCGGGTGGCGGACATGTGCTACGATAACGTCACCCTACTACCTGGCCGAGCTCGCCGTCCCGTTTGCACCGCGCCGCTGTATCTTGGCTGGTTTATAAATCCGTTTGATCGTCGCGGAGAGACTTGATGGCAACCGTCATCGCAATTGTTATCCTCATCTGGCTCGGCATTTTTGCGGCGGGGAAATTTAAAGTCCATGAGCGCGAGACCGGTATCGCTGCGCCATCACCCGGAACCATGGCTGAAATCCGCCGCACCGCTTCCGATCGCGGCATTCCCGAACGGCAAGCCTACAGCGAATGGCTGGCGCGTGAGCAGCGCAAGAGATAGCCCAGCCGCGGTGGTTGGAACGGAGCCGTCGCATGATCATTGGGGCTCAAAGGGAGGCACCCGTGGCAGACGACATGCATACCAACGGCCGCGACACCCGCAGCGGCGCCTACGACGCGGTGACGCCCGTTAAAAAAGAGCCGACCGACCACGCGGCGCATCCCGATGCGGCTGGGCACGTAGATATCCCCGAAGGACTGCTGCGTGATCGGCAGGGGCCACTGAACACTCGCACCGGCCGTCGGCCAGCGGAGTGAACTCATGAAATTCAAGAAGCCGAATGACGAAGGCAACGAGCCGGCGCCGCTGATGCTCATTGCAGTTGCAGTGGTGCCGCTGCTGGCAATCGCAGGATGGTTTCTCGGAGCGTTCGGCTGACGCATTATTGGGCCGGACGACTATAAGGGACTGCCACGACGTGATGATCGATGCGCCGCAGTGTTCGAAATGCGGCACGCGACCAACGCTGCTTCGGATATCGCCGAGGCCGGCCGGTTATGAAGTCAGAGTGTTTGAGTGTCCGCGCTGCGAGCGCGTTATCGAGCATCTGAACCGATCGAGCGGCGGGGAGTCGGGTCCCGCCCCAGGGCTGGGGGGCTGAGTAGACGGGACCGTTCCCGCAGCCGACGGTCTCGCCAGATCGCCGGCGCGTGGATCAAGTCGGCGCAACTTGCCTCGTTCCGTTGCTGCCGCCTGCATCGGCGATTTGGGCCTCAATCTCAGCGACCAGCGAAACGGATCTCGTCCGGGGGCATCTGGTCGAGCGCCGCACATATCCGAAGTTTGTGGAGATCGACCACGTTGTCGATCAGCCGCTCATCGTTGCCGGTCATCGCGAAACTGCCATGTAGGGTGCTGGCCGTGTGTAATGCGGCGACCTGCCTCACTCAAGTAGGTGAAGCCAGAAGATCACAGTGCATCGCGCACCTAGATGTGTCAGCTACCGGGCAGACTAATCAGCACGGTGCCACTAGACGAAAGTCTATAACCTTACATAACAGTTATGAGGAGCGACGTGTCTTCCGCGAGCCTTGTCCCATGCCCAGCGTGTAGCCAGAGGCGTGAATTGATTACGATTGAACAAGAGGCAAAAGGCAGGGGCGAGGTCCGTTCTTTCCGATGTCCTGAGTGTAGGGAGGTCGTGAGCTACTTGATGCAAGGCCGTTTTTCGGTGCCCATCATCATCACCACGCTACCGGATTCCTAGCGGCTTAGGCCGACGGGTCGCACTCGGGGGCTGCGTCGGGAAGGGCCTCGGCGATATCGACCTCTCGGATAATGCGAACGATATCGGCTAGATCCGACCGGTCGATCAGAGGCGCGGACACCTCCGGTACGATCGCCCCGGTTCCTTGTAACTTGTTGAATAACCATCGAAACATAAGACACCTCAGCCACAAGAGGCCTCATCGTTCGATTGGTTCCAGAAATAAAAAACAAAAATCATTGGACATTTGTGGCAGGGAGGTATCGGCTGTCGCACATCACCGCGAGGAACGAGGCCACCATCGGTGATGAGAACGCTGGTTTGCGCTCCCGCCTTCCTCCATCTTGGAAGGGATCACGCGCATGATTTCGCGTATATTTTCAGTCACGAAAGAACAGCCTGAAATTCAGCTTGATCGTGCGAAACTGCTGCGTGCCGAGGCGCAAAGGATGCCACCCGGCGTCGAGCGCGACCGGCTGATAAGGCAGGCTAGAGCTATCGAGGCCGAGGCGAATGCCGAGGCATGGGCCAATTCACCGGGCTTGCAATCACCCACGTGAAGAAGGGACAACCCATGCCGTATGTCACAAGCCGTAGCTGGACGGAGGCCGATATCGAGCGTCTCCGGACGCTCTCCGCAGCCGGCGCATCCATCTCACGCGCCGCTGCCGCGCTAAACAGGCGCATGACCGCAGTCCAGAAGGTCGCACGGGTCCACAATCTTCCGCTCGTCGGCACCCGACAGGCGAAAGCTACGATCCGACAGCTTGATCAGGCGCGCTGATCGTCGTGTCGGGGGGCACATTCGCTTGTCCTTTGTTACGATAGTGCTCAAGGACAGATAGGCGGAGCGCGGAGGACACGTTGTGTCCTTCATAGCCTTTCACGACGTCCGCAACGTAATCGACGACACTCTGGCCGCGACTCCGGGCCACGGTCTTCACCTCTTCCCAGAAGTCATTCTCGAGGCTGACGCTCGTTTTACGTCCGTTGATGACAACTGATCTTTTCTTGACGCTGGATCGCGCGCCGAACGGCGGTGCCATCATTTTTTCTCGCGTCGCACGCCCTTGAACTTCTTGGCCACGGTCGTCTTCTTGGCGGTCTTCTTCTTTGCCGCAGCAGCTTTCTTCGGTGCCGCCTTTTTAGCGGCAGCCTTTTTCGGCGCCTTCTTTATGGCCATGAACTCGCCCGACTCTTTGTCGCGCTTCGTCCAGGTCGATGCGCCGCCCATGGTGGTTTTCGTCTGGCTGCGCTTCTTGACCGCGCCCTTGCGGGCGTTGTCGCCCGTTGGTTTGTTCGTCGCCATAGCTCGACCTCCTTTGCACCGCGATGCCGCGGCATGTGCGAAACCCGCATGCGATCAACCGGTTCCATACTACCCCGGAACGAATCATCAGAGCGTCTCTTGAATCCGCCGTTCAGTTGCGGAGTTGCGTCATGCGTTCAGGATGGAGTCCATCCGTGGTGCCGGCCGGTGTCCACGATACCGTGTACCTCGTCGTCGATTGTCACGGTCCCGGGGGCTGTGTCTGGCGGGAAGCCGATATCAGTGGCACAGACCTGGAGACCGTCATCACCGACCTGATGCGCGGCGAGTATTCCGACCCCCTCTGCGTCGTAGCCTTTAACACTACCGAGAACTGGTCGCGAGATGTGACGGCCGATGTCGCGCGCGAGATCCAAGAGCGCAGCGATCTTGCCTATGAGGACGTGCCAGCCTGGCTGGAAGATTTCGTCCATCGCCATGTGCATCCGGAGCGCCAGTTGCCGCTGCGGCTAAAGCCATGAGCGATATCAGTCCCTCGATCGCGCCGGAATTCGACGCTGCGGCACCCGGGCCGGACACCCTGTTAGATCTCGTCGGGCACCTCGGCGCGGCCCTCATCAAATTGGACAAGATCACCGATCCCGCCGTCATCGACCATCTACAGTCGGCTCACCGGCTCGCGCTCGACCTCTATTCCTCGTCTGGCGGGAGCCGGCGATACCGCAATATCAAAGCGTGAGGCGCCGATGCCCTACGCGAAGGTCAAAGCCCCGGATGGCGGCGTCCGCGCGAAGTATCCGGGTTTCGTGAAACCCGCTCTGGCGTCCTCGATCGGTCGCGTCCCTGCAGGCGACCGCTGGGTCCATGAGATCAAATTCGACGGCTATCGGGTGCAGGTCCACATCATCAACGAGGCCATCAAGGTCTACACCCGCAACGGCCACGACTGGACCGACCGGTTCAAGAAGATCGCGACCGACGCATGGCACCTGAAGACAAAGTCCGCGATCATCGACGGGGTGGTGGGCGGGCCGGCGGCCGACGGCACCACTGATTTCTCGGTCCTGCAGAAGGCGATGAAGTCGAGTAAGCCGTCCGAAAAACTCGTCATGTACGCTTTCGATCTTCTCTATTTGAACGGCTTCGACATGCGAAAAGCGCCGCTCACCACGCGCAAGGCCGAACTGGCGAAGCTCCTGAAGGGAAGCCACATCTTGCTTAGCCAAAGCTTCGAGGCCGACGGCGCCCACATGTTCGAGACCGCATGCGGCATGGGTCTTGAGGGCGTGGTGTCTAAGCGGGCGGATAGTCGCTATGTCTCCGACCGCACGGATGCCTGGCTCAAAATGACTTGCCGCCAGCGGGAGACGCTATCGATCGTTGGCTATGCGATGAAGGAGAGCCGGTTCGATGGCCTCATCGTCGGCCGACAGGACGGCGACGAATTGATCTATGCCGGGAAGGTTGATCACGGCTTCACGCCGGGTGTGGTGACCGATGTCCGGAAGCGCCTCGCGCCGCTCGTACAGAAAACTCAGGCCTTCAGCCGCAAGATCAAGAAACCGAATGCTGTCTGGGTAAGGCCGTCGCTTGCCGCCGAGATCGAGTATCGGGCGAAGTCGGCGGAGGGGAAGTTGCGACATCCCATCTTCAAAGGCTTTCGGGAGGATCTGTGATGCGTGATCCGGAGACATTGGCCGCTGCCGTGCTCGACATCGAGGCGATCTTGTCAGCCTATCTAGAGCCCGGCCCACGCGATGCCGACGGAACCATCATGGCCGTTCTGGAACGTCTCGACCGGGACGACGTGCCGACGGCGGCGCAGCGCGTACGCGATGGCTTCGGCCGGCTACGCCTCATCAGAACCTGACGCAATCGTCCGGAATTCGACCTTCATCAAACGGCCGTCCGGAAACTCGATCTGGACATCCCAGTAGTTGCTCTCGATCAGCTCCCGGGCCTTCTTCCGCGCGCCTTCCAATGTGTCCCGGCGAATGCGGAGACAGCAGGCAACGTCGGTTGCATGGACCTGGAACGGCATGGGACGAGATCACTCGATGAAGGACAGCCCACTATCGGCCCACGCTTTAGCAAAGGCCTTGCCACTAGCCAATCGTCGAGGTCGGTGGTTTGATGAACCGTCTAACGGGAACCCCTATCTCCCTTGGGCAAAGCCCGGCGCATCTCCTCCAGCATTCCCCCGGCGCGCCGGGCCTCAGCTTATTTCCAGAAGCCAACTCGCGACAATCGCTCTATCGGACCGCTGAGACCGCGTCCGCCGGAACGGCATCAGTGATCTTGATCGCTTTCGGAATGAGGCCGAGCTGCAGGAATG
This sequence comes from Pseudomonadota bacterium, assembly GCA_023451735.1. Taxonomy (GTDB): domain Bacteria; phylum Pseudomonadota; class Alphaproteobacteria; order Rhizobiales; family Rhizobiaceae; genus Neorhizobium. The sequence goes on along the minus strand of JAEXYH010000066.1, from coordinate 48,830 downwards.
CGTCCGCGATCTTCTGCTGATCCGATGCGACCTTCGCCGTGATGGGTCTTGCTCCATATGCCGTCCGCTTCAGTGCAGTCTCAAGGATCGGGGCCGGTATGCCGACAGCCTGGCTGAATTTCGCCGCAACATCCGGAATGTTGGCCTTCATGCTTTCACCTTCCTCGGCGACGGCGGTGACGATCACAGAGATCACCTCGGGATTAGCGTTAGCGAACTTTTTCGAGGCCAGATAGAATTCATGGTTGGCGACGATGCCCGACCCGTCCTTCAGCGTGCGCGCATCGGCGGTCGCCTCGGCCGACGCCCGGAACGGATCCCAGATGACCCAGGCGTCTACCGAACCCGCCACGAACGCGGCCCGCGCATCCGCAGGCGTCAGGTAGACGACGGTGATGTCGGAATACTTGAGACCGGCTTCCTTCAGCGCCCGTACCAGCAGGTAATGGACGTTCGACCCTTTGTTGAGGGCAACACGCATGCCTTTCAGCTCGGCCACCGAGCGGATGGCGCTGTCCTTCTTCACAAGGATGGCCTCGCTTGTCGGGGATTCTGGCTCGTTGCCGACATAGAGCAAATCGGCACCGGCGGCCTGAGCGAAGATCGGAGGCGCCTCGCCGGTATGCCCGAAATCGACGGCGCCTACGTTCAGGCCTTCCAAGAGCTGCGGCCCCGCGGTGAATTCAGTCCACGTCGTCTTGTAGCCTAGTGTCTTAAGCTTCTCCTCGAGCTGTCCCGTTGAGCGCAGGATAGCAAGCGTGCTGAGCTTCTGGTGGGCGATGCGGACCACCTTCTCGGCCGCCTGCGCCGAACCGATCATCAGCAAAGCGGTTGCCGCGACGACGGCGAAACGGGTGAGACCACGCATCCTGTGCTCCTGGGCAAGCCGAAAAGATCGCAGTCCCGATATATCGGCAGCGCTATGGAATTGGCTCCTAAAGTTCCGGGTTGATGGAGATGGTCGTTCGCGCAGGAAGCGTCGTTGTGGACGCTTGGCTTCGCCTGCCGGCAGGCCGGTATTTCGGCCTTCTCACGAACTGGAACAATCTCCGCTCCCCAGGATTCACAATCGGTGAGATCCGCGACCGGCCGACGTCCGGGACGGCCCGCCGACATTTGATTAGCATGCAGCTACATTTGATGATTTCATCCCCGATGAACCGATGTCCCAATTCCCGACGCTCGCGGCAGACAGGCGTCATCCGCATCGGCCGGAGGTCGGCTTGCGTCGGGTTCTGAGAGTTCAACAATCGGATAGCAGTGGCGGCTGGGTTGTCGAACATCGACGCGCGCCCGGCGTCTGGATCCCCCTGGCGGGGGTCTACGTGACAGAAGAGGCCGCCTCTGCCTGGATCGACGAGAAGGGCGAACAGTACGTGTCGTCCGAGCGGCACCGCCGGACCGCGGTCATACGCCGCAACAACGTTCATCTGTCAGGCCGCGGCGACACCGCCATGGTTTTCGCCCACGGGTTTGGCTGCGACCAGCAGATGTGGCGCTTCGTGGCCCCACAATTGGAGCAGGACTTCAAGGTCGTCCTGTTCGACCACGTTGGCTCAGGCCGATCCGACGTGGCTGCCTACAACAGCGAGAAATACGACTCCCTATCCGGATATGCCGCGGACCTGACGGAGATCGGCGACGTTCTTGGGCTCCGCGACGCCGTTCTGGTCGCTCACTCGGTGAGCGCGATGATCGCAGTGCTTGCATCCATCGCCGCACCTCAGATGTTCGGCCGCCTGGTGCTTATCGGCCCCTCGGCCCGCTACATTGATGACGTCGGCTATGTCGGCGGCTTCTCGCAGGATCGCATCGGCGAGCTACTGCAATTCCTTGAGAACCACTACGTCGACTGGTCGGCGGCGATGGCTCCGGCGATCATGGGTAATGCGGATCGTCCGCATCTCGCGGAGGAGCTCAACGACAGCTTCTGCCGCATGGACCCGGTCATCGCTCGGGAGTTCGCGCGTGTCACGTTCAGGTCCGACAGCCGCGCCGACCTGCCTCTGGTCACCCGCCCGTCGTTGATCCTGCAATGCTCGGAAGATGCGATCGCACCCGTGGAGGCCGGAGCCTACGTACATGCCGCTATTCCGGGGAGCACGCTGGCTGTCCTGAAAGCCACGGGCCACTGTCCGCATCTCAGCGCGCCAAGCGAGGTCGTTTCCGCGATTAGGGCGTTCGCCTGAAACCTTTCCACGTCAGCGCTATTGCCGAGGCAGCACACGCCGGGTGTCAACCGTCCAGAACGGGGATGATGGACGCGGCGGTTTTGCCGGTTTCTCGTCGCGACAGCAACGCATTGGTACGCGTGGCAATCTAACCTGTTCTCGGCGTGTGCCCCATTTCGGCAGGGCCTTTTATACCTGTACTTTCTAAACCCTCGAATCCACGCGACAGACTTGCGTGAAACATGTTCGTGTCGGCAAAAGACCGGAAATTGTGATGGCAGAGAACTACGCTGGCCGCTGCGTGAATGGGCCGAAGGCTGGCGAGCAACTGAGCGCGCCTAGCAACAGTGTGCCGGTCATAGCGCCTGGAAGCGACACTGAAGGACAGCTCGTTGGATTCTATGAATATAAAGCTGGCGGTTGGGAATGGCGTCCCGAAACAACTCCCGACGAGAAAGAGCGGCTCCGTTGATGCGCGTTCCGACTAGTAGTGCTGAGGTGAATGCTTAAGCAACGTCAGCTATCGAAGGTCAGCACGATCTTGCCGAAATGGCTGCCGCGCGCCATTTCCTCGACGGCAAGCCGGGCATCAGTCCAAGGGAGCACACGGTCGATCACCGGCCGGATGCGATGCAGGATCAACGCTCGGCACATCGCCTCGAACATTTCCCGGGAACCAACCGATAAGCCCTGCACCTTCGCCGCGGTTGCGATCATCACCGAAGCGGAGAGCTTCGCTGGTGGGGCACTCGCATCGGTCAGCACGCCAATAACCGCGATATGTCCCGCCATGCGGACGGACTTCAGGCTTTCGATCAACGTACCCGCTCCTCCGACTTCCATGATGAAGTCGGCGCCGCGACCGCCGGTCAGTTCGCGGACCGGACGGTGCCAATCGGGAACATCATTATAGTTCACCGTGTGGGTCGCCCCGAGTGCCGTGGCCCGAGCGAGCTTTTCTTCTGAAGACGATGTGATGATCGTTCGCAGCCCTGCCGCCTTCGCGAACTGCAAGCCGAAGATCGAGACGCCGCCCGTTCCCTGCAACACCACGGTGTCGCCGGGGTCGAGGCGCGCGTCGACGAACATCGCCCGCCATGCTGTCAGTGCGGCACACGGAAGCGTCGCCACTTCTTCATCGGTCAGATAGTCGGGCACTTTCGAAACCGCCGTTTCCGGAAACAGAGCGAGTTCCCTCGCCGCTCCGGGTGCGCCGGGCGACCCCAGCGGTCCGTCGCGCTTGTCCGGCGTCGGCGGGCCGGCCTGCCAGTTAGGAAAGAACAAGGTCGAGACGCGGTCGCCCACGGCGACGCGGCGCACTCCTTCGCCAATCGCCGCGACGATGCCGCAACCGTCGGAAAAAGGGATGATCGGCGGCGCATCGGCGGCACCAGCCGAATAGCCGCCTTTCGCGATGATCGCCGTATCTCGGAAATTGAGGGAGATCGTGCGCATCTTCACCACGACCTCGCCTTTGCCGGGCGCGGGATCGGCATGTTCAACGATCTTCAGGTTCTCGGTGCCCCAAGGATGGGAAAGCTCCAGCGCTCGCATGTGCGTCCTCGCAATGTGCCTCGACCCTGCAGTCGTGACGCGGACCGGAGGTGACCGCAAGCCCGGATGCAGCATTCCTCTCAAGCGCAGGCCCGCCCGTGGAACATGGACCGAATTCGGACATTTGCGGGCTGCAGCGCTTCCGCTGATTCACTTATGAAGGCCACACGATGAAAAAGTCATTTCTCGCCGCTGCCGCCATCCTGTCACTTGCCCTTGCCGCGAACGCCTCGGCGCAATCCCTGGGAGAGAAACCGGCGTGAATTCGGTCCTCGGCGTCGCGCCGACCACCGCCGATTTCGTCAAGGAAGCCGCGATGAGCGACATGACCGAAATCGCGACCAGCAAGCTGGCGCAGGAGCGTGGAGACGCCGACGCGAAGACGTTCGCCGGGCAGATGATCACCGACCACACCAAGACGTCAGAAGAGCTCAAAGCGCTCGTCGGCGGCGGCGTGAAAGCGGAATTCCCGGCAGCACTGGACGATACGCACCAGAAGATTGTCAACAAGCTCAAGGACGCCAAGGCGGAAGACTTCACGGCCGACTATGCGTCCATGCAAGTCAGCGCACACAAGGACGCGGTGTCGCTGTTCGAACGATATGCGAAAGGCGGGGAAGATCCGAAGCTCAAGGATTGGGCTGGGAAGACGCTTCCGCACTTGCAGCATCACCTCGAAATGGCGCAAAACTTGAACAAGAAGAAGTAACGTCGATAGCCGACGTTGGATGGGAAAGACCTCGGTCTCGTCGAGGTCTTTCCCGCGTTTGGGAAGCATCCGCCGCTGCTCTCTAAATTGCCGCAGGTTGAGCCTTTTAGGAGCAATTGTCCTTGCGTAGATCCGGATGGCCCCTGATGCGCCCGGTCCGCGACTGATGGCCAGAAAGCTTAAGACCTACCAAACCTCCATCGGCTTCTACGACCTCGCCGTTGCCGCTCCATCCATGAAGGCCGCGCTGCAGATTTGGGGCGCCGACAGCAATTTATTTCACCAGGGTTTTGCCAAGGAGGTCGAAGATGCCGCGGTCGTCGCGGCGACGCTTGCGCATCCCGGCACGGTGCTGCGAAGGCCTGTTGGTACAGATGGCGCGTTCAGGGTGACGAGCGACCTGCCGAAGGATCTGGTAGAAGGGCCTGTTCAGACAAGGCAGCGAAAAGAGCCGGCGCGGCGGCCTGATGGCAAAACCGGTAAGCCCGATGGGGCCACTGCGCGCAAGGCGGCGGCAGCGTTCGACCAGCAGCAGCGGGAGCGCGACCAAGCGCAGCGCCGAGCGGACATAGCCGAGGCGAAGCAGCGGGAGCGACGATCGGCACGTATCGCCAAAGCGCAGCAGGCACTCGACGCCGCAGAACAGGAGCACGACGCGCGATGCGCCGCCTTGCAGGCTGAACGCGAGAAGCTCGACAAACGTGCGGATGCGGAACAGCAGCGCTGGAAGACAAAACGTGACAAGTTGCGCACTGCCCTGGATCGCGCGAAGGAGCATCGCTGATGGAGCCGGTCGCGAGCAAGCGGCGGCTACTGAAAGGCGCGCGAGGGCGCAGAATCTGATATTTGAAGCTGATGGCGAAACGGACCGGCAGTGCTGATCTTCCTCTTCACGGCGGCCGCGTGCCGGCGTGGCTGGCGACCCGCATGTCGTCGCTCGGCGCGATCGTGACCCAGGCGATTGTGCACCATTACGGTCGGGACGAATTCCTTCGCCGCCTGTCGCATCCTTTCTGGTTTCAATCGTTCGGCGCGGTGATGGGGATGGACTGGCATTCGTCCGGGATCACCACCAGCGTCATCGGCGCCCTCAAACGAGGTCTGGGGCCGCTGCAGGACGAACTGGGCATCCATGTCTGCGGCGGCCGAGGCCAGCATTCCCGCAAGACGCCGGATGAGCTCCGCGCGCTCGGCGACCGCGTAGGCTTCGATGCCGCCGCCCTCACGCGCGCCAGCCGTCTGGTCGCCAAGGTCGATAGCGCCGCCGTCCAGGATGGCTTCGACCTTTATTTGCACGGCTTCTTCGTCACCGATGATGGCCGCTGGACCGTCGTGCAGCAGGGCATGAACGGGGCCAGCAAGCAGGCTCGCCGATATCACTGGCACTCCGAGACCATAAAGAGCTTCGTCGATGCGCCGCACAGCGCCATCGATGGCCCGCCGCAGGGCGAAGTCGTCAATCTGACCGACCAGCGCGCCGCACCGTCGCGGAGCGCGCAACTCGACCTACTGACGGCGCTGGGCGCCGACGGCATCGTGGACGAATTCACCGCGTTGACGGGTAGGCAAGCCGCGCAGCCGCCGCTGCCGCATCTGATCATGCCAGCGCATCACGAAGTCCGCTCTAGCGACGTCTTCACGCGGCGCCTCCACGGCACCCTTGCCGCTGCGGCCGAGCGCGGGCCGCTCGACTTTCCGGACTTGCTGCTGACACCGGGCGTCGGCGCGCGCACGGTGCGCTCCCTCGCGATGGTCGCGGAAGTCGTCCACGGCGCCCCCTATCGCTTCAGCGATCCCGCCCGCTTTTCGCTCGCTCATGGCGGCAAGGACCGCCATCCCTATCCGGTGCCCATCAAGCTCTATGACGAGACCATCCGCGTTTTGAAGTCGGCCGTGCAGAATGCGCGGCTTGGCCGCGACGATGAACTGGACACCCTGAAGCGACTCGACGACCAGGCACGGCAGCTCGAGCGGATGGCGTCCGGCCCATCGCTCAAGGAGTTTGTCGATGGCGAACTCGAGGCCTCCGCGTCCCTCGGCGGGCGCTCGGTGTTCGGTTGGGAGGAGGATCGGCGCAATCCGCGGGCGGCGGCGAGATGACGGCACGGCCTCCAGCCGAAACGCCGGTCACTCTCAAAGGCGGCGATATGCCGGCGCTGTCGGCGCTGCTCATGAAGCCGCGAAAGGCGCGGGCATGCTTCGTTTTAGCCCATGGCGCCGGCGCCGGCATGACGCACCCGTTCATGGCGGAAGTCGCTGCCGATTTACACCGACATGGCGTCGCCACGCTCCGTTTCCAATTTCCATTCATGCAGCGAGGAAGTCGGCGGCCGAATAGTCCCGTCACCGCGCATGCGGCGATCCGGGCAGCGGTTGTCGAGGCCCGCCGGCGATGCCGTGGTCTGCCGATCGTCGCTGGCGGCAAATCCTTCGGCGGACGTATGACGTCTCAGGCGCAGGCGGAGAGGCCGCTGGCCGGCGTGGTCGGCCTCGTTTTTCTCGGCTTCCCGCTGCATCCAGCGGGCAAACCATCGACCGCGCGTGCCGAGCACCTGAAAGACGTCCAGATCCCGATGCTTTTCGTCCACGGCACTCAGGACAAGCTCGCGGAGCTGGCGCTGCTGGGCGGTGTCGTGAAGCGGCGGCGGCCACTGGCCACAGCGCATCGCGTCAATGGCGCCGATCACGGCTTTCACGTTCCGGCCCGCAGCGGTCGGACCGACCGCGAGGTCGTGGCCGACATCGCGCGCGTCGTCTCCGAATGGATTGAATCGCTCGGTAGCTGACCGGCCACCATCCGGACCCATTCTGTGGCCTCGCCGTTGTCCTGCGACAATCATTGCGGAGAGACCTGATGTCGACGGACCGATTCAAGGACAAGGTAGTGATCGTAACCGGCGCCGCGTCAGGCATCGGCGCGGCCACCGCCCGCCGTTTCTCCGCGGAAGGTGCTCGGGTCGCCCTTATCGACCGCGACCGGACCAACCTGGAAGCCGTGGCGAATGAACTGCCGCCTGACCGGACAACTCACTTGGTCGTCGATGTCTCGGATTCCGCCGCGGTTGAGGCGATGGTGTCCGCCATCGTCTCGCGTTTCGGAGGACTTGACGTGATGATCAACAATGCCGGCGTCCACGAAGGTGGCGCACCCGAAAAAATAACCGACGACCAGTGGCGCAAGGTGATGTCGACCGACGTCGACGGCGTATTCTTCGGCTGCCGGGCGGCCATTCCGCATCTGACACAGACCAAAGGCTCCATCGTGAACACGGCATCGGTGTCCGGCACCGGCGGCGACTGGGATATGAGCCCCTACAACGCCGCCAAGGGCGCAGTAGTGAACCTGACTCGGGCGCTCGCGATGGATCTCGGCAAAAAGGGTGTGCGCGTCAACGCCGTATGCCCAAGCCTTACCCGTACCGGCATGACCGCCGACATGATGGACGACGACAAGTTGCTGGCCAAATTCGCGGAGCGGATCCCGTTGGGCCGGGTCTGTGAGCCCGAGGAAGTCGCAGCGGTGATCGCATTCCTCGCCAGCGAGGACGCCAGCTTCATGACCGGCGCCAATGTCGCTGTCGACGGCGGCGTTTCCGCGTCGAACGGGCAACCGCCACAGTGATCGAACAAGGTGCGAATTCGAGGATGATGCGACATTTTCGTCGGCGGCTTGAGTTCGAACGATTCACGCATCGACGCCTCATCGATGATGAGCGTCCCGAACCGTTCATCCCAGAGTTGCCTTCGACGAGTTCGCGTGTCTTTTTCTGCGCGCCCTCCGGACGTCGGTTGCATCGACCTGGAATGGCATGGCGGCATGGAAATCGATTGACGAAAGACAGCCCGGTATCAGCCTTTGCGTGGAACACAAAGACACTGCCACTAGCCATTCGTTGAGGTCGGTGATTTGATGGAACGCCTGAAGAAACCCTATTCTCCGCAGGCAAAGCCCGGCGCGCCCCTCCAGCATTCCCGGCGCGTCGGGCCCTTTACACAGGGCCGGCGCATCGTCGTCATGCCCAAGGTTCCGGTCCCGCTATGCCTTTTAGTACGAATTCGCTTGTGGGCCTGGCTGTAGCGCTTGGGCTGTGCTTCGCCGCGGCAGCGCTAGGTGCGAGAGTGACGACGCCCGAAATCCCGACCTGGTACGCCAGCCTCGCGAAGCCGTCATGGACGCCTCCGCGAGCCGCCTTTCCGATCGTCTGGCCCATCCTCTATCTTCTGATGGCCATCGCTGCGTGGCTGCTCTGGCAGGCCAAGCCGTCACCGGCCAGGACAGCCGCATTGATCGGTTTCGCGGCTCAGCTCTTCCTCAATACAATCTGGTCGCCCGTGTTCTTCGGTCGGCACTACATCACCGGCGGACTGGTCATCATTTCGCTCTTGGCGGTTTCGTTGACTTTTACCGTCGCCATGGCGTTCGAGGTTTACTGGATTCCGGGCGCGCTATTGGTGCCCTACCTGCTATGGATTCTGTTTGCGACCGCGTTGAACTTTAGGATCTGGACCCTGAACTGACACCGCGTTGGAGCGCGCCATGGACGAGATCCTTGATGAGATCGCTTTGCGATGGGCCTTGAGAGACATCGCTGCCCGGCGACACCGGTTCCTTCGCGTGAGCGAGGCCAAATTACAGCGGTTGCGTGAGCTTCAATGGGTCGAAGACCGCGACGGCGAGGTCGAGGTCACAGAAGCGGGCCGACGGGCACTGGGATAGCAAGCGGCGGATTGAAACATCGCCGCTGCAGCGTCGGCCTCTGAGGAGCGGCGAAGGGCCTAAGCGGTGTTACTCGCCCAAAGCTCGCAACTTTTCGTTTATCCGACTGTTTAGTGCGCACATCATACAGGCGGAGAAAACAAATGAAGAAAGGTGCACTGGTCATCGCGGCCGCCGCTATCGGGGTTACCGCCTTATCTGCCCCCGCAGAAGCTCGCGGCTGGCGCCACGGCGGATGGGGCGGTGGCTGGGGCGGTCCCGCCATCGGCTTTGGCCTGGCCGCTGGCGCCCTGGCGGCTGCCGCTTCGGGTCCGGCCTATGGGTTTGGTCCCGGCTATTACGGATATGGCCCACGCTATGGTTATTACGGCCCGGGTTACTATCGTCCTGCCTATTATGGCGGTTATTACGGCGGTTCTCGCTACGCTTGGGACGGTCCGGGCTATGGCTGGGGTGGCGGACCATGGGGCGGCCGTGTTTATCGAACCTACGGCTATTGGTAACATGCAGCGGGCTCGGACCTTGTCCGGGCTCCCCCGTTGGAGACCCTGCACCAGCTTAGGCGGACTGTTCTCCTCATTTAAAAAACATCCGTGGTTAGCGCGCGATGTCCGAAGATGACGACATCTCCGAGATGGATACTCCGCCCGTCATTGTGGCGAAACCCACCGCATATTCCGCCTGTCCCCCGCTTTCGACAATCTCTCCCAATCGAGCAGGCAGATTGCCCTCGTCCCGGCCCAAACCGAGCAACTCGCACGCGCTATCGCAAAGGCCGCCGATGCTTTCGGTCGGGACTGGCAGGACGAACGCGCATTCATTGCAGATAGTATCGAGACCGAACAGCGGCATGTCATCGGAGATGTGATCTTCCGGTCGACACCGAATGCTGTGCCCGTGAAACGACGCAAGAGATAGTGAGATGGCCAAGAAGAACAAGAACGCGAACGAGAAGGAAACGCTCGATATGTGGGCGACTGACATCTTGCTCGAAGCTCATGCTATCTCCGCTTGTCCGGACCACGGCTATATGCGCTTGCGCCATAGCCATCACGCCATCGACTACGCAAAGGACCTTGCTCAGCATCGCAAATTCTCGGGACGAAACAAACGTGAACGCATTGCTGCTGTCGAAGACGTCCTCGACGGCCTCGGTGATAGCTGTCCCGGTTGCGAGTGAGCCGCAGAGCTCTCAGAGCGGACCAGCACGCAGAAGTGCCAATGAGAGTCCACGCTCGGCAGCGTCGCTTATTGCAAAGGAAATGGGATCAAGCTTCTGACCTAGATCACCAAACAACTGAAGTAGCCGTTCAGACGAAACCGTAATCGCATTTGAAAAGGGAAGAGACCAAGATGGCGAAGAAAGCCCAAGCAGCGAAATCCACCAGGAAAGCGAAAAATGCAAAGGCGAAGGCATCAAAAACGTTTACCAGAGCAGGAGCACGAAAGTCCACGTCGACGAAATCAAGCGCCAGCCCGCGTAAGGATTGGACCGACGCGGAATTGAAATCGATGAAGATGATGGTGAAGCAGAACACTCCGACCGGCATTATCGCAATGAAATTGAAGCGCTCAGTCACGTCGGTCTACGGAAAAGCGTCGCGGGAAGGCATTTCGCTCGCCCCAACAAACCCCAGCCCGCGAGATTGATGCAGGGAGCCCGCCGTTCAGGCGGGCTCTTCGCGCTAGTTCTTCGGCGAATTGTAGCGAGGGGCCAACTTGATGTTCGTGTTCGGCGCCTTGTCTCGACCTTGATCACCGTTGTCGTCCCGCCCGCCAGATGTCGATGTCCCGCTGCCCCTCGGATTGTTTTTCTGCGACGAGGGACTCCTGGATGCTGAACTGGCGGCTGGATCGCCAGTCTTGCTCGTCGCTGCGGTGCCGCCCGGGTCCGATGTTTGGGCAGTGACGCTCCAACTCGCGCAAAGCGTGATGACGGCCGCGGCCGACAGCGCTCGACCAATCACTTGCCGTCACCAATATTGCCGCCCTTGATGTGTCCGAGCGAATTGCTGCCTTGGCCTGAATTGCCGTTGTTGCCCTGCAGCGCCGCGTTACCGCCGGTGTATCCCGATCGGAATTGGCCTGTCGTCATGCTGCCTTGAGTCTGGGTTTGAGAATGGTGCTTCCGACCGCTGCCCGCTGATGCTTCGGCGACGAGACCGGCGAAAAGCGCCACCGCCGTGACAAGTGTCAAAATTTTGCTCATTAGCTTCATCCATGAAATTGACTGCCACTGCGCCTCTCGAACGGCAGAATGACCGCACTGTTCCGCCTATCAATCCGGCGAAGTTCAGTGGATGCATAAGCGCGCATGGCACGCATTCTTACGCTCAAACCCCATCGCCCCAGCGAGCGCAAACAACGCGGAACCAGGAGGTCGCGTCGCAATTGAAGGGAAAAACATCGCCATGGATGCGTCGAGAAAATGCCGAGAATCGAGTTCACGCCCAACGAGCTTCAAACGCTGATCAGGCTCGAGCTGCGCAAGATACGGGATATCCCCAACGGGCTGCTTATCCAGATCATCCGCAATGGTGGAACTTGGCACGCGAGGATCCGCTTCAAGGCGGGGTATCCAAAGGTGTCAAACGGGGTCGAGATTGCTCACGCGGTAAACGTTATTGCGGCTGACTTGGCTCTCAAGCATCCGCTTATCGGTTGAGCTCGGCCTCGACGAAGTCGAATTCGAAGGGGAGTCGACTGCTCGATTAAGCCCTGGGGCGAAAGGTGAGTTGGCGCAAAGGAGGCACGTGTGAGGAATGATGCGGAAACGCGGACGGGGGACGCCAAAAAGCGCTGGCCGGCAGCTCTGTGGATTGTGCGCCATGGGGAAAGCTCCGGTAATGTGGCCCGCGATGCGGCCCATACGGCCGGATTGGCTGACATCGCCATCGATCTGCGCGATGTGGATGTTCCGCTAAGCACCTTGGGCGAACGTCAGGCGGAAGCTCTAGGGCATTGGTTCGCAGATCTTCCTGAGCATGAGCGACCGAGCGTAGTGCTCAGCTCACCGTATATGCGAGCGCAGCAGACTGCCGAAATCATTACGCGAGCGGCGGGCACCAGGGATCGCGTCCTGAAGATTGGGCACGATGAACGGCTACGGGAAAAGGAATTTGGAGTCCTCGATCGTCTGACGAGAACTGGCATCGAGCAGCGCCATCCCGAGGAAGCGGAGCGGCGCGCGCTCGTTGGCAAGTTCTACTACCGTCCGCCCGCCGGCGAGAGCTGGGCGGATGTTGTACTGCGGCTTCGAAGCGTTCTTGACTCCGTCAGTCTGCATTATGCCGGAGAGCGCGTTCTCATCGTCGCCCATCAGGTTGTGGTACTTTGCTTGCGATATCTTTTGGAAACGATGGATGAGAAAACCATTCTCGCGATCGATCGCGAGGGCGATGTGGCAAATTGCTCAGTTACCGAATACGGACTGGAAGACAACGGTCAGGCGATGCACTTGGTCAGGTACAATTACGTGGCCCCTCTTAAACGCGAAGGTGCGCCAATTACGGAGGAGCCAGATGACAGTGGTGCAGCGCGATGACGGCCCAGCGCGAATTATCAGTGGAGCATCTGCGTGCCAACCCGCTTCCCATCCATGAGAATGGCGGTGGAAAGGAGGCACGCGGACGCGTTCTGGTTATATCCGGCAATGCGCGGGTACCCGGCGCAGCTATCCTGGCGGGCGTTGCCGCGTTGCGGTCAGGAGCGGGCATTCTTCAGATCGCGACGAGCGCTTCGGTAGCTCCCCATATCGGAGTGGCGGTGCCCGAGGCCATGGTCGTGGGGTTTTCCGAGACATCCGATGGGGAAATCGACCCGGCCAACACCGCAAATGTTATATCTTTGGCGAGGGGCGCCGACGCGGTCGTCGTTGGGCCGGGAATGATGGATGAGGACGCGCTGCGTCCGCTGGTAACAGACCTACTCGCGAGCACGAAAGCGCGCATCGTCCTGGACGCCGCAGCTATCACCTGCATTCGTGATGATCTGAACAGTCTACGCGGCGGATCGAACAGAGCAGTTATCACCCCGCATGCCGGCGAAATGGCTCGTCTTTTGAAGATTGAGCGCGAGGAAACTGAACGCGATCCCATGCGGGCGGCCCAGCGCGCTGCGGCGTATGCCGGGGTCGTCATTATGAAGGGCGCCGAGACCTACGTCGTCGGCGACGGGACATGGCGGGCGTGTTTCGGGTCGATCGCGTTGGCCACCTCCGGCTCTGGAGACGTGCTCGCCGGCATCCTTGGGGGCATTATGGCTCGTGGCACCGATCCCACGCTTGCAGCGCTCTGGGCGGTGTATCTCCACGGTGAGGCCGGGCGGCTGCTTGGTGTCCGGCACGGAAGTGTAGGCACGCTGGCGAGGGAATTGCCGGACCAGGTCCCGCGATTGATGGCCAACTTCGAGGGCACTCATACCGATTGATGCGCGCGGCACGCACGCATCCGTGCCGACAGATGCATCGGTAGACAGGGCAAATCTCGAGTGAGTCTCTTGGTTATTCCTTGCGAGTGCTGCTGAACGCGCGGGCGCTTCAAGCGGTTTGTTCGCTGTCAGGTGGTCTTTACGCTGATTTCACGATTCTCAAAGCCATTGAGGTCGCCTGCGAAGCGTATTGCTTCCGCAGCAGGCCTATCGCGACCATGCATGACGCAGACACCTAGATAATGTCGCTTCCAGAATTCACGCGGGTCCTTGCCTTAGGATGCGTCGCTACGGGCTGCCTTTGCCCCCGTGCGCACCGACGGCCGTGCCGGTCGTAAAACTGGCCTCTTCCGATGCGAGCAGCACGTACAACGATGCTAACTCGGCAGGCTGACCTGCCCGCCCAAGGGGCGTATTCTGACCGAACTTTGCCATGTCGCCCGGCAGTTGACCGCCGGCGACCTGCAGCGGAGTCCAGATCGGCCCAGGTGCGACCATGTTGACGCGAATGCCTTTCTCGGCAAGCTGCTTTGCCAGACCCTTGGTGAAGATAAGAACCGATCCCTTGGTTGAAGCGTAGTCCAGCAGCTCAATCTCCGGGTCGTAAGAGTTCACCGAGCCCGTGTTGATGATCACGGACCCCGGCTTCAAATGGGGTATCGCTGCCTTGCTGATGCGGAACGGCGCGAATATGTTCGTTTCGAAAGTGCGGATCAATTGGTCGTCTGTGATTTCGCTGATGTCCTTTTTGCTCTGCTGATAGGCGGCATTGTTGACTAGGATGTCGAGACCGCCCAACCCCGCGACCGCGTCGACGACAAGTTTTTCGCACGCGTCCAGCGTCCGGATATCGGCTGGAAGCGCGACGGCCTTGCGTCCCGCGCCGCGGATCAAATCAACCACTTCTTTTGCATCCGGCTCTTCGGTCGGGAAATAATTGATGGCGACGTCGGCGCCTTCCCTGGCAAAGGCGATCGCCGCGGCTCGACCGATGCCGCTGTCGCCTCCGGTCACCAAAGCCTTGCGGCCTGCGAGCCGACCCGAGCCCTTATAGGATTCCTCACCGTGATCCGGCGGCGGGTCCATTTTGCTTGCCAGAGCAGGCCACGGTTGCTTCTGCTCCGGGAACGGCTCTTTCCGATATTTGTTTCGCGGGTCACGCAATGCCGCCGTTTCGGGATGAGGAACCTGCCGTGCGTTCGCCTCTTTGGTCGAGATCGCCAAGGTTGCAAGCCCGGCAGCCGTTGTGCCGAGAACGGCGCGGCGGGTTGATTTTGTGTCTGACAATGCCTTCTCCCGTTGCAGCAGTGAGCAACGAGAACATGCGGGTGCTAGAACTGTTCCGGCAAGTCACGTCGCTCAGGCTGCGACGGCTTCGGTGCAAAGCTGACCACAGTGCCCCGACGGTCCAAGCTGTTAAGGGTCGGGGCGATCTCTTAGCGATCAATCTTCAGGTCTCGCAAGGGGCGGAAGCGTCTGCTGACGTTGCACGACGTGCCATTTTTCATGCAAAAGTCGCCGGTAGGTCGAGGTGCAGTAAGCTTCAGAGACAGATTGATCTCTTGCCGCGACGGCCTTGTATGCTCGACGATCGATCTTTCCTAAGGCCGCATGATTCGGCACTCAGACAGAGCGACCTTTGACCCCCTAAAAGTATTCGACACTATGTCGATAGCTGCCGGCCCGTCATGACGAATGGAACCGCGGGCAGCACCATGAGGCATTGGTCATCGATAGCCTCAATGTCCGCTTTGCGCCAGGAGCGGACGTCGAGCACAGGTCGATATGGTCAGACCGACGATCCATATACCGCCACGCGCTCTGCCTGATACGGCCCATAAGAGTCTTTCAGCGTTGCGAGATTTAGCAGCATTGTCGCCACCAACTCATGGCCGGAATCGCGGACCTCCGTGCGCACCCACAGGCTTTCGGTGCGTTTGCTGCCGGACAAGGCCTCCACCCTCCGCTGGATGCGATAATCCTCGCCGACAAAAAGCGGTCCCTTGATCACACGGATTTCCTGATCCGCAAACAGGCCGACGGCAGGCCCTTTCACCGGCATGCCGTCCTTCTTGCTCGTATGCTGAAACAGCACGCTGAGCATTTCCATCGGGATGATGGCACGCCCCCACCGCGAGCCGCTGCCGCTGTAGTAAGGCGACGGCTCGGTGATGACTGTCAGCTTCTGGGCGAGCGAAAACGGATAAAGATCGCCCATATGCTGGTCGGCATCCATACGCACGGCCTGCGGTGCAGTCGTCATGCCGATCGTGATATCACGGAGGATGACTGCATCTGTCAATGGCTTCAGCTCGGTCAGCCGGATATCGAGTGCAGTCGGCGGTGCATCGCTGCCAACCGAGGCGCTGCCGCGCAGGATTTCGGTGCCGTCGCGCTTGACCATGCGGATCGCCGCATGGCGTGCGCCGTCTGCAGGCTTTTCGATGATCGCCTGCACTTCCTCGCCCTCATAAGCGGCATTGCGATAATGCGCCGAGATGCAGCCACTCTCGAACCATTCGTCTCCCCACAAGTGCGCGCAGAGCGGCGCGAACTGGCTGAAATGGGTCGGACCTTCGATGGTGCCGCCCTTGAAGCCAAGTTTTTGCGCGGTGGCGTCATCGTGGATGGACGCGTGGGAGTCATAGGTCTGCGCATGCAGCATCTGGCGCGGCTCGCGCCACGGACCGACCAGCGCTTCACCGGTATCCTCGATCGCAGTGTCGAATGCAGTGGATGTCGTCATCACGGCTCTCCGGATTACCAGGTATCGACGCAGGGGCGCTTGCGCGTTTCGCGTGCCGGCGGTGTCGGCACCGAGCGGAGGCCAGCCATGATCCAGCGCCGCGTTTCCGCGGGATCAATCACATTGTCGATCTCCATCACCGATGCGATCGAGGTGGCTTTGCCATTGGCATAGAGCTCGGCGACCTTGTTCTTGTAATAGGTCTCACGCTCCACCGGATCGGCAATCGCTTCCATTTCCTTGCGGAAGCCAAGGCGCACATAGCCTTCCAGCCCCATGCCGCCGAATTCGCCGGTCGGCCAGGCCGCCGTGAAGAAGGACGCATGGAAGCCGCCGCCGATCATGGATTGCGCGCCGAGCCCGTAGCCCTTGCGCAGCACGATGCCAAACAGCGGCACGGTGATGCTGGCGCCCGTGACGAACATGCGCGCGACATGACGAACGATCGCGGTCTTCTCCGCCTCCGGCCCGACCATGAAGCCCGGTGTGTCGCACAGCGAGACGATGGGAATATCGAAGGCATCACAGAGCTGCAGGAAGCGCGCCGCCTTGTCGCCGGCTTCGGCATCGATGGCGCCGCCGAGATGTTTCGGATTATTGGCGATCAGGCCGAAGGGCTTGCCTTCAATGCGGATGAAGGCAGTGATCATGCCGACGCCGAAATCGCGACGGATTTCGAGCACGGAATCCTCATCCGCAATGAGGTCGATGACCGCACGGATATCGTAAACGCGCAGCCGGTTTTCCGGGATCGCACGGCGCAGCAGGCGCTGATTGGCCGCTTTCCAGTCGGTCAGCGGGCCCTGGAAGTAAGACAGATATTTCTGCGCAATGCGCGTCGCCTCCTCCTCGTCCTCGACCAGGATATCGACGACGCCATTCGGCGACTGGAATGACACCGGGCCCACTTCGGCAGGATGATAGACACCGAGGCCGCCGCCTTCGATCATCGCCGGGCCGCCCATGCCGATGGATGCGTTCTTCGTCGCGATAATGACATCGCAGCAACCGAGCATCGCGGCGTTGCCCGCGAAGCAATAGCCCGACACCACGCCGATCACCGGGACAAGGCCGGAGAGTTTTGCGAATTGCACGAAAGACGGGCCATCGAGACCGGTGAGACCAAGACGATCGGTGTCGCCGGGCCGGCCGCCGCCGCCTTCGGCATAGAACACCAGCGGCATCCGCCATTGCTCGACCAGCGTCAGCATGCGGTCGATCTTCTTGTGATTCATATGGCCCTGGGTGCCGGCCAGCACGGTGTAGTCATAGGAGATCACCATGCAACGCGCGCCGTGATCGCCGAAGTCAGCGGCATTCACGGTGGCGGTGCCGGCGATGAGGCCGTCGGCCGGCGTGTTCTTGATGAGATCGTCGATGGACCGGCGACGGCGCTGCCCCGCAATGGCGAGGCTGCCATATTCCATGAAGGAGCCGTCATCGACGAGTTGCGCGATATTTTCGCGCGCGGTGCGCTGATTGGTCTTGCGGCGTCGCTCAACCGAACCCGGACGGTTCTCGTCATACGTGTTGGCCTGCCGTGCCAACATCTCTGCGAGGTCAGGACGAATGTGATCGAGATCGATGGCCGCTTCCTCGGTGACCGCGTCGCCCGCGACATCCTGCGGTTCGAGATAGAGGATCGCTTCGTTCTGCATCAGCGTGACGCCGTCCGCTGCAGCGATACGCATGACCCGGCCGCCCTGCCCGGCGGTGACAAGGTGTTCCATCTTCATGGATTCGATCACGGCGAGCTGCTGGCCAGGACGGACAATGTCGCCCTCCTTCACCTGGATCGTTACGATCGTCCCCTGCAGCGGCGCTGCGATGGCGATGCTGCCTTCGGGCACAGGCTCGGCGATGGTCGCTGATGCTGATTGATGCGCCGCTGAGCCACTCGATGCGGAGAGCGACGAGGTCATGCCCTGCGCCACGCCGACGAGATCAGCGACGTTGCGATCGATGAAACTGGTGCTGACGCGATTGGCGCGGAAATCATCATGGGCAAGGATCGCCTGGATGAAGGGAATATTGGTGGCGACGCCCTCGATACGCAATTCACGCAGCGCACGCCCGCCCTTTGCAACCACATCGGCAAAAGCGAGCGGCGTGTGCACGATGACCTTCGCCAGCAGCGAGTCGAAGGCAGCGCTGGTGCGATAACCGGCATAGCCGAACGTATCCACGCGCACACCGGGACCTGAAGGCGGCTCGAACACGGCCAGCGTGCCGCCGGTCGGCTGGGTCGCGCCGGATGCGTCCATGGTTTCCATATTGATGCGCAGTTGCATGGCGAAGCCACGCGGTTTCGGCACTTCGGCCTGATCGAGATGGAGCGATGCCAGCGTGGCGCCATCGGCGACTGCGAGCTGCGACCGCACCAGATCAATCGCCAGCACTTCCTCGGTCACCGTATGCTCGACCTGCAAGCGCGGATTGGCCTCGATGAAGGCGAAAGCGCCATCGCCCTCGCCGGCTTCGCCATCGACCAGAAATTCGAACGTGCCGAGGCTGTCATATTTCGCCTCGCTCGCCAGTTGCTTGGCCGCCTCGACGATACGGTTGCGCAGCGCGTCGGTGAGCGACGGGCTCGGCGCGATCTCCACCAGCTTCTGGTTGCGGCGCTGGATCGTGCATTCGCGCTCCCAAAGATGGCTGACATGGCCATGCCGGTCGCCAATGATCTGTACCTCGATATGCCGGGCATTGCGGATCAGTCGCTCCGCATAGACGCCGTCATAGCCGAACGCCGCCTTGGCCTCGGACTGACAGCGCGCATAGGCATCGTCGAGATCGGCGGCCCGCTCGACAACGCGCATGCCGCGGCCGCCGCCGCCCGCCATCGCCTTGATCATGACGGCTGCATGGTCGCCCAGCGACGCGAAGAATGCCTTGATCTCCCCCAGTGTCGAAGGCCCGGTGGTGCCGGCAATGATCGGCACGCCGCAGCGTTTGGCGAGCTGCTTTGCAGCGACCTTGTCGCCGAACAGCTTCAATGAAGCGGGCGACGGGCCAACAAAGGTGATGCCCTCTTCCGCGCAACGCTGCGCCAGATCGGCATTCTCGCTGAGAAAGCCATAACCTGGATGCAGCGCATCGCAGCCGGCCCCCTTGGCAGCGCCAACAACGCCGTCAATATCGAGATAAGCGCGCGCACCGCGGCCGGGGATTTCCTGTGCCTCGTCGGCAATCCGTACATGCAGCGACTGCGCGTCATCGGCGGGATAGATCGCCACGGTGGCAAGGCCGGCATCGGCGGCGGCGCGCGCAATGCGGATGGCGATTTCGCCGCGATTGGCGATCAGCAATTTGCGAAAGGACATCGTGTTCTCCGTGAGCAACAAATGATCGGCAACGCTGGCTGTTCAGATCGGCGCGTTGGCGTTCAGTTCTTGCTTCTTCACCTTGCCGGTAGCGGTCATCGGCAGTGCGTCGATGATACGGACCTCTGGCACCTTGTAGACAGCCATCCGCTCGGCGCACCACGCCTGGATCTCGCTCGGCGTTGTGTTCCCGATCGCTTCTGGCTTGAGCTGGATATAAGCAACGGGCACCTGCCCCTTGTCCGCATCGTCGCGCCCGATCACGCCCGAACCGAGCACCTTGGGATGCTGGCCAAGTAGCGCCTCGATCTCCGGCGGGAACACGCTCATGCCCTTGACCTTCAGCATCTCCTTCCGGCGACCGAGAAAATGCAGAAACCCCTGCTCGTCGATGGTGCCGATATCGCCGGTGCGCAGCCAGCCATCGACCAGCGACTCGGCGGTTGCCTGCGGTTTATTCCAGTAACTCTTCAGCAACGATGGCGTGCGGACGCGGATTTCACCTTCGCCGCCGAGCGGGACCAATTCACCGGTTTCGAAATCCGTGATCTTGAACTCCGCGCCCGGCACCGGCAGGCCGACAAAGATCGGCTGCGACAGCAGATCGAAGTCATTGTCCTGAAAGCCCGCAACGAAGGTATTCGAGGTGTGGGTCTCGGTCATGCCCCAGGAGGCTTCGGCCAGGATGATGCCGGTGAGATCATTCCAGCGCTTGCGGTAGTCTGGATTGAGCTTCTTCACGAAGGAGACGACACGGACCTGGGTGAGCGAGGACAGGTCGAAGTCCTTGAAGCGCGGATGGTCCATCAGTTCGACGGCGCCATCCACCGGCATCGCCGTGATATTGACCTTGTAACGATCAATCGCCGACAACGCGCCGACTGCATCCCATCGCGCCAGCAGCACGAGGGTGGCACCTGCGAAGAGCGGAAAGATCAGGCCGAAGTTCTCGCCGGCGATCCAGAACTCCGGGAAAAATGACAGATAGACGCTGTCCTCGCGAGAGACGACGGAAATGCCATGATTGGCCGCGGCGGTGTAGACCATGTCGCGCTGGGTATGCACGCATCCCTTCGGCATGCCTGTGGTGCCGCCCGTATAATTGAGCGCAGCAATGTCATCGAGCCCGGCCGGCGGCAGCGGTTTCGGTTCCGGCAGCGCAGCCAGCGCCGGCAGCAGATCGGTCGCGCCGGGAACGGCGATGCGCGGGCCGCGGATGGATTCCGGCACAGGAATGCTGGGCTGGTCCGGAATGACATCAGCAAAGGACGTCCCGATCACTTC
The DNA here is from genome assembly GCA_023451735.1 of Pseudomonadota bacterium. Taxonomy (GTDB): domain Bacteria; phylum Pseudomonadota; class Alphaproteobacteria; order Rhizobiales; family Rhizobiaceae; genus Neorhizobium. The sequence continues at coordinate 27,898 of JAEXYH010000066.1, read as the reverse complement.
GCGCAATTTTGTCTCGCCGCGAACCTGATCGACCACAGGCGCGAGCTGATCCAGCGCCACGATGACTTCGGCATCCGTGTCATTGAGCTCGTAAGCCAGCTCGAAGGCGCGCGAGAGCGGGCTGACCGGCACATGGATGGCGCCCAGTTTCAGAATGCCGAAGAACACGATGTGGAATTGCGGGCAATTCGGCATGAACACGGCGACACGATCGCCTTTGCGCACGCCCTTCTCCATCAACAGCGCCGCGAAGCGATCACTCTGCCGATCAAGATCGCCATAGGTGGTGACATGACCGTAAAAGATCACCGCCGGCTTTTCCGGCTGCCGCTTCGCCCAAGCGCGCAGATATTCCGTCAGCGCCACCTCGCCATGAATGTAATTCGCCTTGGTCGGCGTCCCCTTCGGCCAGGCCTTGGCCCAGAGGTCATGCAATCTGGCGAGATAGTCGGCTTCGTTGAGCTTTGCGGTCATCACCGTGTTCCCCTGTTTTTCAGTTACGTTTCATTGTCGGATCGAGGGCAACGCGCAGCGATTCACCCAGCGTGTTGAAGGCCAGCGCCGTGAACAGGATGGCGAGGCCGGGCGGATACATCTGCTCCGGTGCGATCTCCATGTTCTGATAGGCCCGCGCCAGCATGGATCCCCAGCTCGGATCCGGCGGCTGGATGCCGAGGCCGAGAAAGCTGAGGCTGGCTTCGGCGAGCAGCGCAGCCGCCAGCAGCAATGTGACCTGCACGATGACCGGCTGGATCGCATTGGGCAGCACATGCCGCCACAGGATGCGTGTCGTCGAACCACCGAAGCAGCGGGCGGCATCGACATAGAGCTCGTTCCGCACCACCAGCGTGCGTGCCCGGACGAGCCGCGCCAGTTGCGGCGAGAACACGATGCCGACCGAAATCATGCCGTTGGTCAGACCGATGCCGAGCGCGCCGGTCACGGCGATTGCCAGCACGATGGCCGGAAATGACAGGAAGCTGTCGATGATGCGGCTGATGACCGTATCCACCCAACCGCCGAGATAACCGGCGAGCACGCCCACGGGCACGCCGATCAACACCGCGATGGCGACCGCAAGGAAGCTGGCATAGAGCGATGCCATGCCGCCATAGATCAGACGGCTGAGCGTATCGCGACCGAGGTCATCGGCGCCCAACCAGTGTTGCGCCGACATGGTGGCCAACGAGGCATCAAGATCCTGCGCGGTCGGCTTGTAAGGTGAGATCCATGGCGCCAGCACCGAGATCAGCATCAGCGCGAGCAGGAAGCCGAGGCTCACCGCGCCACGGATATCGGTCATCAGCCAACGGCCGAAGCCGGCGAGACGACGCGGGCGCCGCGGTTGCGGCATGGTCAGAGCGGCATCCGTCATCATGAAATCCTCGGATCGAGGACGCTGTAGAGGATGTCGGTCAGCAGATTGAGACTGACGACGATCAACACCATGGTGAAGACCACCCCCTGCACCACCGGGAAATCGCGATTCATGGCGGCATTGACGATCAAGCCGCCCATACCGGGGATCGCGAACACGGCTTCGACGACCACGGTCGCCGCCAGCATGCGGTTGGCGAGCAGACTCACCACGGTGAGCAGATTGACGCTGACATTCTTCAAGCCGTGCCGCCACAGGATCGAGGATGGCGGCAATCCCTTGGCGTGCAGCGTCCGCACTTGTTGCGACGACAATATCTCGACCAGCGACGAACGCAGTTGTCTTGCGACTTCGGCAATGCCGCCGGAGGCCAGTGCGACCGCCGGCAGGATCGCATGACTGAGCGCAGCCCATGGATCGTTCAGCAGCGAGGCCGCGCCGGTCGCCGGCAGCCAGTTGAGCTGCAGCGCGAAGAACGCCACCAGCAGCATGCCGAGCCAGAAGTTTGGCACAGCCACCCCGAGCGAGGCGATCGCCATCACGGTGCTGTCGATCCACGAGCCGGGCTTGGTCGCGGCTGCGATTCCGAGCGGTATGCCGACAATGAGCGCAATCATCAAAGCTAGCGCGACGATCAGCAACGTGTGCGGAAGACAGCGCTGTATCGAGGTCAGGACCGCCTCGTTGGAGATCAGCGAGTTCGACAGGTCGCCATGCGATGCCTTGAACAGCCACGCGCCATATTGCACCAGAAAAGGCTGGTTCAGCCCATAGATCTCCCGGATCTCGGCAATGCGCTGGTCGGACGCGTTGTCACCGGCGAGCGTGACCGCGATATCGCCGGGCACCAGCTTGAGCAGCCCGAACACGATGAAGGTGGACAACACGATCACCGGAACAGCCTGCAACAGGCGACGACCGACGATGCGGAGCCGAGCTGAATGTCTCATAGAGCGGATCACTCCGGAGAATAGGGCCACGCCGGGCGTGGCCCCGTCTTTTTTATCCAAGGGAAATGTTTTCGAATTTCGGCTTGCCGAGCAGGTTGGGCTTGAAGCCCTTGACCTTGGCGGACAGCGCATCGAGTTCGAACTGGAACGCCAGCGGTGCCGAAAGCGCGGTCTCCACCGTGATCTTCTGGATCTTGGCGAAGACCTCGGCACGCTTGGCCAAGTCCTCGCTCTCGCGGCTCTCCTTGACAAGCTTTGACAGTTCGGGGTCGGCAGTGCGGCCGGCATTGTAATAAGCACCCTGATCGAAACCGAGCGCGTAGGTCATGCTGGGGTCGGGACGACCGGTCCAGGCCGAGACGAGCAGATCGAACTTCTTCTCGGTGGCAAAGAACTGCGCGCTGATCTCGGCGATGGTGCCACGCGTGAACTTCAGACGGATGCCAGCCTTGCCGAGCTGTTCCTGTATCACCTCGCCGCGACGAACCGAGTCCTGATCCGTATAACCCCCGATGGTCAGCTCGAGCCCGTCGTTGAACCCGGCCTCGGCAAGCAGCTTCTTCGCCTTTTCGGGATCATGCGGATAGGTATTGGCGACAGCCTTGTTGAACGCCCAGTGCGAACTCGGCAGCGTCATCCGGGCGGGCTCACCGAGACCGCTCAACGTTGCCTTGACGAAGGCATCGCGATCCAGTGCGAAATTGATCGCCTGCCGGACTTTCACATTGTCCAGCGGGGCGCGGGCATAGTTGAAATAGAGCTGCACGCAATACAGCGTTGGCGACGTCACCGTCTCGAGGTTCTTGGCGCGCTCGATCACCGGCTTGAGGCGCGCCGGCAGCTGGAACGCCATATCGTTCTGACCAGCAACCACTGAACGCAATGCTGTGGCGTTCTCGGTGATGATGTTGAACTCGATGCCGTCCAGATACGGGCGGCCCTTACGCCAGTAGTTCTCGTGGCGTGCAACGACGATGATCTCGTTGTCGTTCCATTTGACGAATTTCCACGGCCCTGCCCCGACCGGCTTGCGATCGGTCTCGTTGCCGAGCGCCTTGATATTGGTCGGCGACACCATCATGCCGGCACGATCCGACAAGATTGCTGGCAGCGCGGTGTCCGGGTTCTTCAGTTTCAGCGTCACTTGCAGCGGGCCGGTCACCTCGACCGTCTCCACGCTCGACAGATCTGGCTTGACGTTCGAGCGCTGGTCCGAGCGGCTGCGTTCGAGATTGAACTTGACCGCTTCGGCATCCATCGCCGTGCCGTCGTGGAATTTGATGCCCTCGGTGATATCCAGCACCATGGTCTTGGGATCGGGGAACGCCCATTTCGCCATGCCGGGCTTCGGCTTCAGCGTGTCGTAGTCCCACTCCACCAGCGTGTCATACATGGTCCAGAGAATGCTGTGATCGGAGCCGGCGCCGCCGGTGGCAGGATCGAGCGACGACGGATTGGCGGGAGCGCCAACCTTCAACACGCCCCCTTTCTTCGCTTCCTGTGCAAAAGCCGGCATGCCGAGCGCGCCGGCAGCAGCAACGCCGCCCATCAGCGCCAGAATGTCACGACGACGCAATTGCCGTTCCCCGAGATCGATCACACGCATGTTGTTTCTCCCAATGACAATGACGCGTTTGGCATCTTCTGATTATTCGGTGGTGGTCCGTCGGCCGTGGCAAAGTGGCAGGCAACGCGATGCCCGGGTTTGACCTCCCGCCATTCCGGCATTTCTGCGGAGCAGCGCGGCTGAACCGATGGGCAACGCGTGCGGAAGCGGCACCCCGATGGTGGCGCGACAGGGCTCGGAATTTCACCTTCGAGGATGATGCGGCGATCGACGCGCAGATGCGACGGCAGCGGGACCGGCTCGGCCGACAGCAGCGCGCGCGTATAAGGATGCAGCGGATGCTCGACCACGTCTTCCGCCGGACCGAGCTCCATCAGCTTGCCTAGATAGGTCACGGCGATGCGATCGGAGATATGTGACACCACCGAAATATCGTGGGTGATAAAAACATAAGTCAGGCCGAATTCGCGCTGCAGGTCGGCAAACAGATTGAGCACGTCGCCGCGGATGGAAACGTCAAGCGCCGCCACCACCTCGTCGCAGACGATCACTTTCGGCCGCAGCGTCAGCACACGGGCGATATTGACGCGTTGCTTCTGGCCACCGGAAAGCTGGTGCGGATAGCGGTCCGCGGCCTCCGATGACAGACCGACGCGTTCCAGCACCTCGATGCCGCGGCGAAGCCGCGTCTCCGCATTGCCTTCCCGCATGATCTCCATCGGCTCGACAATGCTGTCGATGATGGTCATGCGCGGATTGAGGGCCGCGTTGGGATCCTGAAAAATGATCTGATAGTCGCGCCGATGCTTGCGGAACGCACCGGTTCCGAGCGCCGCCGGATCGGTGCCGTCATGCAGGATCTGACCTTCGGTCGGCGGCAGCAGCGACACCAGCGCGCGGCCAAGCGTGGTCTTGCCCGAACCGGATTCGCCGATAATGCCGAAGGTCTCCCCGGCCCGTACGTCGAAATCCATGCCGTCGATCGCCTTGACCGTATCGCGACCGTCCCGGGTCGGGAACAGGATGCGCAAATCGCGAACCGCGAGCACGCCGTGATCTTGGTGAGGAGCTGCCATCAGTTCACCGCTCCCGGCAACTCGAGCTCCGGCGCGCGCCAGCAGCGCGCGGCGCGCTGGGCGCTGGTCTCGATCATTGCCTGTTCGCGCTCGCAGCCGGCGGCTGCATGCGTGCAGCGGGCGCGAAACCGGCAGCCCGCGGGCATCGCATTGGGCGATGGCACGCGACCAGGAATCGACGCCAGAACACCGCGGCGCTCGCTGAGGCTTGGCAACGAGCGCAACAGGCCCGACGTATAGGGATGCCGCGGCCGCATCAGCGCGTCGTCCACCGGCGCGTCCTCGACCACCTCGCCGGCATACATGGTGATCATGCGCGTGCATGTCTCCGCGACGACGCCGAGATCATGGGTGATGAAGATCAATGCGGTGCCGGTGCGCTCGCTGAGAGAGCGCAAGAGATCCGTGATCTGCGCTTGCACGGTGACGTCGAGCGCCGTGGTTGGCTCATCGGCGATCAACAGTTTGGGCTCGCAGATCAGTGCCATCGCGATCATCACACGCTGGCGCATGCCGCCGGACAATTGATGCGGATATTCATCGCAGCGCCGCTCCGGCGCGGGAATGCCGACATCGCGCAATGCCTTAATGGCGCGCTCACGCGCTTCCGCCCGGCTGACAGGAAAGTGAATACGATAGGCCTCCGCGATCTGGTCACCCACCGTGAATACCGGATCAAGCGCACTCATCGGCTCCTGAAAGATCATCGCGATCTCGCGGCCACGAATGGCGCGCAGTTTTCGCGGCGACAGCGAAGACAGGTTGACGCCGTTGAAGATGATCTCGCCATCGATGCGCGCTGACTGCGGGGGCAGCAGTCGCAGCAGTGACAGGCCCGTCACGGTCTTGCCGCAACCGCTCTCACCAACCAGACCGACGCGTTCGCCGGGCGCGATCCTGAAATTCACATTGCGCGTGATCGGCAGCGCCCCGCGTGCCGTCGCGAAGGACAGCGACAGATTGCGGACATCCAGCAACGGCCGAGCAGATGCGGCGGTGGATTCGCTTCGGCGCGTATTTGGATCAACTGCCGTCGGGATGTCGGCCATGCCCATCATGGCGACCTCAATCGACGTATGGATGAAGATGACTTTCGACGGACGCCATATCCTTCGCAGGACAGTCGCGCGCACATGCAGGACGGCCGACACAATGCGGCTTAAGAGTAATCGGCTGGATAAAAGCCAGCACAGGCGTTGTCGCCATCGTTACCTCCCTCACGTCCCGATCTGCCGCCGGGACTTCGCGCCGCGCATCCAGCTTTGTGCCGGTATCGTTTGTGCGACGACGCGCTGATGAAAGGTCACTGATTGTCGATTGTCAACAATTGACTTTGTGCGCTACCAAGAGATTGTTGTCGCATGACCGCGGGCATTCCGCGGCTCGGAACGAATTGCGAAGGAGAACGTCATGGCCGCGGTACTTCGCACGCCATCGACTGAACAAGACCGCGTGAGTGAGCGTAGATTTGCGCCGCGCACATTGCCCGATCAGGTGGCCGAAGAACTCGGTGCCGAGATCGTGTCCGGCCGACGCAAGGCCGGCGAGCGTCTGGTTGAACTCGATCTGGCGCGCGATTTCGGCGTCAGCCGCGGCCCCATCCGTGAAGCGATCCGTATCCTCGAGCGGCGCCGCCTTGTCGAATTGCGGCCACGACGCGGCGCTTACATCAAACCGCTGTCGCTGAAATCGGTAGCCGATCTGTTCAATGTGCGCACCGCATTGTCGATGCTGGCCGTGCACACCATGGCGACCACGCCGATCGAAAGCTATATCGACACCCTCGCCCGCCGCAGCGACGAACTCAAATCACTCATTGAGGTCAATGATCCCATTGCGTTTGCGCGCACCATGACCCGCGCCGTCAAGACGATCGCGCGCGGCTCGGGCAACCAGTTGCTGGTCGAGTTACTAACCGACCTCGCCAATCACACGGTCTGGACCACGATCTGGAAGACCCCGCTCGACTACCAGACCGTCGAACTCCGGCGCATGAGCGCCAACCTGATGGCAGCGACACTCAAAGCGATCCGGCAACGCCGGCCCAATGCAGGGGTCACCAATCTCGGGCAACTCCTCGACGGTGACCGTGACCGTGCGCTGACCACATTATCCCGCCTCCGCGGCGAAACCCTCGACCTGAATGCGCTATCGCAGGACGATCAGCAGAATAATGCGACGACAGGATATCTACTTGCCGCTTCTTTATCGGCGTAAGGGTGCCCCCGCCCCACCTCAAAGTTCGCGATCCGGAAGGAACAAGCAGGACGTCCGCTTTGCGCCAGAAGCGGGCATTGCGGAATTCGCATCGAAAGCTTGCGCCTAGTGGAAGCAGACAGATCCACTTTGACCCGATGGGCGCGCTCGATAGTCGCGGCAACGTTCAGAAACCTTCCGTATGGTTTCTTGTTGGCCGCCTGTACCCGCGCGGGGGCTGCCTCTAAATCCGCAGCATAGTACACGCGCATCGCGTCACCTGCGGCGATAGGAAGATGGAAATTACATGGTTCGCGATCCGGTCGAAGCTCTTGCTGCTCCAAAGCCACCGTCTCTAGCCGAGCACGTCAGCGATGCGCTCAAGGAGAAGGCTTGCCTCCCAGTGACCACCGCTACGATACTTGGCGTAGTTGCAGGCGCCTACATCGCATTCGGTGCTCTTTTCGCGACCATTGCTCTGGCGGGCGGAGACGCTTTGCCCCATGGTCTGAGCCAGATACTAGCAGGTTTGGTCTTTGTACTGGGCCTTGTCTTGGTGATTGTCGCGGGCGCCGAGTTGTTTACGGGTAATACGTTGATGGCCGGACTTCTCGTCGCCCGCCAATTAACATTGCGCGATATGCTCGCGGCGTGGGGTGTGGCCTATTTGGCCAATCTGGCCGGTGCATTGCTGATCGCGATACTGGTTCTTTTATCGGAGGTACATCTGGCTGGCGATGGGGCTGTCGGTCACGCTGCGCTTAAACTTGCAGAAACAAAAGGCGCGCCGGGCTTCCTCCCGGCTTTTGCCAGCGGCGTGCTCGCCAATATGCTGGTCTGTTTGGCGGTATGGATGAGTTACGGCGCCAATTCAGTTGCCGACAAGGTCTTCGCGGTCTCGCTGCCAATTTCTGCCTTCGTCGCCGCCGGTCTGGAGCACTCGGTCGCGAACATGTACCTCATCCCCTATGGATGGATGATCAAGAGCTTTGCAGACGTTCAATTCTGGCAGACTGCAGGCATCACAGCCGGATCATTTCCATCCATATCTATTGCAGGTTTCATCGCCAACCTGATCCCTGTTACCCTCGGCAATATCGTTGGCGGCTTTCTGATCGCTACCGCCTATGCACTCGCCTATCTGCGCAAGAAAGATTGAGCTGTGGCAGCCGTCTGGCTTATGCCACGATCTTGACAGGCACAGACTTGTATCCCGGCGTCTGTGATTTGGTATCGTGATTGGCGAGCGCGACCAACGGATTTGCTTCGGGGTAATATGCACCAAGACAACCGTCCGGCAGACGATACGGCGTGACCTCGAGCGGCCCAACTCGACGATCCACGTTGTCGCCGGCATCACTGACGAGCGATACGCGCTGCCCCACCTTCAACCCCGCACGAACAATGTCCTCATGGTTGATTAGCAAGACGTCCCTTTTGCCTTCGATCCCGCGAAGTCGGTCGCTGGCGCCATAGACCGTTGTGTTGAACTGATCATTGCTGCGCAAGGTGATCAGACGAAAGCGGCCTGGCGCGTCGCGGAAGCCGGTCGAGGAGCTGTCGTTGGGAATGGTGAAAGCAGCCTTGCCGCTTTCGGTCTTCCAGATGCGTTCGCGCGCAGCATTGCCCCGATAAAAGCCACCGGGCGTAAACATCCGTTCGTTGAAGTCCGAGAATTCTTCTGGATAGGTTTCGGCGATCAGGTCTCGCACGCGGCAGTAATCCGCGACCCACTCATCCCACCGCATCTTTGGATGCGCCGGCAATGTGGCTTTGGCCAACTCTGCGACGATGGCGATTTCCGACTTAAGCTGCTTGCTCGCCGGTGAGCGGCGACCGATCGATCCGTGGATGTGGCTGAACGTGTCTTCCATCGTGACCGCCTGCGGCCCCGACGTCTGCATGTCTTCCTCGGAACGACCGAGGCACGGCAGCAGATAGGCCGCCTTCCCGGTCGCGAGATGGCTGTGATTGAGCTTAGTGGCGATCTGCACTGTCAATTGCATGCGGCTCCAGGCGGGCCTCACCACGGAGTTGTCGGGGATCGCGCGCACGAAATTGCCGCCAAGACCAATGAAGGCTTTGACCTTGCCCGTGAGCAAACCTTCGCAGACTGCAACAGTGTTCATGCCTTCATGGCGCGGCGGCTCAAAACCGAACTGTTCGGCCAGCCTGTCGAGCGGCACCAGTTCGGGCTTCTCAGCGATGCCGACGGTGCGCTGACCCTGCACATTGGAATGGCCTCGCACAGGCGAAATGCCGGCGCCCTCGCGGCCGATATTGCCGCGTAGCAGCAGCATATTGACGAGCATCGCGACATTCTCGAAGCCGTGGACATGCTGCGTCAGGCCCATGCCGTAGATGCCGATCACCCGCTCGGCGTCCACGTAAACCTGCGCGGCCTGTTCGATCGCCGATCGCGACAGGCCCGATGCCGTCTCGATGGAGTCCCATGACATGGCGCGGACACGGGCTTCGAATTCTTCGAGGCCGTCCGTGTGCTGGGCGATGAAATCGACATCGATCACCCGCTTGGCGCCGGCGTTTTTTGCCACGTCGTCGGCGGCAAAGACGTGCTTGCAGATGCCGAGGATCACAGCGATGTCGCCGCCGACCTTCACCTGGTGATATTGCGACGAGATCGGGGTCGCATCCCCGGTCAGCATTTCGGACGGATTTTGCGGATTGATGAAGCTCTCCAGTCCCTTCTCCCGCAGCGGATTGAAGGTGACGATCTTGACGCCGCGTTTGGCGGCATCCTGCAGCGGATGCAGGAAGCGCGGGCTATTGGTGCCGGTGTTCTGACCGAAGAAGAACATCGCGTCGCATTTGGCGAGGTCTTCGAAAACGATGGTTCCGACGGAGACACCGATCGTTTCCTTGAGCGCCACCGACGTCGTCTCGTGACACATGTTGGAACTGTCGGGCAGATTGTTTGTGCCATACAGGCGCGCGAACAGCGCATAGAGATAGGATGTTTCGAGACTGGCGCGACCGGAGGCATAGAAGACAGTCGAGTCCGGATCGAGCCCGCGCAGCTCTGCGCCGATGGCTGAGAATGCTTCGTCCCATTCGCACGGCACGTAATGGTCGCTTGCCGCATCGTAGCGCAGCGGATGCGTGAGGCGTCCCTGGTCTTCCAGGTCGAAGTCGCTCCATTGTTGCAACTCGCTGACCGTGTGTTTGGCGAAAAAGGCCGGCGTGCAGCGCTTCGTCGTCAACTCCCAGAGCGTCGCCTTGGCGCCGTTCTCGCAGAACTCAATAGCATGATGATCGGCAGGCTTGCTCCATGAACAGGACACGCACATGAAGCCTTTCGGCTTGTTCTGCCTGAGCAAGGTTTCGGTGACGGCCGGGGTATTCCAGGACTTTCCAAATGTCTCGGCAATCCCGCGCAGCGAACCCCAACCGCCCGATGCGCCTGTATATTCCACGGTATCACGTGCAGCAGGGTCCTTTTTGGCGTCGGTACGAAGGTTGGTCCCTGCTTGTAATCCAGTCATTCTCTGGCGCCTCGCTGCCGTTTCATTGTTCGGCGTCAACGGGCCTTCACCTGCGGCGTTCCGGGCTCGCGGGATGACGCGCAGGCTCATATCGTCGCGCGACATCCGATCCATTTCGAAACGTACGGGAGGCGACATTGGGTTGATATCCGGTTCGGATGTTGGCTGTGGCCATATGTCACCTTCGGCCGTTGCATCGAAACACCCGATTGAACGTTTGACTGCTGAAGTGGATTGCGTCTTGACCATCCGATGCCTTTCAGTCGCCTACGCATTGCGATGATCGCGGCTACGCATGGTCGCGAGGTTTAAGTCTGGAGAGGCGACATGATCGATCCCTATTGCGGATCAGCCCCCGTCCCGGCGGAATGGCTGTCGCGCTGGAATCTCGATTTCACGCTGTTGGCGTTGATCGCCAGCACTGCCGGCTTTCACCTGTTCACGCTTTGGCGCGAGCCAATTCACGGTCGCGGCCAGCGCCTTGGCGCAGCGATCACGGCCTGGACTTTGCTCACCATTTTGTTCGTCTCACCCCTTTGCGCGCTGACCTCGGCGCTATTCTCAGCGCGGGTGGCGCATCATGTGGTGCTGGTTGCTGTGATCGCGCCCCTGCTAGTGACGTCACTACCCTCTGCGTGGCGACTGACGCCGCTTGGACGCTTCGGCGCCTTCGCCTTCATCACGCATATGGTAGTGCTCTGGTTCTGGCACGCGCCCGCACCTTATGCTGCCGCATTGGCCGATAGCCGCATCTTCTGGGTAATGGAGTTGAGCCTGCTGTTCAGCGCCATATGGCTCTGGATATCCGTGCTGGCAACGGCCGCGTCACTCGGTTCGGCGCTCGGCATCATGCTCGGGACGGTGATCCAGATGGGCGCGCTTGGTGCCATCGTCACCTTTGCCCGCGTGCCGCTCTATGCGGCGCATATTTCCGTGACCGAGCCCTGGGGGCTGAGCGCGCTTCAGGATCAACAACTGGCGGGCCTGATCATGTGGGCTCCCGGCGCAATCCCCTATCTGGCCGCAGCGCTGGCATTGCTTGCCGGACGCATCCTGTTGAACGTCGCCGACGAAGCAAGCCGATGATCGCCCTGCTCAAAGCCCTGCATATTCTGGGACTGATCTTTTGGTGTGGCGGCCTTCTGGTGCTGCCGAGCCTGTTTAGCCAGCGCAGCGCCGCCGGGGACGGTGAGCGCATGCTGGAGCTGCAGCGGCATGTGCGGCGGGTATTCATCCACATCACCTCGCCCGCCGCTTTCATCGCAGTGCTTGCCGGCACGGCCCTGCTGTTCATGCGGGAGGTCTTCACGACATGGATGATGCTGAAGTTAGTCATCGTCGGCCTGCTGGTGATCATCCATATCCGCGCCGGCTTCCTCATCCTGAACCTCTTCAAGCCGCAAGGGCAGTATGCGACGTGGCGGAGTTCGGCGATCACCGTGGCAACGATCGCCGTGATCGGCTGCATCCTGCTCCTCGTGCTCGGAAAACCGCCGATGCACCTTAACGGCCTGCCGGACTGGATGCGCCGGCCCGGCGGCCTTCAGTCATTCGCCGAAACCGCCAGGCCATGATCGAACACCAGCTTGCCACCATGCCAGCCCGCAATGCCGACAAAGATCGCGCCGAGCAGAGATATCACCGGGCCGACCGGCAAGATGTCCTCGTGGTCGATCAGGCGGAGTCCCCAGTTTGCGCCGGCGATGGACAGCAGCGTCACGCCGGCAATGGCATGTGTCCAGCTCGCGGCGCGCTTGCGGATGCCTGGTACCAGCAGCAATTCCGCCGTGCCCGCAAGGCTGGCCGCAATTCCCAGCCAAAACGCGAAGCCGCTCGCCCAAAGCCCGGCACGCGCCCAGAATGGATCGCCGCTCCACCAATAGAAGATGTCGCAGCCGAGCGTGGAGATCACCAGCGCGATCGGGAATGCAACCAGCATGGCATGAATGGGATGTCCCGCCAGCGCCACGACCGACGTCGTATCGTGTTTGGCGATTTCTTCCGAGATCGTGTTCGGCATCGGCTACCTCTTCCGAACCTAACACCTCAGACCAGATTAAAGTTCACGATCTCTACTGTCGCGGCCACGGCGCTGTTGCTCGCCGGCTGTGGTGGACCGCTTTCGACGCTCGATCCGGCCGGCCCGTCGGCAGGTTCGATTGCCGAACTCTGGTGGGTGATGCTGATCGGCGGCTGTCTCCTGTTTGCGGGCGTGATGGGCTTGCTGCTCTGGACCTTCCTTAAGCCGGGCGCAGCCGCAGCCACCTCACCGAACCTGTGGCTGATCGGTGGCGGGCTGGTGCTGCCGGCTATCGTGCTGACGCCTTTGCTCATCTACGCCCTCTTCACTGGCGAGCGCTTGCTGGCGCATCCCGGTGCCGGCGATGTTCTCCGCATCGATGCGCAAGCCCGGCAATGGGAATGGTCCTTTATCTATCCCGATGCCGATAATGGCGCGCGTGCGTCGCGCAACGTGCTGCATATTCCTGCCGGCCGACCCGTGGATGTGCGTGTGACAAGCGCGGACGTGATCCATTCATTCTGGGTTCCGCGCCTCGGTGGCAAGATTGACGCCATCCCCGGGCACATCAATGTCATCCGGCTGTCGGCGTCACAGCCGGGCACCTATCATGGCGTCAGCGCCGAGTTCAGCGGCACCGGTTACACCGATATGCAGTTCACCGTGGAGGCGCATCTAGCCGCGTCCTATGCCGATCAGTTGCGGCGTCTCACGCAGGAAGCGCCATGATCGACGAACAAATTGTCCAACCTACCCGCCCGAGCAGCGCGATCCGCCTGCACAAGCAGCTCGACGCGATCTGGGGCACGCCTCCAGGCCTCGGCCGGCTGTCGGCGGTGAATCACAACATCATCGGCCGCCGTTTCATCATCACGGCCTTTGTGTTCTTCGGCGTCGGCGGCGTGCTGGCGATGCTGATCCGCGCACAACTTGCCACGCCCCGTAGCGCATTTCTCGGATCCGACATCTACAATCAGATCTTCACCATGCATGGCACGGTGATGATGTTCCTGTTCGCCATACCCATGTTCGAAGGGCTTGCGATGTATCTGCTGCCGAAAATGCTCGGCGCACGCGACATGGCCTTTCCGCGGCTCAGTGCCTATGGCTACTGGTGCTATCTGTTCGGCGGCTCCATCCTTATCATGGGCCTGCTGACCGGCCTCGCGCCAGATGGCGGCTGGTTCATGTATGCGCCGCTCACCTCGAAGACCTACAGCCCCGGCATCAATGCCGATCTCTGGCTGATCGGCGTCACCTTCGTCGAGATCTCGGCATTATCGGCGGCGATCGAGATCATCACCACGATCCTGAAGATGCGGGCGCCCGGCATGGCGCTGCACAAGATGCCGTTGCTGGCGTGGTATCTTCTGGTCACCGCCTTCATGATGCTGTTCGGCTTCCCGCCGCTGATCCTCGGTTCGGTCCTGCTGGAGATCGAGCGCGCCTTCGGCCTGCCCTTCTTCGATCCGACGCGCGGCGGCGACGCGTTGCTGTGGCAGCATCTGTTCTGGCTGTTCGGCCATCCCGAGGTCTACATCATCTTCCTGCCGGCAGCAGGGATGGTTTCCACGATCCTGCCGATCTTCGCGCGGCGCGAGATCGTCGGCTATAGCTGGATCGTGGTCAGCATTGTCGCGCTGGCATTCCTGAGCTTCGGGCTCTGGGTCCACCACATGTTCACGGTGGGCATCCCGCATCTCGGACTGGCGTTCTTTTCTGCGGCGAGTACCGCGGTCGCGGTACCGACGGGGGTGCAGATCTTCGCATGGATCGGCACGCTGGCGATGGGCAGGCCGCAGCTCAAAGTGCCGATGCTCTATCTCCTCGGCTTCTTCTCGGTGTTCGTGCTGGGTGGCCTGACCGGCGTGATGCTGGCAGTCGTGCCGTTCAACTGGCAGGTCCACGACACCCATTTCGTGGTCGCCCACATGCATTATGTGCTGGTAGGCGGCTTCATTTTCCCGATGCTGGCCGCGGCCTATTACTGGCTGCCGCATTTCACCGGACGCGCGGCGCGGCACAGCCTCGCCATTCCCGCATTCTGGATGATTATCATCGGCTTCAATCTGACATTCCTCGTCATGCACTGGACTGGGCTGCTCGGCATGCGCCGCCGCATCACCACTTATGCAGCCGATAGCGGCTGGGAATGGCCCAACCTGATCTCCTCGGTCGGCGGCTTCGTGATGGCCATTGGCTTTGCACTATTCACCATCGACGTGCTGCTGCAATGGCGCTTCGGCCGGCGAAGCACACGCAATCCGTGGAAGGCCAACACACTGGAATGGGCAACGCCGACCCCGCCGGTCAGTTACAATTTCGCGTCGCTGCCGGATGCAGGGTCGCGGGCGCCGCTCGCCGAAAGCAACGATCTCGGCAACCGGCTTGCGACAGGGTCCGGCTATCTCGGTTTCGCCCGCCATGGCTGGCTCGAAACGCTGGGCGTCGATGTGATGTCGGGACGGATCGAGCAGATCATTCGTTTGCCGAACCGGACCTTCTTGCCCTTGATCAGTGCGCTGGTGACAGGCGCATTCTTTCTTGCGGTCCTGTTCAAATTCTACATGCTCGCACTCGTCGCGCTCATTGCGCTGGCCGTGACGTTCCTTATCTGGACGCCTTCGTCCGGAGAGCGCAGCGACCGCGGTACCTTGCCGGTGGGAAATGAGGCAACAGCCGTTCTGCACAGCGAAGCTGCACGCCCGCCCTCCCTGTGGGCGATGGCGCTTCTGATCGCAGCCGACGCTACCGCATTCACCTCCCTGACTTTCGGCATCCTGTTTCTGTGGGTCGTGGCGCCGAACTGGCCGCCACCCGCCTTCGTCACTTGGTCGGCGACGCCGGTGCTGTTGACCATATGCGGCTTGGGACTCAGCATGATCGGCGGGCAGATGGCTGCCTCCCGCGCGGCGGTTGCTCGCGACCGGGAAATCGCGCTGCTGGCAGCGACGGCTGGACATCTACTGACCGTCTCCGGCGGCGCTACGATCGCCCTCACGCTTCCAGACGTCACGCGGCATGCCTATGCCGCGGCGATATTCATCATCGTGATCTATGTGGCGATCCACGCAGCGATCGGCGCACTGCTGGCCGGCTTCGGGATCTCGCGCAGCAGGACCGGCTATATCTCACAGATACGAAGCGTCGATCTGCGCATCGGCTCGCTTTGGCATGGCTACACCGCCGTCATCGGGGCCGTAACCTTGCTGGTCGTCTACGGGCTTCCGCGGGTGATGGGATCATGACGGATCGCCGGGAGCATCCTGCCTCGCTATTGCTGATCGTGGCCGCATGGGCGCTATGGGCATCGGCCTTCGTAACGATGTACGCAGCACAGGCCGTCGGATGCGCGATGGATGTGGCCATCTCGTCACATCGCGCGATGATGTTGGCGATCTGGATCCTGCACCTCGCGGCACTGTTCGCGCTTGTCATCTATTGCCGAAAAAGGATGGCGGGTACAGCTTTCGATCCTCTCCAGTTTACATGCAGAATTGCGTTCTGGTCGGCATTAGCCGCAACGATCACCACCGCGTGGACAGGATCCATGGTTTCGTTTGTTACCCCGTGCGTATGATTCACGACGCGAAAGCACTAAGACGCGGTTCCGCTTATTCGCCGACTGCACAAGGCTGCTGACCATGTCCGCCTTGCGCCACAAGTGGACAGGAGTTTCCCAGTCAAAAGAGGAAGCCCCTTTAACGTAACTCAGTCGGAGATCCTCGCCCCGCTCTCTCACGCAGGCGGCTCGTTAAGAGCCGCCTTCTTGAAAACAAGCTTTAGAAATTGAAGGTCGTAGACAGCAGGTACGTTCTCGGCGCCCCAAGCGAAAGCACGTTGCCGCCTGCATATGCAGCCGCCCAATAGGCGTTGTTGCCGACGTTCTCCACGTTCGCGCGCACCACGATCGGCTTGCCGTTCCACGGAGATAGGAACGTGTAGCGGGCACCAAGATCGACGCGCGTCCACTCCGGGAGGACACGGGTGTTTTCTGGATTGACGAATTGTTCGCCCGTATGCACCACGCGTCCGGTGAACGTGAGCCCCCTTACGAACGGCAGATCCCATTCACCGCCGATGTTCAGTGTAAATGTCGGAACGCCGACTGCCACCTTCCCGTCGTAGATGCCTCCCTGCGTCCGGACCTGCCTTCCGTCGATCAAAGCGAGACCGCCCAACAGACGCACTTCAGGCGAAACCTCGCCGAAGACGTTCAGTTCGATGCCGCGATTGCGCTGTTCGCCGTCGGCGGCCTGTGTCGGAAGTCCGCCCAAGGTGGCGGCGGGAATGTTGATGACTCCGGGCTGCGTGATCTCGAAACCGGCCAAAGTCGCGGTCATGCGCCCGACGTCGAGTTTCACGCCGGCTTCGATTTGCTTCGTCTGCAGAGGCGCGAACGTCTGGCCGGCATTTGCGAATCCGACACCGACGGTCGATCCGACTGATAGACCCTCGATGTAGTTCGCATACAGAGAGAGATTTTCGACCGGCTGGACCACGATTGCGTATGCGGGCGTCCAGACCGAGCTTTCGACCGTTCCGTTCAGCCCCACCAAGGCTGCCGGCAGAATATTGCCCGTCGTCACCGACGCCGTCTGCCGACGAGCGCCTACGGTCAACTGGACGCGCTTATCGAGGATCGACATCGAATCGGCAACACCGTAGCTGGATTGCGAAACGCTGTTGTTATAGGCCTGAAATGGGCTGTTGAAGTTCGGTATCGGCACCGCGACCGGATTGTAGATGTTGGAGAAAATTGCGCCGGTTGCGGGCCTCGCTACGTTAGCGGTGGTTGGCCGATCGAGCGCCGCGTAGCTCGCGGTGACGAGGTGATTGACGGGACCGGTGTCGAAGTCGGCTCGTAGGCCTGCTTCGCCCGTGAAGGCTTCGTAGGTGTAGCTTCCCTTGAAGGGAACCGCCGCCCAGGTGCCTGATGTCGATGCGATGGACGGCGATGGATAGACCAGGTCGATGGTGCTGTAGTGATAGCCGACCGCCCCGAAGACCGTGACGTTGTCGGTGACGTCCGCTTCGGCGCGGGACATCGCGAACGTGTCCTGCGGCTTCCACCTCGCCCATTCGGGCATGTAATTTGAGCCGGCCGCCGGGGCGGTTGGTACTACATTGTTGGGAACGGTCCCGCCGGCCGCAGCACCTGCGATGGAGATCTGCCGCAGCGGAGGTGTAAGGTTGTCGCTTTGATATCCGATATCGGCCGACCAGCGAATGCGCTCCCCGCGATAATCGAGGCCCAGCACGGCGTTTCCGAACTCGTCAGTCTGACGGTCGTATGCCGTATTGCCGTTGCGGTATCCGCCATTGAAGCGGACGCCCCACTCCTTCTGATCGCCGTAACGTCGGCCGACATCTATGTTGAGGCCAAACTGGCTCTTCGATGCGTAAGTTGCCGTGAGTTGGGTGATGTCGAAGTCCGGCGCCTTCTTGGTGATGAGGTTGATCGTTCCGCCCACCGCGCCGAGTGGCGGCATGCCGTTGAGAAGGGCATTCGGTCCCTTGAGAACTTCGACACGCTCGATGAAATTGGCGGATGTTGAGTAATACGGAGCGACGCCAAACAGCCCATTCATGGCGTAGTCGCCGCTATCGTAATAGAAGCCTCGAATAAAGATGCCGTCCGTACCGTTGCCGTAGGGCGTGACCAAGCGGATCGACGGGTCATTCAGAAGCACGTCCGAAATCGTTCGAGCTTGTTGGTTCTGGATGAGTTCGGCAGTGAAGCTTGTCTGGCTGAACGGCGTGTCCATTATGCTGCGATTACCTAGAAAACCCAGTTGGCTTCCCCTGCCAACCTGTCCTCCGGCATATGGTGCCGGTGACGCACCCAGCGTGCCTGTCGCTGGCGTGACATATCTGACAGCTTCGGTCCGCTGGAGCGCCGTCGTAGCGCGCCGAGGCGCGACGTTACGGACCACGGCCGGCCGGCGCGCTGCGCTCGGACGAGCCTGACGAGGCTTCGGAGCGTCCACAGTCACTGCCGGAAGAGAAGATTGAGCGGCAGCGATCTCGATGCCACCGCAGGAGATGGCGAACACGCTCACCGAACCTAGAGCGAAAAAGCGCGCTTTACTAGAATTCGACATTATCAGCCCCGAAATGAATCAATGAGCGACTGATATCCGTGCCGGCGCGCCCATCAAACGCGTCCAGGCTTAGAATTATTTCAAACAAGAATTTCGATTACAGGTGTGGCGCAACGGACGCATTTGCGGTGCGGCTTACGGACAATGCTTGACTCATTTTGCGCAGCGAAATTTAACCCACACAAGCCCGTCAATGAGTCTTCAACCGCACACAAAAATTTGGTTCGATTGCGCAGACCCCCAGCTCCAAAACGATTAAGATGTCCGCTTTGCGCCAAAAGCGGTCATGTGATGGCGCTCTGCGGCATCTACCTTGATCATGCTCCGAGGGTTTAGGGAGCGCGGTGGTCGCCGTCCTCATCGAGACGCGGACTCCTTCTCCGAATCCTTATTCGGACGCAGCGGTCGCCAAGCTCCAACTCGCCTAGATCAACGCGATGGTCACTTCGATACGTCTGTTATTTTTGGTCGATAGCGGGATGAAGCATCAACCTTACCGCATTCACCTGTCGAGCACCGCGAAACTTAAGTCAGGCGCTTTTGTAGTAGATGTGCTAGGAAACGCCCGAGTAGAGAGAGCATAACGCAGCCGATAGCGACGAAAATTATCATCCTCTCGGCAAAGCGGGCGTTGCCAACGTGCTCCTCTAGCAATGTCTCCTCCGCTCGGCGCACTTCTGCGGTAACTACGCGAATTTCGTCCATTGTTTGTTTGCCAAGATTGGCGACCACGCGCTCTCGCGCCGCCTCATAGCCCAATGTCTCGCGTACATTGATTGTCTCCGACAGTTCGGCAAGCTTGTCGCGTGACAGTTTTTCCAATCGCAAAAGGCGCGTCAACTGGGCTTCGTTGTCGGACATCAACGACTTCAGACGTTCCAGCATCTTGTTGAGATCGCGACGACCGTCCTCAAATGGTGCCAGATAATTGCCCGCGCCCGTGATGATGTATCCTCTCTGCCCGGTCTCGGCATCCTGCAGCCGGAGCAGGACACCATCAACTCCGGAGATGGTTCGGAACGTGAGGTCGGCCGCGTCCCGGAATGTCTTAAGCTTCCAGTTATAGGAAAACGAAATCACGCCGCTGAGCAGAAGCGCCACGACGACCGGCGTCGCCGTCAGTATCGTTGACCGCGAGACACAACTATCCACGGATTGACGCAAGGTTGCCTCCTTTTTGCTTATCCGGATGGCAGTGTTATCGCCGCCTTCAAACCGCTTCCAACGGTAGGCGCGATGCTGAGGCTGCCTCCGTAAAGTTCGGCAAGCTCGCTTGCAATCGAAAGTCCGAAACCGAACCCGGGCGTGGCCTCATCGAGGCGTTTCCCGGGTTGGAACACAAGGTCCCGTTGGTCGGAGGTGAGCCCCGGACCATCGTCCTCGATGACGATAGCAATCGCTCCTTGCAATGCCGACGCCGTAACGACAACGCGCCCTTTTGCCCATTTGAATGCATTGTCAATCAGATTGCCTGCGATCTCGTCGAAATCCTGAGGTTCGCATGCCACGATCAGGTCCCCCGGAACGGCAAGCTCGGCCTTGACGCCACGATCCCGATAGATCTTTTCCATGGTCTCGCAAAGGTTGGTCAAACGTCCGCTGATTGCGCTGCGAGGGCGCAAAGGACCACTCAGAGCGGCCATCCTTGTACGCGCCAGGTGATGGCGGATGCGACGCTCCATTTGATCAGAAAGGGTCTGGAGCGCTGCTGGATTACAGCTATCCGATGCTGCCATGACACCCAGTGTCGCAAGGGGAGTCTTTAGGCCATGGGCGAGATTTGCCACATGCCTGCGCGCCCGTTCGAGCCTCGCGGCGTTCTGATCCAGAAGCGCGTTTATCTCCTCGACCAGAGGCCGCACCTCTTCCGGTTGCTGTACTGGAATGCGCTCGGTCTTTCCCGAACGGATATCGGCCAAGGTTTGACGGAGTCGATCAAGTGGACGCAATCCCAATCGAACCTGCAGAAACATCGCAGCGATCAGGGCCAGCGCGAGAATGGCGAACGCGATGGCAACGGTCGTGAGTGCCTCCCACAACGGACCAAGCACCGCTGCCCGCGGCGCGGACGTGATGATGGTGACCGGCTTTCCGGCGATCTCCACCTGCTTGATGCGGTAATGGAGCCATTCATCGCTGGCACCAAGGCCGTCCGCGGGACGCGGTCGCACTTCGTCCTTCTTCGGACCTTTCTTTGCAGAAGCCTGTCGTCCGTCCCGCACGACAGGCCTGTCGTCAAGACGCTCGCCTGCCAATGACAATGACGACAAGGCATTGCGAGGTCCGACCGCCTGCCAATACCAGCCGCGACGGATACGGTCGAAAGGCGGTCCGTCGGCGCCTGCCGCCAACGATATCCTGCCATCGGGATCGGTACGAAGGGCAGACGTGAGGAAGACGATCTGGCTATCGAGCCGCAAGTCGATCTGCCCGGTGATAAAGCGATGCAGAACAAAGCTGATCAAAACCGTCGCAACGATCATCGCCACGGTGATGAAAGCTCCTGCGGCTGTCAATAACCGCTTGCTGAGTGATACGCTCGATTTCATCTGGTCTCGTTCATTCGAGCCCGGCTGTGAGTTTGTATCCACGACCTCTGACCGTTTCGATCATGCCATGGCCGATCTTGCGGCGAAGGCGTGCGATAATCACCTCGAGCGAATTCGAATCCGAACCTTGATCGCCCTCATAGACCTTGTCCATCAGCTCCAGGCGATCAAAAACCGTGTCCTTGCGCAAAATCAGGGCCTGCAGGACCCGCCACTCGAGCCCCGTAAGCTTTAGAGGCAGCCCGTCGAGTTCGAAGACACCTGTCGCCGCTTCGAACGATAGCGAACCGCATTCGATTTTGGGATCAACGTGCCCGGATGACCGTCGGGCCAAGGCGCGAAGTCGCATGATCAGCTCTTCCACGCGGAAAGGTTTGGTTAGGTAGTCGTCGGCACCCGCTTTGAAGCCATCGACTTTTTCGGTCCAACCGTCGCGCACCGTGAGGATCAGCACAGGAAGCTGTCTTTTCGCCTGTCTTCAGCCTCGCAGCACCGATGCTCCGGGAAGTTTCGGAAGACCGAGATCAAGGACGGCGACATCATAGCTCTCCGTCGATCCAAGGTGCAGCCCCTCCTCTCCGTCCACGGCAATATCGACCGCAAAATGCGCGCGTCGGAGCGCATTGGCGATCTCGTGAGCGAGCGGCTCATCGTCCTCGACCAGCAGTATTTTCATCGACTTACGATCCAAATGCTCGCGCGAGAGCTATGCCGCCGAGCTTAACCTAACCTGAACGAAACGGTTCAGCTTGGGTTTGGGACGCATCTCTAATTTCCGGATCACTAACAACAACCATGAGGTGATCGAGATGTCCGACCAAGAAACCGACGACCGCAAAATGCTTCCGCCGCAACGGCGCTGGAAGCCAACTGGCGGCATCTTCGCTGCCAGCGCCATCGCCATTGTCCTGGTCGCCGGGGCAGCACTCGGCGCCGGCGGCACACGCCTCGCGCAGAATTGGCAGCCGCAGCAAGTCATGCTCCTGCAACCCGCCGGTATCGACAAGATGATCGAGGGGGCGCCGGTCGCAATCAAGGGCGAGGTCACCGACGTTTTCGGCAACAAGTTCGTCTTGCAGGACGCTACCGGTCGAGCACTGGTGGATACGGGTCCGCGGGGCGAAGATCGCGTGGTCGCCGCGAAGGGCGAAACGGTCACTGTGCAGGGCCGTTTCGAGCGAGGCCGAGTAAAGCCAGAAGTCATTGCTCACGCCGACGGCCGCAACGAAGCATTCGCCCCCCCGGGCCCGCCCAAAGGGCCGAAGGGACCCAAGGGGCCGAACGGCTTGAAGGATGGACCGCGCGCCGATCGAGGTCCGCCGCCACCGCCTGAAGATGATCAGGACGGTCCCGCGGCTCCGCCTCCGCCCCGCTGATTTATTCCGAAACATTGCATAACAGGGATTCCAAGGATGCCAGATCACAAGATCACGAACGCCAAAGGCAAGATCACCCACGTTTTCGCGCATCGGTTCGTTATCGAGACGGAAGACGGGCCGGTGCTCGCCGATATCACTCCGAAAGGTCTCGAACAGCACGCATTGCGGGTCGGCGAAACCATCGACGTGGAAGGTGAGCGCAAACCGTCCGAATTAAAAGTATCCCGCTTTACGGTCGGGGAAACATCGTTCTCCATCGAGCATAAGAAACCGCATGAGCATCCGCATCATGATGCAAAACCGGACGTCGCACTGAAGTCCGCACGCGACGCGGGCTTCGAGACCATTGGAGAGCCGCGCCGCAAACCGAAGCACTTCGAGGTACTCGGACGACGCGACGACAAATTGACAGAACTACACATCGAACTGGGCGGACACATCCGAAAGATGAAGCACGTCGCCAGCCACGATCATAAGTGGCAGGACGCACTCCCGCATTGAGACGTGGCTTGCGGTCGGTGTGCGCATCGGCCGCAAGACTCCACAGGAACGAAGAGGAACAGAGGAACCGCCACCTGCCGGACAAGTTGAGGCGGCGATTTTTATGATGCTCATCATTTCTATGAAAGTCGTGGCATGCAGAATTTAAGCGCAGTGTGGCTCTATCCTATCATCATAATAGCGGGCGCGTTGCAGGCCTGGGGCCCTCCGATGAACAACGCCCTTCGAGGGGCGATGGTCAACCCGTGGCTTGCCAGCCTCATTTCATTTCTACCGGTCATCGCCTTGATCGCCGTCCTGTTGATGTGTCTCCCACATCCGTTGCCCACCGGGAAGAGCCTTGCCGAAGTGCCCTGGTGGGCTCCGCTGGGAGGTTTGATCGGCGCATTCGCGGTCATCGCGGGTCTTTTCTTCGTGGGCACCGTCGGTGCAGGCACGTTCGCTGGCCTGACGATCACCGCGAACATCCTGATGTCCCTGATCATCGACAATTACGGCATGTTCGGCATGACCGTTCACGACCTCACGCCCGGACGTATGGCAGGCGCCGCGCTGATGGTTGCAGGCATCGCGCTCATCTCCAAGTTCTGACGAAGGAGAGCTTAAGATGGACCAGTCGTCGAACAAAGGGTGCGGCATCCGTCCGCTTCTTTCACCCAATTTCTTTATGGCCGATATGCGGGCTGGCATCGGCCCATTTCTTGGCGTCTTCCTCCTCGCACATGGTTGGCAGAGCGGCTTAATTGGCACCGTCATGACGGTGGGCGGCGTCGCGGGTATGCTGATGACAACGCTCGCAGGCGCCCTGGTCGATGCCACTAATCGGAAGAAGCTGTACGTCATTATTCCCGGCATCTGCACGGTCGTAGCCTCCGGACTTGTGTTGCTGTCGCATCAGTTCTGGCTTGTCTCTGTTTCTCAAGTTGCGACCGCGATTGCAGGTGCAGCCATCGGCCCCTCCGTTTCCGGCATTACGCTCGGTATGGTTAAGCAGGCTGGATTCAACCGCCAAAACGGCCACAACCAGGCAATGAACCATGCCGGTAACGTGGTCAGCGCGGCGTTGTCTGGTTTCTTAGGTTGGCAATCCGGCTTCTTTTGGCGCGTCGACCAAGGCAGTCAAACCAGCTTTAGCAGCTAAGCCAAAGAGAGAGCCGCGACAACAAGCAGCCAAACAAGAGCCCTCACCCACGCCCCAATCGCGACAAGCCGCCCAGCCGTTTGGAACTGAGTACCAGCGAACGGCACTATCTGGAGAGACTTGCTCTTCCGTACAGAGCACCCGCGAAGCTGCTTGCTCGATTTGCTTTGAGAAGTGCCTCAGTCAGCGAAACGCGTGCATCCGAACAAGAACATGGCGAGACCATCTGTCGACTGTCTCAGGACTTATGCGCCAATGATTTCTACTGAGCGCACTGGTGCTTTTTTCAGCCCGAGTCGGTTCCGAATTTTCGAATAATCAACGACGTTCACCGGTCATTTCAGGACGGAATGCTTGGTCCGGCGGCGCTCGAACACCATTCAGGCGCATAAAGTTTGTCGCGTACAGCAGCAGAAAGACAAACACTATGGCAGCAGCTGACGCGACGTATGGAAAGCGTTTTAAGCGCATGTGTCACCATAGAAGCCTGGCGCGCCGGAACGCACCAGGCTCTGGGGCAGAGGACTGCCTCTTGCGAGGCAAGCAACAAACCGACCGACTGCGGCATCGTTCCGCTGGAACGTAGTGCAGTTTTCGACATTGCTCGTTGGGGAAACAACAACGGAGGAAACCACGTGAAGAAGATTTTTGCACTTGCAGCAATTACAATGCTCAGCACGGCTCCGGCTTTGGCTCAAAGCGGCGCCAACCCGAGCGCACCACAAATGAACTCGACCGGAACCGGTGTGACGCAGCCTGGCGTCGATGCCCGCGGCACAGCTATCGACCGTCCGACCGGCACGACCGGCATGGCACCTGTTGCCACTGGATCTGAGCGGGGCAACAACGCGAGCTCGCTTAACGGCTCGAATGCAGCGTCCGGCACCTACAGCGGCGCAAATGCCCCAAGCAACACCGATGCCGGCCGAACCTCCGGCGGTGGCGGCGGCGGTGGTTCGGGCAGCGGCGGCAACTGAGTCAATGGCCCCGGGAAACCGGGGCTTTTGTCTTTGCGGCCTCGCCATTGGAGGGGTTCAGGAACTCGGCTGTATGGTAAACATTGCTTTTCAAACGGTAGGAGGAGCTTATGGGGTTGGCTGCGTACGATGTGGTTGAGAACGGCGCGGGATGGAGCATCCGACACGACGAGCGACTCGAAGGTGCCTACGACACCAAGGAAGCCGCCTTCGAAGCTGCAATCGCAGCAGCTTCACTCGCCATCAAGCAAGGTCACGAGATCCGCGTAACCGTCCCGAACAGAGAGGCTGGCAACAAAACCGCCCTTGGCGGGAATACCAACTAGTTGGGTGTCTTAGACGCCTCATCAGTGAATTTCTGGTTCCGGTGATGTTCGTTTATCGAATCTATGAGCTGGACGAAGCTGGCAAAGTATCAAATCGGCAGGACTTTCCGGCCGATATTGACGCAGTTGAGGCGCTCGATAGAGCGCAGCGGCTAGCGGTAGATTGTGTGGTCGAGTTATGGCGCGGCAGCAATCTCGTCGCGACATTCCGTCCAGAGAAAGCATCACCCTACTGACCGACAACCGTCACACTCTGCCGACTGAAATAGGCGCGTGCTTCGACTGCCCGACCAATGCCGAGTAGAGACCGCGCTAAACGAAAGTCTCCTTGCCCTCAGCCGTGAGTTGCGTTCACATGCAGATGGGTTTGGGAGACTTTCTTTTGCGCATACTGTTTTGGGCGGCCGCTGCCGCAATCCTTTTTGTTTCTCCATCATTCGCCGAACCTGGCGCCACAGGTGGCGACTTGGGACAGGTAAATAAAATGCTCTCTGGCTCGTCGCCCGAGGTTGCAAAACCGGCGCCAGTAGCCATGACAAAGAATGAGCCGCGGCAACGAGCCGCTAAACGAGAGTCTCTACGTACGCCACAATCTCAACCCCGACCTCAATCCCAACCCCAAGCCGCCGGCCAGCCCGCCCCCCCACCGCGACAAGCCTCCCAGCCACCTCAAACTAAATACCAACGAACTGCGATATCCGGAGAGACTTGCTCCTCCGTACAGAGCATCTGCGTAGCTGGTTGCACGAATTGCCTGGAGAAATGTCTCAGGCAGCGAAACGCGTGCATCCAAACAGGAGAATGGCGAAGCAGTCTATGGACAGTCTCAGGGCTTTCACGACAATGATTTCGGCTTTGAGCGAAACTGGAATGCTGTAATCCTTCATCCCGCGATGGCCCCGCACTTTCGAATAAAGATTGCATTCGCGTGAACCAAATCGTCCGGGTGGCGACTAACGTCCATTCCCTTCAGACCGGATTAGGACGTGACGTTGCTCATTTACGCATTGCGCTGGCTTACGGACACCCTCCCCACCGACCAACAGAGTCCAACCTATCGCCAGCGGCAGGTGGAGATGAAAAGCATGCTCGCAAAGTTACAAAATCGAGGCTTTCGGCCGAGAGTACGTCGGGTAGCGGGCGTCTCGAATCAGTTTTCATCTGATATCGAGGGGAATGCCTAACAGAGCAAGCTACCTAAAAGCTCGGTACTGCCGAGCGGTATTGAAAACCGCACTTCACAGTTACGAGGAAGATGCGCGTCGGTTGGTGTACAGCATAGCCACGGAACAGCCGACCCCTGCCGTACTCCCTGACATTCGCGCAGCCGAAGCAACTGCGCTTGCTGCACTAGCACAACTTGCTCGGCGTATTGAGGAGCGTGGCATTGCCGCCCTCTCTACCCACTGGCAGGAAACCAACGATATCATCGTCCGATGGATAGACGCTGCGGACCAAGAAAGAGAAGAGTGATGTGTTGCCGCTTTCGAATAATCACTGCCAGCGGTACCCCTGTTTTGTGGAAGGACTACTGGGGTCAGCGGGCGTTTTGCCGCCGTCATGCATAATTTTGAAGGTGCCACCGGCAACGCCGAGCAGCAAGATTATCGCCAGCACCCATCCGTATAGCAGGCGGAGTTTCCCACGTTCGGGCATTGCGTCACCGAGAAAATCCCAAGTGGCTCATGGAAGATACCGGGGCAGTTATACCTAGATCATCATCAAGGCAGAGGAAATCTTCTTATGAAGGTGAGTGAGAGACGCGACATTTTGCGCTCCGTTCCGGCAGGATATTTAAATTGTAGTTCGGAACGTGTCTGAAGACGTCTGATTGAGCCCTCGTCGACAACTTAACGAGGAAACACTCATGAAGAAGCTTTTGATCGCAGGTGTCGCTCTGGCAATCGCTGCTCCAGCGGTTGCCCAAACTAGCCCTCCCCCCGGCGGCAGCGGGGATGCGAACTCGATGAGCGGCAAGAATAGCCCGACCGGTACGAAGAGCGGAAACACTGGAACGACAAACAGTGATCAAGGCCGTACCTCTGGCGGCGGTGGTGGCGGTTCAGGTGGTGGCGCTGGCGGCGGGGCCGGTGGGGGTTCTGGTGGCGGCGGCAACTAATAGTAGCTTAGATAGAGCCCTTCGGGGCTCTATTTTTGACTATATGTCGACCATCGAACAGACGCCGCAGCGGCACTGTGCTTGATCACGACTGCAATGGCGGGCCGACACA
>JAEXYH010000059.1 GCA_023451735.1 Pseudomonadota bacterium | reverse complement strand
GCCGAAATGGGGCACACGCCGAGAACAGGTTAGATTGCCACGCGTACCGATGCGTTGCTGTCGCGACGAGAAACCGGCAAAACCGCCGCGTCCATCATCCCCGTTATGGCCGGTTGACACCCGGCGTATGCTGCCTCGGCAATGGCGCTGACGTGGAAAGGTTTCAGGCGAACGCCCTAATCGCGGAAACGACCTCGCTTGGCGCGCTGAGATGCGGGCAATGGCCCGTGGCTTTCAGGACAGCCAGAGTGCTCCCCGGAATAGCGGCATGCACGTAGGCCCCGGCCTGCAAGGGGGCGATCGTATCTTCCGAGCATTGCAGGATCAACGACGGGCGGGTGACCCGAGGCAGGTCGGCGCGGCTGTCCGACTTGAACGTGACATGTGCGAACTCCCGCGCGATGACCGGGTCCATGCGGCAGAAGCTGTCGTTGAGCTCCTGCGCCAGGTGAGGGCGCTCCGGATTCCCCATGATGGCCGGAGCCATCACGGCCGACCAATCGACATAGTGGTTCTCGAGGAATTGGAGCAGCTCACCAATGCGTTCCTCCGAGAACCCTCCGACATAACCGACGTCGTCGATGTAGCGGGCGGACGGCCCGATCAGGACAAGGCGACCGAACATTTTCGGAACAGCGACTGAGGCGAGCACGGCGATCATCGCGCTGACGGAGTGTGCCACCAGAACGGCGTCTCGGAGACCCAAGACGTCTCCGATCTCTGTTAGGTCCGACGCATAGCCGGACAGAGACGCATACTTCTCGCTGCTGTAAGCCGACGGATCTGACCTGCCGCAGCCGACGTGGTCGAACAGGACGACTTTGAAATCCTCTTCGAACTGCGGCGCCACGAAGCGCCACATCTGTTGATCACATCCGAAGCCGTGGGCGAAGACCATGGCGGTACTGCCCCGGCCGGTCAGATGCACGTTATTCCGACGTATCACCGCAGTCCGGCGATGACGTTCGGAAGCGAGATACTTCTGACCCTTTTCCGCGATCCAGACCAAGGCTGCTCCCTCCGACACATACAAGCCGGATAGCTCGGACCACACTCCGGGCGCGCGCCGATGTTCCACGACCCAGCCGCGCCCGGTTTCCGATGCTTTGGCCCTCAGGACATCGCGCAAAACGGCCTCCAGACATGCATGCTCCGGTGCCGACAACGGCGAGAAGCAGCGGGCGGTGGGAAACGATTATGTGGGAAGCAGAGACCAGAGGGGGCCACACAGAAGGAATGCCAATTAAGACGGTCACGACGTAAAAGTTCCATTTGGCACCCGGCGAGCGCAGCCGTGCTTGGCATGGACGGTGAGGTGTGTGCGAGAGCTTGCCAGGCTGCTGCGATCAACGATCGGGCCTTTGCCCGCACTCACCTCTTGAAACCAGCCCGGCCAATCTTTGTTACTTGAGGTTGTTGATGGCCGTTCAAGCACCCGAGCCTTTTCATGTCGGACATGCCTATCTACGGCCGAAGATATCTGGACGGTGTGCGGACGACCCTGCGAGGGAAGATGGAAGCACAACACAAGCCCACAAGGCAGTCGTGGCGTTACAGGAAGCGGGCAGCCGAATTGGCCCGCGCCGCGGACGATACTACGGACATTCAGGAACAGACCGAGCTGATCAAGCAGGCTCTGCGATGGGTTGCGCTCGCCGAGAACGACGAGTTCATCTCAATTCACCGTCCCTTGGCGAACGACAACGAGCCCGACGCGCAGTGAGGGATGGGGGACGGCGCGCCGGGCTGCCGGCGCGAGTTGGGCAACACGTCGGCGCGTCTATTCGACCATCCGGTATCGTCCAAAGCCATCGCGGATGCGCTCCGCCGCCATAGATACATCGTCGCGATCGAGGCGTCGATTACGGCTGTGATGGTCCCATTTGCGTCACTCTGACCAGGGCTCGTTGTAGACCGAGAGCATAGCTTAGATATCGAGAACGGCCGCGACGAGCGTTTCCGGATCGCGCATCACAGATCCTCCCGAAACCCCTTGAACACCGGGTGGCGGAGTTTCCCCTCCGCCGACTTCGCCCGATATTCGATCTCGGCAGCGAGCGAGGGCTTCACCCACACGGCGTGCGGCTTCTTGATCTTGCGACTGAAAGCCTGAGTTTTCTGTACGAGGAGCGCGAGGCGTTTCCGGACATCGGTCACCACGCCGGGCGTAAAACCATGATCGACCTTGCCGGCGTAGATCAGTTCGTCGCCATCCTGACGACCCACGATCAGGCCATCGAACCGGCTTTCCTTCATCGCATAGCCGACGATCGAGAGGGTCTCGCGCTGGCGGCAAGTCATCTTGAGCCAGGCATCCGTGCGGTCGGACACGTATCGGCTGTCGGCCCGCTTCGACACGACGCCTTCGAGACCCATGCCGCATGCTGTCTCGAACATGTGGATGCCGTCGGCTTCGAAGCTTTGGCTGAGCAAGATGTGGCTCCCCTTCAGGAGCTTCGCCAGTTCGGCCTTGCGCGTGGTCAGCGGTGCCTTCCGCATGTCGAAGCCGTTGAGATAGAGCAGATCGAAGGCGTACATGACGAGCTTGTCCGACGGTTTGCTCGACTTCATCGCCTTCTGCAGGACCGAGAAATCAGTGGTGCCGTCGGCCGCCGGCACGACCACCTCCCCGTCGATGACCGCGGACTTTGTCTTCAGGTGCCATGCGTCGGTCGCGATCTTCTTGAACCGGTCGGTCCAGTCGTGGCCGTTGCGGGTATAGACCTTGATGGCCTCGTTGATGATGTGGACCTGCACTCGGTAGCCATCGAATTTGATTTCATGGACCCAGCGGTCGCCTGCAGGGACGCGACCGATCGAGGAAGCCAATGCCGGCTTCACGAAGCCGGGATATTTTGCGCGGACGCCGCCATCTGGCGCTTTAACTTTCGCGTAGGGCATCGGCGCCTCACGCTTCGATTTTACGGTATCGCAGGCTCCCGCCGGACGAGGAATAGAGATCGAGCGCGAGCCGGTGAGCCGGACTGTAGATGGTCGATGACGGTGGGATCGGTGATCTTGTCCGATTTGATGAGGGCCGCGCCGAGGTGCCCGACGAGATCTAACAGGGTGTCCGGCCCGGGTGCCGCAGCGTCGATTTCGGGGGCGAGCGAGGGGCCGATATCGGTCATGGCTTCAGCCTGAGCGGCAACTGCCGTTCGGGCCGCACGTGTTGATGCACGAAATCTTCCAGCCAGGCTGGCACGTCCTCATAGGCAAGATCGCTGCGCTCTTGGATCTCGCGCGCGACATCGGCCGTCACATCTCGCGACCAGTTCTCGGTTGTGTTGAAAGCTACGACGCAGAGAGGGTCGGAATACTCGCCGCGCATCAGGTCGGTGATGACGGTCTCCAGGTCGGTGTCGCTGATATCGGCCTCCCGCCACACACAGCCGCCGGGACCGTGGCAATCAACGACGAGGTACACGGTATCGTGGACGCCGGCCGGCACCACGGATGGGCTCCATCCTGAACGCATGACGCAACTCCGCAACTGAACGGCGGATTCAAGAAACGCTCGGAAGATTCGTTCCGCCGCGCAGCTACAGCGCCGCGGCGAGGTTATTTGAGGCTGATGTACGACAGGGCGACAAGGGAGAGCGTCGCCGTCAGGGCGAACAGAATGCGCCCGAGTTCGAGCATCATCCGGCAGCAGTTTCCAGCTTCCGGATGGCCGCCTTTGCCTGGCGTGTACCGCGGTCCATGAATGGGTTCGGGAGGATACCAAGGGTCGTCTCTTCGATCGTGCTCTGGCCCGTGTCCGGATCCGCAGGCTTATCGTCGTCTGTCTTCTTGTCCTCCTGTGCCCAGGCGGCCGCGAAGCTAAGGTGTGCGACGATCGTGATGACCAGCCACCCAAAAGACAGAGAGGGCCATCGCCGTGGTCTCATTCCACGGCTTGGTCGGCGGCTTCGCGGGCCTTCTCACCGGTCCGGCGGACCGATTTCTCGCCGGCCTTTTCCGCGGCGGCCCGCGCTTCGCATTTGGTCCGGATGTCCTCGAGCTCCTCGTCGGTCAGGTGCTCGATGCCGACGAATGAATTGTGCGCCGCGCTCGTCCGGATGAGTTCATCCAGCTTGACTTGGATGGCGGCGCCGTCGCGGTTCTGCGAATTCTGGATGAGGAACACCATCAGAAAGGTTACGATGGTCGTGCCGGTGTTGATGACGAGTTGCCAAGTGTCGGAGTAGCCGAAGAGCGGTCCCGTCACGGCCCAAATTACGACCACCGCGGACGCGATGGCAAATGTGGAGGCACGCCCCGCCAGCATCGACGTTTTGTTGGCAACGTCTCCGAAAAGTCGAGCAAAGCCATGTGGCCGATCAGCCGTCTTTGTGTGCATCTTGAACGTCTCCGGGTGCGACATTCGACCACATGCAGCCAAATCCGGAAAGGTAATTTTTAACTTCTGGGTGTCTGCTACCGGGCCGAGCCCTCAGTAGTCTCAGCATAGTACTGAAGTTTTGCGCAGAGATGATGCCAATCATACGGCCCTGGACCAGCGATGACGTTGAGAAGCTTGAGAAGTTGGCTGGCGATGGAGCGACGCTCCTGCGGGCTTGCGCAGCGCTTCGCAGGCCGGCATCGGCCGTCCAGAAAAAGGCACGCGAACTCGGCAAGCCACTGGCGGGCGTCCGGAAAGTATGGGCGGATCTGCGGGCGGCGGGAGTGCTCGAAGAAAAGCGAATGCGACGATAGGGCAATATCTTCCGGATCGACCGCGGTCAGGCCTGATAGCTATCTTCGCCAGAGCACGAGGCGCCTATGAAATCCATCATCCGGAAGCGGTCGCTGGAGATCGCCGGGCACAAGACCAGCGTCAGTCTGGAGGACGAATTCTGGTCCGCGTTGAAGGAAATCGCGCGGGACGAGGGCGTCAACGTTTTCGATCTAGCGAATAGGATTGATAGACAGCGAACTGCCGTTTCGAAGTCCAACCTGTCGTCTGCCATCCGCCTTTTTGTGCTAGATTATTACGTTAAGAGGAGACCGCCGGCCGGGGTCGCCGGTTTCCCGGATTAGCAAAGGGCGTCGCGTGACAGACGAAGGGGCCAGCACGCTGAGAGATCGGGAGAATGAGCTCGCCGAGGTGCAGCGCATCGCGAAGGTCGGCGG
The DNA here is from genome assembly GCA_023451735.1 of Pseudomonadota bacterium. Taxonomy (GTDB): domain Bacteria; phylum Pseudomonadota; class Alphaproteobacteria; order Rhizobiales; family Rhizobiaceae; genus Neorhizobium. Next base: position 956 of record JAEXYH010000059.1, on the reverse strand, counting down.
CGTCGTCGTTCATCTCACGAACGGGTTCGAGAACAAGCGATCGCCCGAATATCTGGCCATTCATGGACTTCCTCCTGAGGCGGTGAATGAGACGCACGAAGACTGGGTCAGACGGCTTCATCCCGACGACCGAGAGCGAGCCGAGCGACAGTTCATCGAGATGCTCGAAGGCAGGGCCGAGCGCTATTCCTCCCAATACCGCATCATCCGTCCCAGCGATGGCGAGGTGCGCTGGATAGCAGCCGAGGGGCGCATCGAGCGCGATCCCGCCGGTCGGCCAATCAGGATGGTTGGCGCGCATATCGACGTCACCGAAAGAGCACAGGCGCGTGAAATGCTTCGCGAAAGCGAGGAGCGGTTTCGGCTCATCGCCGACAGCGCGCCGGTCCCCATGTGGGTCACCCGGATGGATCGGACCCGAAGTTTCGCCAACAAGGCCTATGTCGAATTCGTCGGCGTCCCTTACGAACAGGCGCTGACATTCGACTGGCGGACCATCCTCCATCCCGATGATGCCCAGCGCGTCGTGGAGCAAAGCATCGCCGGGGAGGCGTCCCTGGAACCCTTCGTACTGGAGGCGCGCTATCGCCGGGCCGACGGCGAACTTCGCTGGATCCGTTCGGAATCGCAACCACGCTGGGATCCAGCCGGGCGGCACATCGGCTTCATCGGAGTCGCGCATGACATCACCGCCGCAAAGCAGGCGGAGATCGATCTGCGGTCCGTGAATGACGATCTTGAGTCTCTGGTCGCGCAGCGGACCGCCCAGCTCCGCAGCAGAGAATCTCAGCTTCGTGCGATCCTTGAAACCACGAACCAGCATCAGGACCTTCTCGATCTCGAGGGACGGGTCGTCTACGCGAACGCCACCGCCCTGTCGGCCGCTGCGGCCGGCCCGGCAGACGTCCTCGGCAAACGTTTCTGGGAAGCGCCTTGGTTCGACGAGGCGCCGGCGG
>JAEXYH010000005.1 GCA_023451735.1 Pseudomonadota bacterium | reverse complement strand
GGCGGGGGTCCGGCGCCCGGCGCGGGATCGAAACGCTCAGGCGCTCCAGTTCGAAGCGCGGAAGTCCATGGCGAAGGCAGGGGCTGCCTTCCACTTCAGCGACTTCTTCATTCCGGTAAAGACCGCGTTCTGGTGCAAGACCTGATAGACCGGGTCTTCGCGCTCAGCGATTTCCAGCATGCGGGCGATAGCCTTCTTGCGCTGTCCGCGGTCGGTCGAGGTTTCCAGCACAACGGAGAGCTTGTTGAGCTCCTCGTTCGTCCATTCCTTCTTCTGCTGCACTTCGCCATTCGGGCCGAACTGAACAACCATCGGTGTGATCGGATCGTTGATCGTGTTGGAGGCCGACCAGTCGCGCACGCCCTTGACACCCTGCGGGTCGTGGATCTGCGCCCAGTTTTCTTTCATCTCGATCTCGACATTCAGGCCGACCTGCTTCCACATCTCGACCATGATCTGCGCGTTTGCAGTCTGGTTGGTGTAGTAGTTGTTGAGCAGACGGTAAGGGATCGGATCGCCCTTGTAGTTGGCCTCGGCGAGCAGCTTCTTGGCGAGTTCCGGGTTGAATTCCGGTGCCGCCCAGCCGTCGATGAACATGTCGGACGTCTTGAAGGATTCAAACTGCATTCCTGCCGGGATGACGGTCTGGCCAGCCCACAGAGCCTCGACGATCGCCTGGCGGTCAATCGAATGGGTCATGGCGCGGCGAACCAGCGGATTGGCTAGGATCGGGTTGTGCATGTTGAAGACGGAAACGCGATGGTTCCAGATGGTCGAGCTCTGGATTTCGAGACCAGGAGCGTTCTGGACAGCCGCGATCTGGTCCGGCGGCAGGTCGCAGGCAAAATCGTATTCGCCCGACAGAAGGCCGTTGACGCGAGAAGCGACTTCCGGAACCTCGACGAAACGGATCTGCTGCAGCGGCGGACGGCCACCCCAGTATTCATCGAAGGCGACCAGCGTCAGCGAAACGTCCGGCTTGAATTCCTCAATCATGTAGGGGCCGGTGGTGATCGGCTTGCGGGCCCAGTCCATGTAGCTCTTGGCTTCATCCCAGGCGCGGCGGTTGGTGATCTGGCTGCCGCCGGAATAAAGACGGCCTTCAAGCGTCACGTCCGGCGTCGTGTTGTGGAAGCGGACAGTGTACTTGTCGACGGCCTCGACGCCTGCGAGAGCCGGCCACAGGCGACGGCCGACGCCCGGCACGATCGCCGGCAGTTCCTTGACGGTGGTCGGTTTGTTGTCGGCTTCGAAGATCGTCTTGCCACCTGCAGGTTCGGTGTTGCCGAACACGCGTTCCTTGGAGAAGGAGAAGACGACGTCTTCAGCCGTCAGCTCGTCGCCATTGTGGAACTTGACGCCCGGACGGAGCTTCAGTTCCAGCGTCTTGTCGTCAATGCGCTTCCATTCGGTGGCAAGGCCCGGAACCGGACCCTGATTTCCCATCCAGTCGCGGTTGATCAGACCTTCCCAGAGGTTCGGGTAAAAGATCCGCTCGCCGACGTTGGACTGCTCGTTCCAGATGTCGAGCGTGTTGTTGTTGGTGATCTTCTGAACCGCAATGGTGATCGACGGGCGGGTGCCCTGACTGAACGACATGCGCGGCAGGATGATGCTGCCGGCGGCGGCCGACATCAGGCCCAGCGCATGGCGACGGTTGATGGATAGCATGGATCTCTCCTGTTGAACCAGATAAACGAATGCGCACGCGACCGCCTTCGCCGGGCGGGAGGTCCCGGCGTCGGGCGTCGCTTGGAAATCGACAGACAAAATTTCGTCAGGAGGCTGCGGTTGATGAAAGCCGCTTTACCGCCCCGCCGACTTCGCGTAGCTCTAGGTTACAAATGTTACGCTGATGTGACATTTGGGAGGAGGTAACTTGTCCAATCAACAGCTCATGGTCAGGGCCTCGTGGCTCTATCACGTCGAAGGATTGACGCAGGCACAGATCGCCGAACGCATGCTGCTCACGCGCCGCAAGGTCAACGAGTTGCTGGCCGCGGCACTTGATCAGGGCGTCGTCAGGATCAGCTTCAATTCTCCGCTGACCGAAAATGTTGAGCTGGAAGCAGAGTTACGCCATCGATTTGGCCTGACCGATGTGGTCATCGTTCCAACGCCGGAGGACGAGAGGCAGATGGCGACCGTGATCGGTCGCGCAGCGGCAATGTTCTTGGAGCGCCTGATACAGGCGAGCGAGCCGGCATCGCTGGGCGTCGGCTGGGGTGCGACGTTGCGGGAAACCGTCCATCACATGGCGCCGGCGAACGTGCCCGATGTCAAGGTGCGCTCCATGATGGGCGGCTTGACCCGCGGCTCGGAAATCAACACGTTCGAGATCGTACGGCGCTTCGCCAAGGTGATGAATGCGGAATGCCACTATCTGGCGGCGCCGATCTATGCGGACGACCCGGCTTCGCGTGACACGATCGTTGCACAAACCGTCTTCCAGACTCTGCTTCGAGAGGCGACTGCCGTGGACGTGTCGATCCTTAGCATCGGCGACGTTTCGCCGGAATCGCTTCAGGTTCGATATGGTCTGCCGACCGGGACAGATATAACTGAGCTTACCGCAGCCGGAGCTGTCGGCGATCTTCTGGGGCGGTATCTGGACCGAAACGGTCAGGAGATCGATCACCCCTTGAACCGCCAGGTCATATCTCCTTCGATAGGTGACTACCGAAGAATTCCGACGCGTATCATAGCGTCCGGCGGCGCTCACAAGAGAGAGATACTGAGTGCTTGCCTCGCGGCAGGTTTGGCAACAACAGTGATCACCGATACCGATAGCGCATATGGACTGCTGGGAAAACACATGCCTCGATAGGCTACAGAAGTTTTCCTGAATTACACGTCCGGCGTCGAGAAAACCCGTTTACCAGGTCAACGCCAGAAGTTTCGGCCTGCCCCGAAAAAGCAAGGCAGGCCGCTTTATGATTTACATCTGCGCAGGCGAAAGTGTTACCGACGTACCTGTGGCAGCTACGTTGAGGCCGAGCTGGCCGGTTACGCTTACCGTCTGGAGATGGATCGATCCGGACGTGCCGCCGACAAGGATGTTGGCACCAACACCCGCACCAACCGTAGCTTCCGCGGTAGCGCCCTGATAAAGGCCACCGAGCGAACCATGGTGGTAACCTGCAGTCGGCGCAAAGACCGCCCAGATCAACCGGCTACGGGTGGTAAAGCCGAGATCGACACCCATCTTTCGGACCACGCCGGTGTAACGGTCGAGCGGCTCGCTGCCCATGGTCGACTTGAAGACGCAGTCTGCTTCCTTGGCAGAACCCAGGACATAACCGACGCCGCCACCGATCGAGCAATCGAGATAGCCGATCCGAACGCCGCCGCGCTGATCAGACTCCTGATAAGTCGGCACGGTGTCGCGCCGGCTGATGACGTCGGCGGCCGGAGCTGCCGTTGCAACAAATGCGACCGGAAGAGCGGCGAGAGCCGCGGCGATTGTCTTTTTCATCCCTGTACTCCTTATAATATTATGTCCATCCGTTCGGGTGCGGATGTCACACAGCGTTGACTAACGCATGTGGCAGAAGAATGATCCAAAATTACAGGAACACGAAATATCTCGGCTTACGCGTCAGCGTGACCGGCGCTTCAGGCGTCGATACGAACAGCGTTGGCCGCCTCCGCCGACATGCGGTGCGATGCAGCCTATATAGGCCGGACGGAAGCGCGGGCAACGAGTGACACGCCGATGCCGACACGGCGCGCCACGCGATCCGGCATAGCAGCCCGTTCAAGCAGCAGATCGACGGCCGTGCGGCCGACTTCCTGCCTGTCGATGCGGACCGAACTGAGCGGAGGCGTGGAATGGCTGCTGACAGGCAGGTCGTCGAAGCCGATGACAGAGATGTCGCCTGGGACAGAGAGACCCGCTGCAGTCGCGGCCTGTATGACACCCAGCGCCAGCATATCGGCGGCACATACGAAGCCGGTGCAATCTAATGTACCGGCTGCCAATCGTTCCTCGACGGCCCGGCGCGCGTCGAAGCTCATCAATGCCCGGCTCTGCGTGTCGATGAGGTGGACATCCGGATCGAAGGCGATGCCAAAGTCCGACAGGGCGTCGCGGAACCCGTCCAGCCGGAGCGCGAAAGACACGCGCCAGGGATGGGTTACGTGCACGATCTTGCGGTGACCCTGCTCCAGAAGATGTCGTGCCGCGAGCCAGCCGCCAAAGTGATAGTCGGGTGACACGCTTGGAATTCGCATGCGCCGATCGGCACCATTCACGATCACGGCCGGACAACCGAGTTCGTTGATCGCATCCAGCATTTCCGGTGTGTCGATGCCCAGAACAATCAGGCTTTCCGGCCGCTGTTGTCCGAACCAATGTTCCTGAGCGAGCAGCGTTGGAATTTCGACAGAGGGAAGAAGCTCCACATTGGTGGAGATACCGCGTCTTTCAGCCTCTTTCAGGATCGAATCGAGGATCTGCCCGTAAAACTGACCACTCACGACAAAGCGGTCAAAAGTGATGATGGTTGTAGCCGCGACCGTGTAGGCAGGCTCAGGCGGCAATTGCCGTTTCTGGTATCCGAGCCGGCGCGCTGTATCGATAATTTGCGCGGCAACGGTCTGGCTGACACCACCGCGCCTATTGAGCGCCTTCGATACGGTCCCGACCGAAACCCCGGCTGCGGCTGCAACATCGTGAAGTGTCGCGGTTGAAAGAAACGAGTCTGGATCGCTCATTGCTCACTTTGTTCTGCAGTTGGTGGTGGCCATGGTTGCTTCCGCGACACAATGTCTATCACGAAAATTTTCGGGATAAAAGCTGCGCCCTTCGGATCCGTATTTTCGTAAATTTTCCTATTTTAATCAAAGGTCGCCGTCCATGCCCCTTGTTGTCTCACCCCGCAAAATTGATCTAAACGCTATATTTTTCGCATACAGTGCGAAAATTTTTCTTAGTTGACAAACTTTTCGTGCATGCCAAGGTTGTACTCATAGTCAGCGAGGAAATCTGCATGCTCACCGCCACCCTTCCCTATTCCGCCCCATCTCCTGTTCCGGCCACGCCGAATAGTCGGCAGGCGGTTCTCGAGCGGTGTGTCGAGCGGGTTGGGTCTACCTCACGCATCTTCGGCCTGCGCAACCCTCAGATTGGCAGCGTTGAAAAGGGTTGGAAATATTGCAACCCGTTCGACTGGGTAATCAGCTTTTACCCCGGCCAGCTTTGGCTTGCCTATCAGTTCAACGGCGAGCCGGGACTGGCCAACCTTGCTCGCGCCCGCCAGGCCGACCTCAATCTGCTTCTGTCCAACCTGGCAGCACAGGATCATGATCTCGGCTTCATCTTTTCGCTGAACTGCGTCGCGGATTGGAAACTGACCGGATCGCAGACGGCGCGGCAGATGGCATTGCGTGCGGCGGAAGCCCTGCGTGCCCGTTTCAGACCGGCCGGCGGTTATATCCAGGCCTGGAACCCTCACGGAACGGCGGATACGGCACGCTCCACGTTCGTCGCCGGACGTATCATTGCCGATACCATGCAAAATCTGGCGCTGCTTTATTGGGCGCATGCCGAAACAGGTGCGCCTGATTTCAAGACCATCGCCGACGCCCATGCGGAAACCACACGCCGCCATCTGATCCGGGAGGACGGCACGTCATTCCATACATTCGTGTTCGATGCCACGACCGGTGCGCCGGTGCGCGGCGAAACCCACCAGGGTTATGCGCATGACTCCTGCTGGGCCCGCGGCCAGGCCTGGCTGGTCCATGGATTTGCACAGTCCTACCGCACAACGGGCAACTCGGCCTATCTCGATGCGGCACGGCTTGCGGCAGCGAAGGCCGAAGAGCTTATGGGCAGCGACCGCGTGCCTCTCTGGGACCTGCGTCTGCCGGCTGATGAGCCGCAATATCTTGACAGTTCGGCCGGCGCCATTCTTTCGGCAGGCCTTTTCATTCTGGCGGATGTGACCGGCGGAGAGGAGCAGATACGCTGGCGCGCCTTTGCCGAGCGGCTGCTCGACGGCCTGACCGAGACTTGCGACGTTACGCAGATTGAAGGTGCCCAGGGGTTGCTCGATTATGGCGCGGCCCATGTGCGGCGCGGCTCCGTGCGCAACATGCTGCCCTATGGCGATTATTATTACATGGAAGCGCTCATGCGGTCCCTCGGCCATTCCCGTTTCTGCTGGTGAGATCGACGATGCAGCCTCCACTCCCCATCGATCCAGATGCTGCCATAGACCGGGATGCCGCCGCGCGTCTTTTGTCCTGGCTCGTCGGCAATCATCTTGGCGCATTTACGCAAGGCAATGCCGGCCTGAAGCTCGGTCCGACCGTCGCAGCCTATGACGAAAGCGCCGCCCGTCTGGAAGGGCTTTCGCGCCTGCTCTGGGGTGTCGTTCCCGCATTGGCCGGCGGATGTACGGTGCCCGGGGTGGAAAACATCATCGAAGGGCTCGCCAACGGCACCGACCCTACCCACCCCGCTTATTGGGGTGAAGCCGGCGACATGGACCAGCGCCTTGTCGAGATGGCAGCGATTGCGGTCCTTGTCCGTGAAGCTCCCGATCTTCTGAACGGGCTGCTGCCGCAGGCCTCCAGAGAAAAACTTTTCCGTTGGATGTCCAGAATCCAGGACGTTCGCATCAACCCGAGCAACTGGCGTTTCTTCCGGATTCTGGTGATAGACGCACTTGCCACCGCCGGCTGGCCGGTCGCCCAGAACCGTCTCGCCGAAGAACTCGATTTCATCGACAGCCAGTATGTCGGCGAAGGGTGGTACAAGGACGGCGCCGAAGTGGGCCGGTTCGACTACTACAATCCTTTCGCCTTTCATTTCTACGGGCTCCTTTATGCGCGCTGGCACGCGGCGGATGATCCCGAACGCTCGGCACGTTATATCGAGCGCGCCAGAACCTTTGCCCTCTCCTACCGTCATTGGTTTGCACAGGACGGTGCGGCAATCGCCTATGGCCGCTCGATGACCTACCGCTTCGGAACGGCCGCGTTCTGGGGCCTGCTGGCCGAAGTCGGACACCCCGAACTGAGTGCAGGGACATTACGCGGCCTCTGGTCGCGCGCGATGCGCTGGTGGCTTGCGCAGCCGATCTTCGACGCCGAAGGCCGTCTAACCGTGGGCTACGCTTACCCCAACCTTTTGATGAGCGAGTTCTATAACAGCGCGCAGTCGCCGCTCTGGGCTCTGAAGGCCTTTGCCCCGCTGGCTCTCCCGGCCGGCCATCCGTTCTGGACCGCAGCCGAGCAGCCCGACGACTTGCCCGCAAGAAATACCGTTGCCGTATCGCGTCAAATCACCTGGCACGCCAATGGTGTCGCCTATCTGGCTGCCCCGCCGCCACGGCACCGTGAAATCCGGCATGTCTCGGACAAATACGCCAAGTTCGCCTATTCCTCGCATCACGGCTTTTGCGTGGAATCGGCAGATTGGATCGCAAGCGGATTTGCCGGCGACAATATGCTCGCCTTCAGCCGCGATGGCATCAATTGGGCATTTCGCACCGAGGTCGAAGAGGCCACTCTCGAAGACGGTGAACTGACGACAATGTGGTCGCCATTTCCCGGCTGCCGCGTGACGACACGACAGCGTCCAACCGACGCAGGAGAACTGCGCGAAAGCACGGTCGACGCTGATTTCCCCCTGCAGGTTGTTGCTACCGGCCATTCGGCAGACCTCTGGGTTGCGCCGCGAGCCTTGCAGCATGTCCTCACAGGCGAAGGTCCTTCCGAGGACAGGCCCGCCGCCGAAGGTGCCACGCTGTTCAGCGACTTGCGCGATCTCGACGGGAGATTGCCGCGCCGTGTGCTGCCAAGCGCACCAAACACCAATCTTGTTCACCCGCATTCCGCAGTGCCTGCGCTTCTCGGCTCCATACCGGCCGGCCGCAGTCTGCTGCGCACATACCTGACCGCCGGAGGGCGATCATAACAAGCCAAAGAGGATATTGAGGAGGAGACTATGTTCAAACGAAAGACATTAGCGGCGTTGACATTTACAGCGCTGGTTTCACTGGCATCTACGGCTTTTGCGGAGGACGCATCGATCCGTTTTGCCTGGTGGGGCAATGAGGCACGCGCTGCCAACACGCTGAAAGTCATCAAGCTTTTCGAGGAAAAGAACCCGGGCGTTACCGTAAAAGCCGAGTATTCGGGCTATGACGGTTACCAGACGCGCCTGAGCACCCAGTTTGCTGGTGGAACGGAACCTGATGTCATGCAGGTGCTGCTGGCCTGGCTGCCGATGTTCTCGAAGAAGGGCGACGGTTTCGAGGATATCAACAAGTACTCCAGCCTGATCAATCTCGAGGAATTCCCCAAGACCACGCTCGATCAGGTGACGGTCGACGGCAAGATACAAGGCGTGCCGATCGGCTCGACCGGCTTCCTGTTCCTTTACAACAAGGAACCGTGGCAGAAGGCGAAAATCGACTATCCGAAAACCTGGGACGAACTGTTTGAAGCCGCGAAGCTGATGCGCGAACGCCTGGGCGACGAGTATTACCCGCTCGATCCGACAACCCAGGGCAGCTTCCTCATCTCCCTGTCCTGGGCGATGCAGAAATACAATGTCAACTTCATCGATCCCGACGAACCCAAGGTCTCCATGAGCGAGGAGCAGGTCGCCGACTGGCTGCGTTTCTTCAAGAAACTTGAAAACGAGCATGCGCTGGTCAGCATCAAGGCGCGCACCGCCATGGGCGGCGCAAACAAGCCGACATCGCAGATGCCCGACTGGGTGGAAGGCAAATGGGGCGGCGTTTATTCCCAGGACTCCACGCTGACATCACGTGCCGACACGCTGACGGGCGGTCTCGATCAGCTTGAAGTTGGTCCCTACATCATGTTGCCGGACGCCAAGACAGCGGGAACGATGAGCCGCACCGGCTTCATCTATTCGATCAGCAAGCATAGCAAGCAACAGGAAGCAGCGGCAAAGTTCATCAACTTCCTGACAACCGACCCGGAAGCCGCCCGCATCATCGGCACCTCGCGCGCCATTCCCGCCTCCAAGACGCAGTGGGATATCCTGACCAAAGAGAACCTCATCCCGCCGATCCAGAAGATCGGTACGGGGCAGATCATGGAACTCGACGAGAAGGGGCTGGTACCGCGCTTCTCGCTCTATTTCGAACATCCGCTGATCTACAAGCTTCTGTTCAACACCTTCGAGGAACTCTCTTTCGACAAGACCACGCCGGAGGAAGCGGCTCCGAAGCTGATCAAGGAAGCTACCCGGATATTGTCGCGCCTCTAGCGTGGCAACGGCCTCCGGCCCGCGAGGGCCGGAGCTGCTCGACTTTTCCGGAAGAGTGCGACGGCGACCACCGGAGCACTCGCCCTTCCACACGGCCAGCGGCCGAACATTTCTCAGGTGATGCGGATGTATGAAAGCAAACGCCTAGGCTATATCTTTGTGCTGCCCTTTATTCTGGGGATACTCGCCTTCAATCTCTTCCCTTTCGCGGCCTCGTTCGCGTTGAGCTTTACCGACTATCCGTTGATCGGATCGCCGACCTATATCGGCCTCGAAAACTACGAGAAAATGGTTTTCGACGATGATCTGTTCTGGAAGTCGCTGACGGTTACGGTGTCCTTCGCCCTGATCGTCGTTCCCGCCCGCCTGGCGGTCGCACTGTTCATCGCGCAGGTGCTGAACTTCAAGCTGCGCGGCATCAATTTCTTTCGCGCCGCCTATTACCTGCCGACCATCCTCGGCGGTTCGATCGCCATTTCCGTCATGTGGAAGTTCCTCTTCCAGCAAAAGGGGCTGGTCAACATCATCCTCGACACGGTCGGCATCGATCCGATCCCGTGGCTGGCCAGTGAACGTTATGCCGTCTGGACCATCGTCGCACTCAACACATGGCAGTTCGGTGCGGCCATGGTCATCTTCCTTGCCGCTCTGCAGGGCGTGCCGAAGTCGCTTTACGAAGCGGCGGAAATCGACGGCGCCTCGTTCTGGCAGCAGTTCCGCAATGTCACCCTGCCGATCATCACGCCGGTCATCTTCTTCAACATGATCATGCAAATCGTCAACTGCTTCCAGGAGTTCAACGCGCCTTACATGATCACCGAAGGCGGGCCGCTCTATTCCACCTATTTCATGGCCATCTACATCTACGACGAAGCATTCAAATATTTCAACATGGGCTACGCCAGTGCCCTGTCCTGGGTCCTGTTCTTCCTGATCGTGGCGATAGCAGGCGTCCTGTTCTGGTCGTCGAAATACTGGGTCTTCTATTCAGGCGAAAAGGAAAGAGCGCGATGAGCAGCGACATGGCCGTAAGCGTGCTGCCGAAAAAGCGAATTCCGTCGAACGCGGAAGTGCTGCGCACACAACGCAGGGAGCGGATTTCGCTTGCCTTGCGCTACCTCATACTGGGCGGCGTGGGCTTGCTGATGCTCTACCCGCTGTTCTGGCTCTTGGGTGCCTCGTTCAAGTCGAACCAGGAAATCTTCACCACGATCTGGTTCCTCCCCCGCGACCTCACCCAGCTGCTCGATTTCAGCGCCTACTACAATGGCTGGATGACGCGTACCGAATTTACCTTCGCCACCTATTTCCTGAACTCGTTCCTGATCGTCGTTCCCCGGGTCATCGTCACCCTGATCTCGTGCACGCTGGTGGCCTATTCCTTCGCGCGGTTTGAATATCCCGGCCGCAAGCTCCTGTTCTCCATCATGATCGGCACCATGCTTCTGCCACCGATCGTACTGCGCGTGCCGCAATATCTGATGTTCAAGGAACTGGGCATGATCGACACCTACTGGCCGTTGATCCTGCCTTCGGCCTTTGCCGTCGACACGTTCTTCACCTTCCTTGTCGTCCAGTTCCTGCGTGGCACACCGCGCGACATGGAAGAGGCGGCGATCATCGACGGCTGCAACGCCTTGCAGCTTCTGTGGCACATCGTCGTGCCGCTTCTGAAACCGGCACTGATCTCTGTCGCCCTCTTCCAGTTCATCTGGACGATGAACGACTTCATCGGACCGCTGATCTACATCTCGACCGTCGAGAAATACCCCGTGTCGCTTGCTCTCAAGATGAGCATGGACGTCAGCGGCGAGGTCGAGTGGGCCAATATCATCGCAATTTCCATCGTAGCCCTGCTGCCGTCACTGACCGTGTTCTTTCTGGCGCAGCGCTATTTCATCGAGGGCGCGACCTCGAGCGGCATCAAGGGTTGAGGAGAAGAAGCCATCATGGCTAGCGTTAATCTCGAAAAGATCGTCAAGACATATCCCAACGGTTTCGAGGCTGTGCACGGCGTCGATCTCGAAGTACGCGACGGCGAATTCATGGTCTTCGTCGGCCCTTCCGGCTGCTCGAAAAGCACCATCCTGCGCATGATCGCCGGACTGGAATCGATCTCCGGCGGCGAACTGAAGATCGGCAATACGGTCGTCAACAATCTGCGCGCCAAGGAGCGCGGGATTGCGATGGTGTTCCAGAACTATGCGCTTTATCCGCATATGAAAGTCTACGACAACATGGCCTTTGGCCTGAAGCTCGCCGGCCTGCCCAAGCAGGAAATCCACGAGCGCGTCACCCAGGCTGCAAAGATGCTGGAAATGGAACATCTTCTCGACCGCCTGCCGCGCCAGCTTTCCGGCGGCCAGGCACAGCGTGTTGCCGTTGGCCGCTGCATCGTCAAACGGCCGGAAGTGTTCCTGTTCGACGAACCGCTCTCCAACCTCGATGCCAAGCTGCGCGCCTCTATGCGCGTACGCCTGACGGAACTGCATCGCGAATTGCGCGACAGCGGACAGCCTTCCACCGCAATCTATGTGACCCATGACCAGGTCGAGGCGATGACCATGGGCGAGCGCATCTGCGTCCTGAAGGATGGCACCATACAGCAGGTTGATACCCCGACGACGCTTTATGACCGCCCGGTCAATGCCTTCGTCGCCGGCTTCATCGGCTCGCCAGAAATGAATATCCGTCCGGCAACGGTGGTGGCACGTGATGGAGGATTAGGGGTGGAGATGGGTAACACGATGCTGCCGCTTCCCCCCGCATTTTCCGATATCCTGCGAAACAGAACCGGCCAGAAAGTGCAGTTCGGCATTCGCCCGGAACATATCGGCACACCTCGAAGTATCCTCGCAGCAGGGGCACAGGACCGTGCCGCGGTCGCCAATTGCACCTTCCGCCTGCGCGAGCATATGGGCAATGAGGTCTATACCTATTTCGAACTCGGAGGCCATGATTTCGCCGCCCGTATCCCGACGGATTTTGCCGGCGAGATCGACGTGGCAGAGCGCGGCCAGACAATCCAGCTCGGTTTCATGATGGACAGGGCTCACATCTTCGATGCGGAGACAGGGCTCAACCTCACCCTCGCTGCAATACCCGCAGCTTAGGGACAAAGCCGACAGACGGACAGTCTGCCAAAACGGAGCGGGACGGCGCATTGGCCGTTCCGGTTTCTTCCTGATCATCCGCGTCTCCTGGCTTCGACATTTTTAGGTCGAATGAGAAGCCGCAGGATATCGTATTCTTTGGAGGTCGGTTTCACGTCCCGATCACCGGCCCTGACGATACGCTTGACGAGATCGACACACCGTTCGCCCGTCTGGAAAATCGGCTCCTCAGCTTCAGAACCGTTCCGCAGCCACGCGCGCGTTCATTGCCTCGCTGACGAAGTAGTCTTGCGCGGAAAGCCCGACCGTCAGAAGCTTCCTGATCGCCGCGATATCGGCATCCGCCAGCGTATCATCGCGTGGATAGCCGGCTTTGACCACAATCGTCCATTCTCGTGAAGGAAGATGACGCCCCGATCGTTGAGCATGGAAGCACTCTGGGTGGCTGTCGCCCACAGCACGCCATCCAGCATACCCGTGCCGGCTCGATCCGTCATGTGCGCGGTGCGTCCAGTGCCATGTTCAATGCCAGAACACTGACTTTGGGCTCGCCGAGAAAACCGAGCTGACGGCCTTCCACATGCTGCTCCACGATGCCGCGTAGAACGGCTTCCTCCATGTTCCTGGCTCTTGCCACGCGCGGCACCTGGAACAGCGCGGCTTCCGGCGAGATGTGCGGATCAAGGCCACTGCCAGAGGCGGTGACGAGATCGATCGGCACCTCGGCACCGGGATTTTCGGCCTTCGCCGCTTCCAGATCGGTCTTGACGCGATCAATCAGCTTGCCGCTGGTAGGGCCAAGGTTGGAGCCGGAGGAAGAAGCGGCATTATAGCCATCGCCCGCCGCCGAAGGACGACCGTGGAAATATTGCTCGCCGGTGAAGGCCTGGCCGATCAGCTCGGAGCCGATGACCGTGCCATCGCGTTCGATCAGACTTCCGTTTGCCTGCGATGGGAAGATCGCCTGGGTGATACTGGTCATGGCAAGAGGGTAGATCAGGCCGGTAATGGCAGTGGTGGCAACGATCATGACGATTGCCGGGCGCAGTTGTTTCAGCATGGTGCTAGTTCCTTAAGCGAGGCCGAGCGAGGTGATGACCACGTCGATCGCCTTGATGCCGATGAACGGAACGACGATGCCGCCGAGGCCGTAGATCAGGAGATTGCGGGAGAGAAGCGCGCCGGCCCCGACAGCCCTATATTTGACACCCTTGAGAGAGAGCGGGATCAGCGCGATGATGATCAGGGCGTTGAAGATGATCGCCGAAAGGATCGCGCTCTGCGGAGTGGCAAGGCCCATGATGTTGAGCACGCCGAGCTGCGGATAGAAGGCCAGGAACATCGCCGGGATGATGGCGAAATACTTGGCGATGTCATTGGCGATCGAGAATGTCGTCAGCGCGCCGCGGGTCATCAGCAACTGCTTGCCGATCTCGACGATCTCGATGAGCTTCGTCGGGTCGCTGTCGAGATCGACCATGTTGCCGGCTTCACGGGCAGCAACCGTGCCGGTATTCATGGCGACGCCGACATCGGCCTGCGCAAGAGCCGGAGCGTCGTTCGTGCCGTCGCCGCACATGGCGACCAGCTTGCCCTTGGCCTGTTCCTCGCGGATCAGCGACAGCTTGTTTTCCGGCGTTGCCTGGGCAAGGAAGTCGTCCACCCCTGCTTCGGCAGCGATCGCGGCCGCCGTCATGGGGTTGTCGCCGGTGATCATGACGGTGCGGATGCCCATCTTGCGCAACTCGGCAAAACGTTCGCGAATGCCGCCCTTGACGATATCCTTCAGGTAGATGACGCCGAGCAGTTTTCCGTCGCGGGCGACCGCGAGCGGAGTGCCGCCCAGTTTGGCGATATCGGCGGCAATCGTTTCGACTTCCTTGATAGAGGAAGCACTTGCGCCGCCACCGCCTGCAACATGCCCAAGTCTGACATGGTTCAATACCGCTTCAACCGCCCCCTTGCGGATCGACGATCCGTCGAGATCCACCCCGCTCATGCGGGTCTGTGCGGTGAACGGGACGAAGGTCGCATGCAGGCTCTGCATGTCGCGCGCACGGATCGCATATCTCTCCTTGGCGAGCACAACGATGGAGCGGCCTTCCGGCGTCTCGTCGGCAAGCGATGCCAGCTGGGCCGCGTCGGCGAGTTCCTGTTCGGAGACGCCGCGGATCGGACGAAATTCCGTTGCCTGACGGTTGCCGAGCGTAATGGTCCCGGTCTTGTCGAGAAGCAGCGTATCGACGTCGCCTGCGGCTTCCACCGCGCGGCCGGACATGGCAAGCACGTTGAAGCGGACGAGACGATCCATGCCGGCAATGCCGATAGCCGACAAAAGAGCGCCGATCGTCGTCGGAATAAGCGTGACGAACAGGGCAACAAGGATGATGATCGGGATCGCGCCGCCGGCATAGGTGGCGAAAGCCGGAATGGTTGCGACGGCAAGCACGAAGATCAGTGTCATGCCCGCAAGCAGGATGTTGAGCGCGATCTCGTTCGGGGTCTTCTGGCGCTCGGCGCCTTCGACAAGCGAGATCATCCGGTCGATGAAGGTCGAACCGGCCGCCGCGGTGATGCGAACCCGGATCCAGTCCGAAAGCACCTGCGTGCCACCGGTGACGGCAGAACGGTCACCGCCCGATTCACGGATCACCGGCGCGGATTCACCGGTAATCGCAGCCTCGTTGACCGAGGCGACACCTTCGATGACTTCGCCATCGGAAGGAATGATGTCGCCGGCCTCGACGATGACGATGTCGTTCACCTTGAGGCTGGTGCCGGGCACTTGTTTGTACTGTGTGCGGTCGTCGCCGGACAGCAGCTTGGCCTGGGTTTCGGTCCTCGTCCTGCGCAGGCTGTCGGCCTGCGCCTTTCCGCGCCCTTCGGCAACGGCTTCGGCGAAGTTGGCAAACAGGACCGTGAACCAGAGCCAGAGATTGATCTGGAACGTGAAGCCCAGTCCCTCGCTTCCGGTCGCGAGATCGCGAAGAAAGAGGATGGTGGTCAGAACCGAAACCGTGGCCACGACGAACATGACCGGGTTTTTGGAAAGAGTGCGCGGGTTGAGCTTGGTGAAAACTCCGGCAAGCGCGGGAACAAGGATGCGACTATCGAGGATACTCGCGGATTTGGACTGGCTCATGAAAGAGGCTCCAGCTTGGATGAGGCGACCGGCCCGCCCTGAACATCAGGGAGGTCGGTCAGCCCTGCAGGATTTCGATGGCGCAGATGATGGCGAAAAGACCCGCCATCATCGCGAGAATGATGTTGGAACCGCGCAGGCGCTTGGGTTCCCGGCCCCGTTTTCCCGAGGCAAGATCCGACTGTCTGCGGAGTTCCTGGCGAATGCTCATGACATGTCCCTCGCTTTTTTCAGAAGGTCTGGCCGGTGATCATCATCAGGTGTTCGATGACCGGACCGAGCGCCAGCGACGGCAGGAAGGTCAGGCCGCCGACGATCAGGATCGTGCCGACGAGAAGCCCGACGAACAGCCCGCCATCGGTCGGGAACGTGCCGGCAGAGGCCGGAACCGTCTTCTTGGCGACCAGCGAACCGGCGATCGCAAGCGCCGGGATGATGACCAGGAAACGTCCCATCAGCATGCCAAGTCCGAGCGTCGTGTTGAACCAAGGCGTATTGGCCGAAAGCCCGCCGAAGGCCGATCCGTTATTGGCCGCCGCCGAGGTGTAGGCATAGAGGATTTCGGAAAAGCCGTGCGGGCCGGCGGTCCCGATCGACGATACGGCCGACGGCAGAACACTGGCGATTGCGGTAAACACCAGCATCGACAGCGGCAGGCAGAGAATGGCAAGCACGGCCATCTTCATCTCCTTCGCCTCGATCTTCTTGCCGAGATATTCCGGCGTGCGGCCGACCATCAGCCCGGCCACGAAGATGGCGATGATGATGAAGAGAATGATGCCGTAGAAACCGGCACCGACACCGCCGACGATGATTTCGCCGAGCTGCATGTTGATGAGCGGGATCAGGCCACCGAGTGCGGTAAAAGAGCCGTGCATCGCATTGACCGCGCCGCAGGACGCAGCCGTGGTGATGACCGCAAACAGCGAGGACATGACGACGCCGAAGCGGACCTCCTTGCCTTCCATGTTGCCGCCGGCAAGACCGAGCGAATGCATGATCGGATTACCCGATGCTTCCGCCCAGTAGACGATGCCGACACCGACGAGAAACAGCACGCCCATCGCGCCGAGGATCGCCCAGCCCTGGCGCTGGTTGCCGACCATCCGGCCGAACACATTGGTGAACGCCGCACCGATCGCAAAGATCGATAGCATCTGGATCATGTTGGAGATGTTGTCGGGGTTTTCGAACGGATGCGCCGAATTGGCGTTGAAGAAACCGCCGCCATTGGTGCCGAGCATCTTGATGGCAAGCTGCGAGGCGACCGGGCCGAGCGCGATCGTCTGCTGCGCGCCCTCGAGCGTCGTGGCAGTCACGTAGGCGCCAAACGTCTGCGGCACGCCGAGCGCGACATAGATGATCGTCAGCACGATGCAAATCGGCAGCAGGATGTAGAGCGTGGAGCGGGTCATATCGACCCAGAAATTGCCGATGGCCTTGCCCGATGCGCGCGAAAACGCGCGGATGAGGCCGATGGCGATTGCCATGCCGGTCGCGGCCGAGACAAAATTCTGAACGGCAAGGCCGACCATCTGGCTGAAATACGACATCGTGCTTTCACCGCCATAGCTCTGCCAGTTGGTATTGGCGACGAAGCTGATCGCGGTGTTGAAGGAAAGATCGGGACCGATAGCGGCCATGCCGGCGGGGTTGAGCGGCAGCATGTCCTGGAAACGCAGAATGCCATAAAGCAGCATCAGGCCTGCGAGGTTGAACATCAGCATCGAGAAGGCGAAGGACGTCCAATGCTGCTCTTCCCGTTCATTTGTGCCGGCAAGCGCATAAAGCCCGCGTTCGATCGGAACGAGGACCGGTGAAAGAAGCGTGCGCTCGCCGGAAAAGACGCGCGTCATATAGGCGCCGAGCGGTTTGACGAGAAAAATCAGGATCCCGCAAAACGCGAGGATCTGTAACCATCCGTTGAGGGTCATGGGAGGAACTTTCAGTTGCGGGCTGCCACGAGGGCGCCAGCGCGATCAGAAGCGTTGATGAGAGCATTCCTGCTAAAGCGGGAATCGGTTCTGCGTCCGGGACTGCGTCGCTCTAGAACCGCTCCGGGCGAACAAGGGCGTAGATGAGATAGGCCGTCAGAACGACGGTCACGACGCCGCTCAGTGCGTAATCGAAAACCATCTTGGCCTCTCAAAGCCTGTCGCAGGCGCGTGTATAGACAAAGCAGAGCGCGAAGAACGCGACCACCGTGCCAAGCAAAACGATATCCATCATCGATCCGGACTCCTGTTGATCAAGCAGAGGACAGGACGAAGCGCGCCTCTTTAACAGCGGCGCGCTCATACCTCCTGGCTCTCAGATGCAGGGCATGCATCCTGTCCGCTGATATGCCGACAATGAGCATAGGAATTCGAGACGAAGCCTCAGGCGAAGAAATAAAGATCCTATATGAATTCCGGCCGGATCACGCGGCAGCAAAGAGCATGACGATATCACCCGTAACCATGCGCCCGCCGGACAGTGCTTGACCTGTATCCCGCGTGGCACAGCTTCAGGGAAACGACGCGTTGCCCCGATGCTCCTTATGCACGGGCTCATCTTCGCCCGATACTGAGTTCTCCAATCAGCGGCGACACCACCGCTCCCATAATCTTTCTCCACCATGCCGGGCATGGGTCGGGATCTGACGGGTTCATGATCTTTTCACCATTCTCACTCGTTTTTACTCTGTGACAACATGTAGCGTTGGAGGCCATGCAGGCCTGTGGAACTCTGCTCGCGCACCGATATCGCGCGAGCCCGTGTACAATCGGCGGTTAAGAGCGATCAGTCGGTTCCAGTGTGAGGAGGTCACAGGAATGTCTGTTTTGAGAATGCACGGTCCATGGGCCGTGCTGGGTATCGTCGGCGCGTTATGCCTCGCCGTCCTGGCCACACAACGGGGCGAGCCGGTCAATGCGCTCTGGATCGTCGTGGCCGCCATCAGCATCTATCTGGTCGCTTATCGTTATTACAGTCTCTATATTGCCGAGCATGCGATGCGGCTCGATCCGAGACGCTCGACGCCGGCCGTTCGTCTGAACAACGGCCTCGATTTCGTGCCGACCGACAGATACGTGCTTTTCGGCCACCATTTTGCGGCGATCGCCGGCGCTGGCCCGCTGGTCGGCCCCGTGCTTGCCGCGCAGATGGGTTATCTGCCCGGCACGTTGTGGATCATCTTCGGTGTCGTTCTGGCCGGTGCGGTACAGGATTTCATGATCCTATTCGTCTCGATGCGGCGCGACGGCCGCTCGATCGGTGAGCTCATCCGGTCCGAGCTTGGCGCCATCCCCGGCGTCATCGCGCTGTTCGGCACGTTCATGATCATGATCATCATCCTCGCCGTCATGGCGATGATTGTCGTCAAGGCCCTGACGCACAGCCCCTGGGGCACATTCACGGTCGCGGCAACCATTCCGATCGCCATGCTGATGGGCGTCTACAGCCGTTACATCCGACCGGGCCGCATCGGCGAGGTGTCCGTCATCGGCTTCATCCTGCTGCTGCTGGCTATCGTCTACGGCCAGGATGTCGCGGCAAGCCCGGCATGGGCGCCATTCTTCGACTATACCGGCACCCAGCTTGTCTGGGCTCTCGTCGGTTATGGTTTCGTCGCCTCGGTCCTGCCCGTCTGGCTGCTGCTTGCACCGCGTGACTATCTGTCGACGTTCCTGAAGATCGGCACGATCGCCGCGCTGGCGCTGTCGATCTTCATCCTCGCGCCGCAACTGCACCTGCCCGCCGTCACCAAGTTTGTCGACGGCAGCGGACCGGTCTGGTCGGGTGGGCTTTTCCCGTTCCTGTTCATCACAATCGCCTGCGGTGCCGTGTCCGGGTTCCATGCGCTCATCTCATCGGGCACGACGCCGAAGATGATCGACAACGAGACCAATGCACGCTTCATCGGTTACGGCGGCATGCTGATGGAATCCTTCGTCGCCATCATGGCGCTGGTTTCCGCAGCAGTGCTCGATCCGGGCGTCTATTTCGTCATGAACAGCCCGGCCGCCGTAATCGGTACCACGCCGGAAACTGCGGCAGCCGCGGTGACGGCGATGGGCTTTGCCATCACGCCGGAAACGATATCCCAGGTGGCGTCGGATGTCGGGGAAGCCTCGATCATCTCACGTGCCGGTGGCGCACCGACGCTTGCCGTCGGCATGGCGCAGATCATCTCCAGCGTCTTCGGGGATAGGTCGATGATGGCCTTCTGGTATCACTTCGCCATCCTGTTCGAAGCCCTCTTCATTCTGACTGCCATCGACGCGGGAACGCGCGCCGGTCGCTTCATGCTTCAGGACCTGATCGGGCTGGTTGCCCCGAGCTTCCGTACCACGTCGTCATGGGTGCCGAGTATCATTGCAACGGCGCTTTGCGTTGCCGCATGGGGAACGCTTCTGCATCAGGGGGTCACCGATCCGCTCGGCGGCATCAATACGTTGTGGCCGCTTTTCGGTATCTCCAACCAGATGCTCGCCGCGGTGGCGCTGACTCTGGCAACCGTTGTCCTCTTCAAGATGAAGCGGCAGCGTTATGCCTGGATCACCATCCTGCCGGCAAGCTGGCTGGTGCTTTGCACCCTGACGGCGGGCCTGCAGAAGATCTTCTCGACCGATGTGAAGGTCGGCTTCCTTGCCGCTGCCCGACAGTTTTCCGATCGCATCGCCAGCGGAGACACGTCCGGTCCGCTGACAGCCGCCCAGATGCAGCAGATCGTGCAGAACAACTATATCAATACCGCGCTGACGATCATCTTTGTCGTCGTCGTGGTCTCGATCGTTGGCTTCGGCATCAATTCCTGCATCAAGGCGCTTCGCAATCCTGACTGGACCGCGCGCGAAGCACCCGTCAACACCGTCGCCACACCAGCCCCGGGAGAATAGATCGTGAGTGTCTTAACAGGAAAGTCCGGGACGGTGCTGAAAGGCCGTCTCTCCGATATCGGGCGCTGCCTTTGCGACGGCGCACGGTTGATGGTGGGAATGCCGAACTACGACACTTACGTGGCGCATGTACGCGCCACCCACCCGGACAAGCCGGTCATGACATACGAGGAATTCTTCCGCGATCGCCAGAACGCAAAGTTCGGCGGCGGCGGAAAGGGTGGCTTCGTCTGCTGCTGAGCAGACGTCGCGCAAACTGCGCGCCCTTTCATCGGGGCGCGTGGAATTGGTTTTGATACATTGAGGGGAAGGGCCTGATGTCAGGCCCCTCCCCTTATTCTTCGTTCATGGCTTGAACAGCGACTTCAGCGTGGATGGCTGGCTGCGGTGATACTGGGGCGCTGCGGAGACCTCGCCACCGAGAGCCGCTGCGGCATGCCACGGCCAGCGCGGATCATAGAGGATCGTGCGGGCCAGTCCGACGAGATCGGCATCCCCTGTCGCAACGATCGCTTCTGCCTGGGACGGTTCGGTAATCAGTCCAACGGCAACGACCGGCATTTTTACTGCGGCCTTGACGGCGCGTGCAAACGGCACCTGATAGCTCGGCGAAACGGGAATCTTCTGGTCGACATGCAAGCCTCCGGTTGAGACGTTGATCGTATCGCAACCGCGCTGATCGAGAGCCTTGGCGAATTCGATCGTCTCTTCCAGGTTCCAGCCGCCGTCATACCAGTCGGTTGCGGAGACGCGAACCGAAACGACCTTGTCGGCCGGAAAGGCTGCCCGCACCGCATCGAACACTTCCAGCGGGAAGCGCATCCGGTTTTCGAGGCTGCCGCCATATTCGTCGGTCCGCTGGTTGGCGAGCGGCGACAGGAAGGAATGTAGCAGATAGCCGTGAGCCGCATGGATCTGCACGGCATCGATCCCGATCCGCGCAGCGCGAACCGCCGCTTCCGCAAAGGCGTCGCGGATCTCGTTCATGCGCTCGCGGGAAAGCGCGGTCGGCACCGTATCGGTTGACTTGAACGGAACCGCCGACGGCGCCTCCGTCTGCCATCCATTGTCATGATCAACGGGAAGCTGCGCGCCACCCAGCCACGGCAGGTCGGATGATGCCTTTCGTCCGGCATGGGCGAGCTGGACGGCGATCGGAACACTCGACCACTTGCGGATGCTCTCAACCGTCCGCCGCATCGCCTCTTCCGTTGCATCATCATACAATCCGACATCGGCATAGCTGATCCGGCCTTCGGGAACGACCGCCGTCGCCTCGATCGTCAGCAGGCCGGCACCGGAGAGTGCCAGTTGCCCCAGATGAATGAGGTGCCAGTCGGTCATGCATCCATCCACGGCGGAATAGGTACACATGGGCGCGATGGTGATGCGGTTCTCAAGCTCGAGATTGCGGATCTTGAACGGTGTAAAAAGCTGTGGCTGAGGCATGTCGCTCACTTTCGGTATGATAGGATTCGACGCGGCATCTAACGATGAGATGCCGCTGGCTGCTTGTAGATTCGACCGATATCCGCAGGTCCAGGAGAAGTGCTGGTATGGTTGGCGACATACCTATGCCTCCCAAAGGTATGCGTCAAGACATACCTATTGCTTGCATCCAGATGCCAATTTTCGTAGATTTGTCCCATGCCAGACCTGCTTCCCCAGCCCGAGCGCGACGAGATCGACCTCAGCACCGTCTTCTCGACGCTGTCCGACCCGCTTCGCCGCACCGCAATCGCCATCCTGGCGACGCTGCCGGACTGCACGGAGCGCAATTGCGTGTCCTTCGGATTTCCGGTGGCCAAGGCCTCCCTGACCCATCACTTCAAGATTTTACGCGAAGCCGGACTGATCAGCCAGATCGATTACGGAAATCGTCGCGCTTCTTCGCTTCGCCGTGAAGACATCGACGCACGGTTTCCCGGCCTTCTCAAATTGCTCGTGAAAGAGCTTGAGCAGGATGGCGGCATCGAAAAGGCTGTCACGGCCACCGGGAAGCGCTGATTTCGGCACGATCGGGAGCCGGCTAACGACGCGAATTTATCAGGCAACGGCATTTGCCGGATTTGCCCTTCCAACGATGGCTTCCCTGCAGGGCCTGTTTCCCAGGCCGCCTTAAATGAAAACGGCCCGGGAAGGTTTTGCCTTCCCGGGCCGTAGATTACAGGCTTTAAGCCCAGGTCTTAGTAGTGAACCGACAGCGAGTCGATCGGCGTCGTCTTCGGCGGCGCGAACTTCGTCAGGTTGATACCTTCGACCGCAACGCGATATTCCTCGATGCTCGGCGTACGGCCGAGGATCGCCGAGAGAACCACCAGCGGGGTGGATGCGAGAAGCGATTCACCCTTCTTTTCCGCCGTGTCTTCAACGACGCGGCCCTGGAACAGACGGGTCGAGGTGGCAAGAACGGTATCGCCCTTCTCCGCCTTTTCCTGGTTGCCCATGCAAAGGTTGCAGCCCGGGCGCTCGAGATAGAGAATATTCTCGTACTCGGTGCGGTTGGACGTCTTCGGCTTCAGGTCGTCGAATTCGAAGCCCGAATACTTCTGCAGGATTTCCCAGTCACCTTCGGCCTTCAGCTCGTCGATGATGTTGTAGGTCGGTGCGGCAACGACGAGCGGCGCCTTGAATTCGACCTTGCCTTCAGCCTTTTCGAGATTCTTCAGCATCTGGGCGACGATCTTGATGTCGCCCTTGTGCACCATGCAGGAACCGACGAAGCCGAGGTCCACCTTCTTGGTGCCGCCGTAATAGGAAACCGGACGGATCGTGTCGTGGGTATAACGGCGCGAAACGTCGGCATTGTTGACGTCCGGGTCGGCGATCATCGGCTCGTCGATCAGGTCGAGATCGACCACGACTTCGGCAAAATATTTCGCATTGTCGTCCGGCTTCAGCGCCGGCTTTTCGCCGGAGCGGATTTCGGCAATGCGGGCATCCGCCTTGTCGATCAAGCCCTGCAGTGTTTGCGCGGCATTGTCCATGCCCTTGTCGATCATGATCTGGATACGCGACTTGGCGATTTCCAGAGACTCGATCAGCGTCGCGTCCTCGGAGATACAGATCGACGCCTTGGCCTTCATTTCGGCCGTCCAGTCGGTGAAGGTGAAGGCCTGGTCGGCCAGCAGCGTGCCGATATGGACTTCGATGATGCGGCCCTGGAAGACGTTGTCGCCATGCTGCTTGAGCATCTGCGCCTGGGTGGCATGCACAACATCGCGGAAGTCCATATAGGGCTGCATCGTGCCCTTGAAGGTGACCTTGACCGACTGCGGGATCGGCATGGTCGCTTCGCCGGTGGCAAGCGCCAGTGCAACGGTGCCGGAGTCTGCGCCGAAGGCAACGCCCTTGGACATGCGGGTGTGGCTGTCGCCGCCGATGATGATCGCCCAGTCGTCCACGGTGATGTCGTTCAGCACCTTGTGGATGACGTCGGTCATCGAATGATAGACGCCCTTCGGGTCACGCGCGGTGATGACGCCGAAATTGTTCATGAAGGACATCAGCTTCGGGATGTTGACCTGAGCCTTCTTGTCCCAGACGGAAGCCGTGTGGCAACCCGACTGGTAAGCGCCGTCGACCAGCGGCGAAATGACGGTTGCCGCCATCGCTTCCAGTTCCTGCGCCGTCATCAGACCGGTCGTATCCTGCGAACCGACGATGTTGACGGTGACGCGAACGTCGGAACCGGCATGCAGAATCTTGCCCGGCGTCACGCCGACGGCGTTGCGGTTGAAGATCTTTTCGACGGCCGTCAGGCCCTGGCCTTCGACCGAGAGTTCCTTGTTCGGAGCAAAGACCGGGGTCGCTTCGACGCCGAGCGTCTGAGCCGCGAACGTCTGCAGCTTCTTGCCGAAGACGATGGCGTAGGACGAGCCCGCCTTCATGAATTCCGTCTTCTGCGGCGTGAAGGAGGAGGCGATGTCGACCAGCTCTTCGCCGTTCTCGTCGCGCAGCTTCCGGTTCTTCGCATCGATCTTCAGAACAGTACCGGTCTCGACGGAATACTTCTGCTCGAGGATCGGGTTGCCGTCATTGTTGAGGATCGGCTTGCCGTTCTCGTCGAGCTTTTTGACCCAGTTCTTCAGGTTGATGCCGATACCGCCGGTCACGTCGACGGTGGTCGCGAAGATCGGCGAAATGCCATTGGTGCCGGCGACGACCGGAGCGAAATTGACGAAGGGTACGTAGGGGCTGGACTGCTTGCCGGTCCACAAAGCGACGTTGTTGACGCCGGACATACGCGACGAGCCGACGCCCATCGTGCCTTTTTCGGCGATCATCATCACCCGCTTGTCCGGATGCTGCTGCTGAAGCGCGACGATTTCCGCCTGCGCTTCCGGCGTGATCATACACTGACCATGCAGCTGGCGGTCGGAGCGCGAATGCGCCTGATTGCCCGGCGACAGAAGGTCGGTCGAGATATCGCCTTCGGCGGCGATGAAGGTAACGACCTTGATCTCGTCTTCCACGTCCGGGAGCTTGGTGAAGAATTCGGCCTTAGCGTAGCTTTCCAGAACATCCTTGGCGATGGCGTTGCCTGCCTTGTAGGCATCGCGCAGGCGGAACATGTCGGCGTCATAAAGGAAGACCTGCGTCTTCAGAACGTCGCCGGCTGCTTTCGCGATTGCCGCGTCAGCGCCGAGCGCGATGTCGAGCAGCACTTCGACCGACGGGCCACCCTTCATGTGCGACAGCAGTTCCAGCGCGAAGGTCGGCGTGATTTCCGGCACAAGCGTTTCGCCGAGAATGATCTTCTTCAGGAAAGCGGCCTTGACGCCGGCAGCACTCGTCGTGCCCGGCAGCGTATTGTAGATGAAGAATTTCAGGGCGTCCGCGCGATGCTCGTTACCGGCATCTTCGATCAGCGTGATGATTTCAGCGGTCAACGCGCCATCATCGATCGGCTTGGGAGCAAGCCCTTGAGGTTTTCTGCTTTCAATTTCTGCCAGATATTCCGAGTACAGCTTCATCACAGTCCCAACGTCATTAGCTTTTTGGCGCTGAAACGCAGCACCACCGAACGAGTTATACGGCCCAGGGCCTTCGGGTTTGGAGTACGTCAACCGAGCCCGTGTGACAAGATACCGCATTTCGGTAAATGCAGTCCTTAGGCTTCAGCACTTATCGGCTGACGATGACCGAGCGCGTTCTTAGCGGATCAGCGCACCGGAGGCCATAGATTTCCGTGCAACCGGCATTTCTGATCCGCCCGGCAGCGAAGGCGTCCGGCAAGGTTTTTCAACGAAAAATCCTGAGTTTTTCGCTCAACGATCGAACATGTCCTGCCATTGCTTTTCGCCAACCATGCAATCGCTTTTGGCCGGCTTGTCGGCGATACGACGAATGAGCGGCTGGAGTTCGATACCGCTGACTTCCATCACCAGCTTGCGGCGAACCGCAACGCCGAAATCATCGATGTCATGCACCGGCAGAACAAACGAGCCCGGCCCGCCCGCAACACAGTCGCTGTAATACTGGTCGAGCCCGCCCGGCGTTCCCGACGGTCTGAGCATGATGGCGAGACCGTTGATGATGATGCCAGCCTCCAAGGCTTTGTCGCGCGCTGGCGTAACCGGATTGCCGGAATTGTTCGGCCCGTCGCCTGAAATATCGATCACCTGACGAAGGCCATGGTAGGAATTGGAGACCAGCATGGTCGCGCCCTGCACGATGGCAGCCGAGATCGATGTCCGGCGCTGCATCTCGACAGGCCGTGCCTCGACCTTGTTGGCAAAGGCAATCGCATCCTGTTCGTTCTCGATGATCTGCCAGTCGATCACCGAGCCCTGCACCACGTCGCCCGCCCATTCGAAATAGCTGATGGCGATGCGCCCCGTCAGCCCGGTCTTCACCGCGTCGATGAACTCCTTGTGCTTGAGGGCTGAGACATAACCTTCCCGCTGGATGCGGGCTTCTTCCGTGTCCATGGATCGCGACGTGTCGACCGCAAGCACGAGTTCGACATCCACTTCCTGTCCGCCTTGCGCCATCACAGTATTGGCCGCGGACAGGCTCATTAACATTGCAAGTGTTGTAAGCATGGCAATCCATTCACTCACTGCAGTGTCGATTGCCGGACTGTAACACAGGATATTGCCGGAGCTATCCCCTCCCCTTAAGCAGGCGCATCTCGCGGCTCAAATTTCAGTGATGCCTTATTCAGCGGCTGCCGGGTTAGGGCCATCCTTCATCGCTTCGATCAGGCATTCCATGATCGCCGCTCGAAGGGCATAGGTATTGGCGCTTGTCTGTTTCCGGTCCAGGCTCTGGGCGGCCTCGACGAGCCGCATGCCCTGATGCACCACGATCTGGTGCGCGCGATTCATGGCCCAGTGTTCAATTGAACTGCCATGATCGAGTACATGACTGTGTACGTTCAATGTAACCTCGCTAATCATCAGCGTTACTGCGAATCATCTCGCGAGGTCGATGCTAATACAGGTTCATGTTCCCGTGAATCCTCCAGGCGCCAAAGTATTGACGATAGACAAGAGGAAAACACCAGCGATTTCAAAGAAGCCAAGTTTTATCGATAAAAATTCATTCCCAAAAATGTGAGACAGTCACATTTGGCCAATTGTGCTTGGCATGCCACTCGCCGAGGGCAATATTGTCCCAAGGATCGTCCACGTTGTGTTTTATCCCGCCCCGTGAACACGCTCTCGATCTTCAGGAAGGCCTGTCTTACCTTCCCGACGACAGACAAGCTTGCCGATCCACATCTGAAGGAACCCGTTTGACTTGGAGCTATAGCCTCCGCAATCATTAGCCGGGTCAGGAGCTCCGGGGGAGCCGGCTTGATCTTCCTGCCGCAGATCGAGCCAGCATATGCAAGGTCCCTC
This sequence comes from Pseudomonadota bacterium, assembly GCA_023451735.1. GTDB lineage: Bacteria > Pseudomonadota > Alphaproteobacteria > Rhizobiales > Rhizobiaceae > Neorhizobium. Next base: position 91,725 of record JAEXYH010000005.1, on the reverse strand, counting down.
TTCGCAGCATACTGCCTTCCCTTCCGCTTGCGAGAAGGGCGACTATCTCTTCTGCCCCACGGCTCGTCCCACACCCTCCGGCACCGGCAGCATCGCATGCGCTTCTGCGATCGATGCGAGCTTGGCCAGCACCTGCGCCGCTGCGGCTGAAGACTTGCCAGCTTTCGAATCCACATGCAGCATCAGCTGCTCGGCGGTGGCCAGCGCATCGCCGGTCTCTGCATCGTGGATAGTGGTGAAATACCGGATGCGCTTTTCATCAACCGCCAGCACCTGCAGCACCGTATAGAGCGCCTGCCCAAGCTTTGCCTCGCCGAGATGCCGGATATGGGTCTCGACCGTATAATAACTGTTCCCCGCCTCGACATAGGCGAAGTCGACGCCGATCAGCCTCAACAGCGCGTCCGATGTATCGCCAAAGACCTGCAGGTAACGATGCTCGGTCATGTGGCCGTTATAATCCACCCAGGCAGCGCTCACCCTGGTATCGACCAGCCGCAGCGGCCGGGAGAAATCCGGCACATGCTTCTCGCCACCCCCCTTGGCCCAGAGATGCTTTTCGAAATCGGCCAGCACCTTTCCCGAACCCCAGCCCTTTCCACCATCTCCCGCCTTCAGCGCCTGCATGATGCCGACGAGGTTTTCGTCACGGATCCGTTCCAGCTCGCGTATGCCGCGGGCGCCGGACTGCGCGTCCGATTGCGCGGTGATCTTGTCGACCAGCGCGTCGTTAAGATCGACCACATCCGTCAGCTTCGTCCACGGCCATGAAAGACAGGGACCGAACTGCGCCAGAAAATGCCGCATGCCCGCCTCCCCACCTGCAATGCGATAGGTCTCGAACAGTCCCATCTGCGCCCAGCGCATGCCGAAGGAATAACGGATCACATCGTCCAGCGTCTCGGTATCACAGATATCGTCATGGATCAGCCACAGCCCCTCGCGCCATATCGCTTCCAGCAGACGGTCGCCGACAAAGGCCTCGATCTCCTTTTTCAGGATGACGCCCTTCATCCCGATCGGCGCCAGCCTGGCTTTCGCCAGCTCCAGCGTCTCGGGCGATGTCCTTTCCCCACCGACCAGTTCGGCCAGCGGCAGAAGATAGACCGGGTTATAGGGATGGGCGACGAACATCCGCCCGGGATGTTTCATGTCCCGCTGCAGTTCGGTCGGCATGATCCCGGATGTGGACGAGCCGATCAGCGCCTTTGGATCGGCATATTTGTCGATCTCGGTAATCACGCCGCGCTTGAGATCGATACGCTCGGGAACACTTTCCTGAATCCAGTCAGCCCCGGCAACAGCCTCCTCGATACTTCCGCAGAACGTCAGCGTCCCTTTCGGCGGCATCGGCGCCATGGTCAGCATGGCATATGCACGCTCCGCATTCGCGAGCACCTCGCCTACGATCCGCTTCGCCTCTGGATGCGGATCGTAGATCGACACGTCTATACCGCCGAGCAGAAACCGCGCCGCCCACGCGCCCCCGATCACGCCGCCACCGATGCATGCTGCTTGCCTGATAGCTGTCATATTCCCACCTCGTTTATAGGCCTCGCCCCAAACCCCTTCCACAAGCGGGAGGGGCTTAACCCGCGGCATTCATTCGTTCATTCGTTCCAATCCAACGCCGCTGCATGTTGAAAGGCTGAGTTCAGACCGCGAGCGTTCGGCGCATTAAGCCCTCCCCCTTGTAGGGGTCCGAAGGACGGGCAAAGACAAGCGGCTCTGCCCGGGACGGCCGGGAGGGGTCTTTCTGTTTACCGCTTCGTCAGCTTCAGCTTCTCGCGCACCGCATCCGGCCCGATCACCTTCGCGCCCATGCCCTCGATCACCCCGACCGCCTTCTCCACAAGTTGCGCATTGGTCGCGAGCTGCCCCTTGCCGGCATAAAGATTGTCCTCAAGTCCGACCCGGACATTGCCGCCGGCAAGAACTGCGGCCGCCGGATAGGCGAGCGCATTGCGGCCGATCGAGAAGGCCGAAAACGTCCAACTCTTCGGCACGTTGTTGACCATCGCCATGAATGTATTGAGATCGTCCGGCGCACCCCAGGGAATGCCCATGCAGAGCTGGATCAGCACCGGGTCCTCGATCAGCCCCTCTTCCACCAGTTGCTTGGCAAACCATAGGTGCCCGGTGTCGAAGGCCTCGATTTCCGGCCGCACGCCAAGCGCCGTCATCTGCCGCGCCATTTCGCGCAGCATCGAAGGCGTGTTGGTCATCACATAATCGCCGAGCGAAAAGTTCATCGTGCCGCAATCGAGCGTGCAGATTTCCGGCAGGCAGTCGGCGACATGCGCAACCCGCTCGGTCGCCCCCGCCATATCGGTCCCGTCGGGATTGTAGGGGAACGGCGCCTCGACATTGCCGAACACAAGATCGCCCCCCATTCCGGCCGTCAGGTTCAAGACGACATCGATATCCGCAGAACGGATGCGATCGGTCACTTCCCTGTAAAGTTCAAGATTGCGCGCCGCTGCCCCGGTCTCGGGGTTGCGGACATGACAGTGCACCACCGCCGCCCCCGCCTTGGCGGCATCGATCGCCGAATCCGCGATCTGCTTCGGCGTAATCGGAACGTGGCCGGACTTTCCGGTCGTATCGCCTGCACCGGTCACGGCACAGGTAATGAAGACGTCGCGGTTCATCTCGAGCGGCATTCTTACCTCCTTTTCGCTGCCGCCATTACGGGCGAGGAAAAAGGAAAATGCTTTCCACGATCGGCACCCGCCTATACATTATCGGAACAGAAGCGAAGGCGACCAGATGGGCGAGAACCAGCATATCGACATTCTCGTTCTGCCGGAGACCAACCTCATCCTGCTTGCTTCGGTGATCGAGCCGCTGCGCGCCGCAAACCGCATCACCGGCAAGAATCTCTATCGCTGGACACTCCATTCTCCTGACGGCCGGGCGATCGAGACGACATCCGGTATCCCCATTCCGGTTTCCGGCGCATTCCGCCCTGCCCGCGAAACCGATCCGCTCTTCGTTCTGGCAAGCTACAACTGGAAAAGCGCCGCCACCCGCGAACTCAAGTTCCTTCTGTCCCAAACCGCCCGGCACCGGACATCGATCGCCGGCATGGAGAGCGGTTCCTTCATTCTCGCCGAAGCCAGCCTGCTCGATGGTTTCTCGGCCACGACCCATTGGGAGGATGTCGACGATTTTTCCCGTGCCTATCCGCAGGTCGGCCTGGTCCGCGAACGCTTCGTCATCGACCGCAAACGCATCACCACCGGTGGCCCTCTGCCGACGCTCGACCTCATGCTGGAACTGATCCGCCGCACACACGGCTATTCACTGGCACTCGAAGTCTCGCGACTGTTCATCTACCAACAGGAACGCACTGACGGAGATCGCTCCGACCATCCCGTCATCAGCAGCACCGGACGACTGGATCTCCGCTTGCAGACAGCCGTGAAGCTGATGGAGGACACGGTGGAAGCGCCGCTCTCCCTCTCGCGAGTTGCCAGGCGATCCGGCATCAGCATCCGCCATCTGCAGGACCTCTTCCACCAGACGATGGGCGTCGCACCGCACACCCATTATCTCGCGCTTCGTCTCAATGCCGCCCGCCGCAAGGTCATCGAGACCAGAGCCAGCTTCGCCGATATCGCCGCTGAAACCGGCTTCAACTCCGCTTCGGCCTTTTCACGCAGCTACCGCGCAAGTTACGCCGAAAGCCCGAGCGAGACACGCCGCCGACTGAGAGCCTTTCAGGATTAAATTGAGCCATTCTGCCAGAGCAGGTTTCCGTCAGGGCAAAGGCGACTGGCGAAGGGCATACCCGAAGGTACGGTCGAGCCCATCGCCTTTGCCCTGACGGAAAGATGCCCGGCCCTTCGGGTTGGCTGAAACGGGCCGCCCGTTCGACCGGTCGGCTTGGCCATATGCTTTGCTTACAAAGCACGCCAGCCGGTCGACCATCCTACTCCGTTGGAGCCGACAGAATGGGTCAACCCGGAACGGCTCTAGACTTGCGAGTGGACGCCAAGAGGTAGGAAGGGACTGCAGGCGTTATTCGATCCCGAAGGACGAGGCCGCATGTCCCGCCACGTTAACGGATTCTGAAACCCTCGGGCATAACCTGATCTGACACAGATGAGGGTCGAAACCTCAGAAATTATGCCGAAAATCCGACCAACTTAACATCTTGAAAAATCAGCGAGCAAAACGGGATACGAAACCTAACTCATGGTTTCGTTTCACTACCAGGTAGTTAACCATATTTGCTTGGAAGTTCGATGCCGGCGTGTCCCGGTGATTCGTATTATAGGCTTCAAATCGGCTCCTGAAAATACGCGGTGCCCGTTATCACACGCCCTATTTCTCAAGGTCAGATGAGGTGTTGACAGCTGTCAACCACCCGTCTCCCAACGGGACGGCCGGCTGTTCAATTTCAACATCGCATGTCAGACAATGCCCCTCCCCTATTCGGAGAGCCCAGCGCATATTCCGGCGCGTATGACTGTATGTCGAACCGGAACTAATCGCGAGCGCGTCCTACCGCCACGCCGGGCCTCCGAGCAGTCCCCGCGGATCCCTGTTGACAGCTGTCAACGGCAACTTCGATCCGGAAGCCGATCGCCGTGCATGCGGCAACCGGCCACGATTGCGCGCCTCAGCATTCGGCGAGCCAATCTACCCTGTAACCAGCTAGGTCAGCCTGATCGATAGAAGGCGCCGAAACGCCTTTGTGAGCAGCAGGCTCGATGCCGGTCAGCAGCGCCGCCCCCTGGCTCGTACCGGTCGAGCCCGGCACGGCAACCACATCCCTGCCTGTCAGAGCGGAGAGCAGGCTCAGGTAAAGCCCGTTGAGCGCAAACGGCCCCTCCACGAGAATGGGGCCTTTGGCGCCCGCCAGGCCAAGGCAAGTCTCCGTCATCAGTGCGAAATAGAGGCAGCCAGCTGCCCAGCGCTCATCCGTGGATGCCCCGCCATCATTCACCCATTTCCTTTCACGCCCCGGAAATGGACCTGACCCTTTGACGATATTCGGCAACAGCATCAGCCGCTTTTCGACAGCGGCAGGCAATGCAGCCCTCGCCCGATCCTGGTCCAGCGCACCCAGTTCGCCTGTCAGCATTTCGAATTCCCGGCCGCCCATGAAGCGCGCCGAAGGGACAACACGCCCATAAGCATCGACATTGGCCAGCGTATCGCGCGTCGAATCCAGCCGATCGATATCCCCGCCAACCGCGAAATTGATCACCCATGTGCCGGTGGAAACAACGGCAAACGGCGCCTTGCGACCAGCCAGATAGGGAAGCAGCGACGCGTTGGAATCGTGGATACCGCAGAAGACCGGCACCGGCTGGGTCAGGGCGAGGCCGGAAGCAATCTCTGGAAGAGCCGTGCCGACCCGATCGAAGGCCGAATGCACCGGAGCCACCAGATCACCAATGCCTAACGCCTCAACAAGCGAGGAATAGGTCCCCTCATGCGGCTTCCAGAGATCCGTATGACACCCCAGCGAGGTCACCTCGTTGGCCGCTATACCACTCAGCCTGTAGGCCCAGTATTGTGGATAGGTCAGGATCGTCCGAACGCGCGAAAACGCATCGGGAAACGCAGTCTTCTGATAATGGATCTGCGCGCCGAGATTAAGCCCGCCACTCAGGCGAGGGGAAAAGGTCTCGGCAAAACCCGGACGGATCTCGTCATAGGCGCGCTGGATTGCTTCGGGATATTCATGCTCGTAATCCAGAACCGGCAAAGCCAGCTGTCCATCCGCATCGATCAGGGCGGCCGCAGCGCCATGCGTCGTGATCGAGATAGCATCGAAACCGGGCTGCTTGGCAAAGGCGGCAAGGCTCTCGATCAGGAACGACCAGAGCGCGTCGACATCGTAATGCGGGTAGGGCGGGCCGGAAAGAACCCGGTTGGGCATGCGCCGCGTCTCGATCTCCGCGCCGCTTGCGGCATCGAAAATCACAACTTTTGCATTCGTCTTGCCGATATCGAGGACGGCGATCCGTTCAAAATGGCTCATTGCAGATGAAACACCTTAACCAGATCGCTCTGCACCGGTGAATTATCCGGATTGCTCTCCATGATATCCGCCATATGCGCCCACCAGCGCTTCATCACAGGATGGTCAGGCAGGCTTGCCATGGAATGATCCACCGGCCGGGAAAGCACGCCGAACAGCACGTTGGTCTCGCGATCGAGATGGATGGAATAATCCCGCACCCCCGCCTCGCGCAGAAGCGCACTTAGTTCCGGCCAGATCTCGTCATGGCGCTTGCGATACTCCGCCTCCATGCCGGGGTTGAGCTTCATCTTGAATGCATATTTTTCCAAAATCATTTCGTACTCATGAACTTGATGCGACGCACCACGATGGGCAGCGCGATGGTGATGATCAGAAGCAGGCCGACAAAGATCGACATGACGATGCCCGGCACATTGAGAAGCCCGAGCCCGAAGGTGACGAGGCCCATGACGAAGGCGGCGATAACAACGCCGGCAATCGTGCCAGCCCCGCCGAGAATGGAGACCCCGCCGAGCACGACCATGGTGACAATCTCCAGCTCCCACCCTTGCGCAATCGAGGGGCGGGTGGAGCCAAGCCGCGAGGTCAGGCAGACGGCGGCAATGCCGGACATCAGGCCGGTCAGCAGAAACAGCTTGAACTTGATCCGCTCGACCGGAATGCCGGAGAAGCGCGCCGCAAATTCGTTATTGCCGATGACATAAACCTGCCGGCCGAAATTGGTGGCGTGCAGAACGATGCCGAAGATTATGGCAAGCACGATGAACAGGACGAATTCGAACGAGAAGACCCAGACGACATAACCCTGCCCGAAAAAAGCGAAATCTGCCGGATATTTTCCGTATGCCTGGTCGCCGAGCGTGATGTAGGAAATGCCGCGAAACAGGCTCATCGTGCCGATGGTGACGACGATCGACGGCAGTTTCAGCACAGACACCAGCGTGCCGTTGATCGCCCCGCAGGCAAGCCCAACGCTGAGGCCGATCGCCACCAGCCCCGGTGTCCCGATCCCCATCTGGGCTGCAGCCCCCATGGCGGTGGAGGCGAGCGCGATGATCGCGGCCACCGACAGGTCGATTTCCCCCACAATGATCAGCATCGCCATGGCAAAGGCAATCATCGCCTTTTCGGTGAAATTGAAGGTCGCGTCGGACAGGTTCCAGGCATTGAGGAAGTAGGGGGAAGCGAAGGAATTGGCGACGAAGATCGCCACCGCCACGCCGAACAGCAGCACTTCCCAGCTGCCCAGCAACCGGCTCACCGGCGTGCCGAGCCGATCGGGAATGGCGGAACGGGTCCTGGCTTCAGCCCCGATGTCGCGGGTGTCACTCATGCGGAAACCTCCTTGGCGCCACGATCTCTGAGGATGATGCGCCCCGCCTTGCGTTCGGCACGAGCATTGAAGACGACGGCGGCGACGATGACGATGCCGGAAATTGCCATCTGCGCGAAGGGCGAGATGCCGATCACCGGCAGCGCGTTCTTGATCACGCCGAGAAACAGCGCGCCGAGCACGGCACCGGCGACCGAACCGATCCCGCCGGCAATCGAAATGCCGCCGATCACGCAGGCCGCCACGGTATCGAGTTCGAAACCGGCCGCGACATCGACATAGGCCACCGCGTAACGCGACACCCAGAGATATCCGGCCAATCCGGCCAGCGCGCCCGAAAGCGTAAAGGCGAAAAACCGCGTCCGGCCGATATCGATCCCGGCATAAACCGCCGCGGTCGGATTACCACCGGAAGCATAGGTCGCGCGGCCGAACTGCGTTCGCGTCAGGACGACCCACATCATCAGCACGATCACGATCGCCATCCATGACAGGAGCGGCATTCCCAGAACCGGCAGGCGAGGGAAGTTGAGGAAGCCGGACGTCATCTGGTGCGAGTTCACCCAGGCACCGCCCGATAGCACAAAGGCCATGCCGCGATAGATGGTCAGCGTACCGAGCGTTACGACGATCGGCGGGATCCGCAGCCACCAGACAAGCATACCGTTGATGGCGCCTAGCGCCGCACCGATGCCGACAGCCAGGATGACCAGCAGTGCCAGCGGCATGCCGGGATAGGCCGCATCCATCATCGCCACAGCCATCCCGGTAAAGGCCAGATTGGCGGCGACCGAAAGATCGATCGACTTGGTCAGGATCACCGTCATCTGGCCGAGCGCCAGAATGATCAGGATCGAGGTGTCGTTAAAAATATTGGCGAGATTTCCGGGCGCAGCGAAACCGGGCGCACGGGTTGCAAACCCCGCCACCATGATGGCGATAATGCCGACCAGAAGCAGTTCGCGGTGTTTCAGCAGTTTCTTCATCTGAGCCCCCTCACGCATTGCCGGTCGCGGCGCGCACCAGCGTCTCGGCGCTTAAGCGCGAACGCTCGAATATCCCGGCAGACAGGCCTTCGCGCATCACCAGTACCCGGTCCGAAACGCCAAGAATTTCAGGCAGTTCGGAAGACACCATGATGATCGACAGACCTTCGGCCGCCAGTTCGCTGATGAAACCATGCACCGCCGCCTTCGAGCCGATATCGATCCCCTTGGTCGGTTCATCGAGAATGATGACTTTGGGAAGCGTCGCCAGCCACTTGCCGATCACCACCTTCTGCTGATTGCCACCCGAAAGCGTACCGACAGGTACGGAAAGCGCCGCGGCACGCAGATCCAGCCGCTCGGCATATTTGCGCGCCAGCGCCAGTTCATTGGCAGCCTTCAGAAAACCGGAGCGAGAAGTCCGCGCCAATGACGGCAGCGACATGTTCTGAAAAATCGGCATGGGCAGCGCCAGACCATGACGGCCGCGCTCCTCCGGCACATAAACGATACCCGCCGCGATAGCATCGCGCGGCGAACGGATGGAAACGGCCTCACCTTCCAGCACAAGCCGACCGGAAGACGGCCTAGTCACGCCGAACAGCGACTGGCAGATCTCCGACCGCCCGGCACCGACCAGCCCGTAAACGCCTAAAATTTCGCCGCGCTTCAATTCGAAGGAAATGTCGCGATATTCCGTCGGGTGGCAATAATTCTCGACCGACAGCACGGTCTCGCCAATCGCCACCTCCACCTTGGGAAAGATGTTGGACACATCACGTCCCACCATCATCCGCACGATCGTATCCTGCGGCGTCTCTGCCAGCCGTCCGCTTCCCACGGCGCGGCCATCGCGAAACACCACGAAATTCTCGGCGATCTCGTAAACCTCGTCGAACTTGTGGCTGATGAACAGGATCGCCTTGCCCTGCCTTTTCAAGCCCTCGACGATGCGAAACAGATCGTCGATCTCCTTGCGGGAGAGAGCGGCCGTCGGCTCGTCCATGATGACGATCCGTGCCTCGACCGATAGTGCGCGGGCGATGGCTACGAGATGCCGCTGCGCAATCGAAAGATCTTTTAGCCGGATGGTCGGATCGATCTCGCTTTCCAGCACATGCAGCAATTCGGCCGCTTGGCGGTTCATGGTCTTCCAGTCGATCAGCCCGAAACGCGTACGCGGCGCATGGCCCAGAAAAATGTTCTCGGCCACCGACAGTTCATCGAACAGCACGGTTTCCTGGTGGATGGCGGTCACACCCGCATCCACTGCATCCTGCGCACTTGCAAAACTGACGAGGTTTCCGTCGATAAAAATCTCGCCTTCACTCGGCAGATAGATACCGGTGAGGATTTTCACGAGCGTCGACTTGCCGGCACCGTTTTCGCCGATCAGGGCCGTCACTTCGCCGGGATGAAGCGAAATATTGACGCCATCCAGCGCCTTCACGCCCGGAAAAATCTGCGAAATGCCGCGCATTTCCAGGATGGTCGCTCGCTCTGCGGCTCTCGAATCCTGAATAGGCGCCATCTCCATGCCCGTCCGTTCAACTGCGGTCATCATCATATCTGCCATTTGGAAGTCATCGCCGGTCCGGCGCCAAAACCTTGGCGGCGCCGGACCTTGAAGTCCCGGGAGGGATCAGAAAATCTTCGAGAACTCGTCGATATTCTTGGCGTCGTAGATGAACGGATCGGCCATCGCGGCCTCGCCATTGTCGCCGATCTTGATCTTGCCCATACGGCCGGCTTCGATCTCCGAGCCCGGCTTGCCGTCCGTGTCGCCCTTCACCAGGTGATAGGAGATCTGCGTGGCGCTATAGCCGAGATCGATCGGGTTCCAGATGGCGAATTCCTTGGTCGCACCCGACTTGATGGCACCTGCCATTTCCGACGGAAGACCGAGACCCGTCACATAGACCTGCCCGATATTGCCCGCATCCTTGACCGCCTGCGACGCCGCCAGCACGCCGACCGTGGTCGGCGCGACGATAACCTTGACGTTCGGCTGAGAGGTCAAAAGACCCTGCGCTTCACGATAGGATTTGTCGGCAAGGTCATCGCCATAAACGGTGGTGGCGAGGTTCAGACCGGCAAAATCCTTCAGCTGCTTTTTCATCTCGCCGATCCAGATATTCTGGTTGGTCGAGGTGGTGGTGGCTGACAGAATGGCGAAATCGCCCTTGCCGCCTTCGAGATGGTTGGCGGCCAGCTGCAGGCACATCTTGCCGATCAGCTCGCTCGAGGACGGGTTGAGCTGCAGGATACGGCCTTCCGGTGCTACGCCACTATCCCAGGAAATCACCTTGATGCCACGCTGGGCCGCCTTTTTCAGCGCCGGCACGACCGCATCCGGGTCATTGGCGGAAATGGCGATCGCGTCGACCCCTTGAGCAATCAGCGAGTTGATCACTTCGATCTGGCCTTCGGCCGTCGTCGAGGTCGGGCCGGTATAGATGATCTCGACGCCGCCGAGTTCCTTTGCCGCTTCCTGCGCGCCCTTGTTGGCGGCTTCGAAGAAGCCGTTGCCGAGCGATTTCACCACAAGCGCGATCTTCATATCGGCAGCGGAGGCCGCCGACGACATCATGGTGACGGCCAAAGCCACACCGAGAGCCAATTTCTTAGAAAGTTTCATGCCAATTCTCCTCCCAAAGATTGAACTTATGTCCATTTCCTCCCGCCGACGCCCTATGCGACCGACGGGGTATCTTCCTCGCCTGCCTGCGTGACGTTCCCCGCCCCCGCAATGACCAACCGAACGCCGGCGTCCTCCACCATTCTCATGGCCTCTTCCGAAACCCCGTCATCGGTAATGATTGTCGTAACGCGTTCCAGCGGACACAGGATCATGCTCGACCGCCGCTGGAATTTCGATGAATCGACCAGAACCACCAGCTCCTCGGCCTGGCTCATCAGCTTCTGCTCGCTCTGGATCACCAGCGCATCCGGCTCCATGATCCCGAGCGGGCCGATCCCCTGAGCCCCGATAAAGATGCGGCGGGCGTAAAAATTGCGGATCGCGTCATTGTCGAACGGCGACAGGATCAGGCTCTGCTCGCGATAGATCGTGCCACCCGGCACCGTCACGTTGTTCTTCGAATGCTTGACCAGATGTTCAGCGATCGCGAACGAATTGGTCATCACCTGCATCCGGCGCGCGGCCATGTAATGCACCATCTGGAACGTCGTCGTTCCGCCATTGATGATGATCGATTCACCTTCGTCGCACAGATCGACGGCCTGGCGCGCAATTGAGCGTTTCTTATCGATATTGACCGATTCAGACACGCGGAACGAGCGTGCAGCCAGCTGGCCGATCTGCGGCGGATGCACCGCCTCCGCCCCACCACGCACCCGGCGAAGCTTGCCCTGCACATGCAAGGACGCGATATCCCGGCGGATCGTCGCCTCGGACGCATCCGTCAGATCGGCAATATCCTGCACCGTGATCACAGGCTTTTCCTGGATCGCGCTCAAGATTATGCGATGTCGTTCGCGTTCGTGCATGGTCTCCTCCTGGCTCCAACTATTATCAGTTTCTAAAAGTTGTCAATCATAAACGATCATGTTTGATTTTACCGCATCGCAACATGATTGAATTTGATCAATTACGATTGACAAGTGACGAAACATCGCGCGATATCCTGTCGCACAAACGGCGCAGGAGGACCAGCGTCGTCACAAAATACCGTCAGGGAGGACGACATGTCGGGCCAAATCCGCCTTCTCGATAACCGCTGGGATGATGCTTACACTGCCAAGCTCGATGAGCCGGGCAAGCTGCTTTATCGCTCCAATCTTCTGGGCAGCGACAAGCGCATCACCAATTACGGCGGCGGTAATACGTCCGCCAAGGTGATGGAAACCGATCCGCTCACCGGAAGCCAAGTCAAGGTCATGTGGGTCAAGGGTTCCGGCGGCGATGTCGGCACCATCAAGCTCGACGGTTTTTCCACCCTCTACATGGACAAGCTCGAAGCGCTGAAGGGCATCTATAAGGGCGTCGAGGATGAAGACCGCATGGTCGGCTTCCTTCCCCATTGCACCTTCGACCTCAATCCGCGCGCCGCTTCCATCGATACGCCGCTGCACGGTTTCGTGCCGTTTACGCATGTAGACCACATGCACCCGGATGCGATCATCGCCATTGCAGCTTCGAAGAATTCGAAGGAACTGACCCAGAAGATTTTCGGCAGCGATATCGGCTGGCTCCCCTGGCGCCGCCCCGGTTTCCAGCTCGGGCTGGATCTCGAAGCCTTCGTCAAAGCCAACCCGACCGCCAAGGGCGTCGTGCTCGAAAGCCACGGCCTGTTCACCTGGGCCGATGACGCCAAGGATTGCTATCTTCTGACGCTCGAAATCATCAACAAGGCGATCGAGTGGTTTGCCAAGGAAACCACAGGCAAGACGATCTTCGGCGGCGCTGTCGCAAAAAGCCTCGGTGCGGAAGAACGCCGCGCCATTGCCGCAAAGCTGATGCCGGAAATTCGCGGCCGTATCGGCAAGGCTGAACGCAAGCTCGGTCATTTCGACGATCAGGATGCCGTGCTTGAATTCGTCAATTCGAAGAACCTCGCACCGCTGGGCGCGCTCGGCACCTCCTGCCCTGACCACTTTCTGCGCACCAAGATCCGCCCGCTGATCGTCGATTTTGATCCGGCCAAACCGGATGCGGATGCCGTGGTTGCCGGTCTGGACAAGGCGCTGGAAGATTACCGCGCCGATTACACCCGTTATTACGAGACCTGCAGACACGACAACTCGCCAAAGATGCGTGACCCCAACCCGGTCATCTTCCTGGTTCCGGGCGTCGGCATGCTGTCCTTCGCAAAGGATAAGGCGACCGCCCGCATTGCCGGCGAGTTTTATGTCAACGCAATCAACGTCATGCGTGGCGCTTCGACCGTTTCCGAATATCAGGCCCTGCCGGAACAGGAAGCCTTCGATATCGAATACTGGCTCTTGGAAGAAGCAAAGCTGCAGCGCATGCCGAAGCCGAAAAGCCTTGCCGGGCAGGTCGCCTTCGTCACCGGCGGCGCCGGCGGCATCGGCCGCGCAACCGCAACCCGTCTGATCGGCGAAGGGGCCTGCGTGGTTCTGGCGGATATTGACCAGAATGCACTCGACGAAGCCCATGGCGATTTCGCCAAGCGTTTTGGCGCTGACGCCGTCCGCGGCGTGAAGCTCGACGTGACCAGTGAAGACGCAGTCGCAAAGGCATTCATCGAAGCATCCGTCGAATTCGGCGGCGTCGATATTCTCGTCTCAAATGCCGGCATCGCCTCTTCGGCACCGGTGGAGGACACCACGCTTGCCATGTGGAACAAGAATATCGACATTCTGGCGACAGGCTATTTCCTCGTCTCCCGCGAGGCCTTCCGCCTTTTCCGGCGCCAGAAGATCGGCGGCAACGTCGTCTTCGTCGCGTCGAAGAACGGTCTTGCCTCCTCGCCCAACGCGTCTGCCTATTGCACGGCCAAGGCTGCCGAAATCCATCTCGCCCGATGCCTTGCTTTGGAAGGGGCCGATGCCGGCATCCGCGTCAACACGGTCAACCCGGATGCGGTGCTTCGCGGTTCGAAAATCTGGAGCGGCGAGTGGCGCGAACAGCGGGCAACGTCTTCCAAGATTGATGTGAGCGAGCTGGAGGAACATTACCGCAAGCGTTCGATGCTCAAGCTCAACGTCTTCCCGGAAGACATTGCGGAGGCGATCTACTTCCTCGCCTCCGACCTCTCGGCCAAATCCACCGGCAACATCATCAATGTCGATGCCGGTAACGCCCAGAGCTTTACGCGCTAAGGACATCTGCCTGCCACCGCGGAATTCCATCCCGGTGGCAGGCACCTGCTACTTCCGCAGGATGACCCAGATTGCATGAATGATACCGGGTACATAACCGCATAAGGTCAGCAGGATATTCAGCCAGAAGTGCAGGCCGATGCCGACCTGCATGAACACGCCCACAGGCGGCAGGATGATGGCGAGAAGGATGCGAATGACGTCCATGAAATCCTCGTCTTTGAAATAATTGCACACAATAACGCAGGCAGCGCCGGTTCGTTCGCCTGCCGGAGGAGGAAAAATGACGGATCAGATGATTTCGACCGATGTGATCGGCCAGCATAACAAAAACAACGAGGCAGCGCTCGGCTCGGACTATGCGGCGCTCGGCGAAAACCTGTCCCGACGCGGCATCGATATCGAAGCGATCACCAAAAAGGTCTCGGAATTCTTCGTCGCCGTCCCCTCCTGGGGTGTTGGCACGGGCGGTACGCGTTTTGCACGTTTTCCGGGGCAGGGCGAACCCCGCGGAATTTTCGACAAGCTGGAAGACTGCTCCGTCATCAATGAGTTGACCCGCGCAACCCCGACCGTCTCGCTGCATATCCCGTGGGACAAGACAGACCCGAAGGACCTGAAGGCCAAGGGAAATTCGCTCGGCCTCGGCTTCGACGCGATGAACTCCAACACCTTTTCCGACGCACCGGGCCAGGCGCATTCCTATAAATACGGCTCGCTCAGCCACACCGATGCCGCGACCCGCGCCCAGGCTGTCGAGCACAATATCGAATGTATCGAGATCGGTAACGCCATCGGCTCCAAGGCCCTGACGGTCTGGATCGGCGACGGTTCCAATTTTCCGGGCCAGGCCAATTTCACCCGCCAGTTCGAACGCTATCTCTCCTCGATGGCCGATATCTACAAGGCCCTTCCGGATGACTGGCGGCTGTTTTCCGAACATAAGATGTACGAGCCGGCCTTCTATTCGACGGTCGTGCAGGACTGGGGCAGCAATCTTCTGATCGCCCAGACGCTCGGTGAAAAGGCTTTCTGCCTCGTCGATCTCGGCCACCATGCGCCCAATACCAATATCGAAATGATCGTCGCCCGCCTGATCCAGTTCGGCAAACTCGGCGGCTTCCACTTCAACGATTCCAAATACGGTGACGACGATCTCGATGCCGGTTCGATCGAACCGTATCGTCTCTTCCTCGTCTTCAACGAGCTGGTCGATGCGGAAAACCGCGGGGTCAAGGGTTTCCATCCGGCCCATATGATCGACCAGTCGCATAACGTCACCGACCCGATCGAAAGCCTTATCTCCAGCGCCAGCGAGATCCGCCGCGCCTATGCCCAGGCCCTGATCGTCGACCGCAAGGCGCTGGACGGTTATCAGCAGGACAATGACGCGCTGATGGCAACCGATACGCTCAAGCGTGCCTACCGCACCGATGTCGAGCCAATCCTTGCCGAAGCCCGCCGCCGTGCGGGCGGTGCAATCGATCCGATCGCCGCCTATCGCTCCAGCGGCTATCGTCAAAAGGTTGCCGGAGAACGTCCGGCCGTTACCGGTGGCAGCGGCGGAATTATCTGATCCTTCAAGACATTTTGAGGGTCGCTCTGGTGGCCTTCAAAATACCCTTCGGAACCGATCTCGTGCATTGCTAACCGCCACAAGCAGCGTGCTTTTTGATCTCCGTTGGACAAAATCAGGCATGCCCTATGCTCATGCCCATCGATTTTCGCTTTGCCGACGTATTCTTCAGCCTTTGACGAAATTCAAAGTCAGCAAAACCCTCATACTTCAGCTATCTAGCGGAAATATTTGAAGAAAATCGATGTTTTGACTGCCGTCAACAGCAGGTCCGGCTGATTATCCCGCCTGTTTCAAGCCTCCACCCGCATTGGCACGCATCAGCGCCATCAGCATCCGTCCAAGCGAGAATTCGCCCCTCTCTGCCTTTGTGGTCAGATCCCGGAGATAACCGCCGGCCGAGTTGATATGGCTCGCGCGCTCCAGAATGCAGGCAATCGCGACAGCTGCATTTTCCGGTCCCATGATTTCGCAGGCTTGCTGATAGGCTGATGGGCTGACGCCGAGGACGGATCGGACAAGGATCGCCGCACCCATGAAGTCGCGCCAGTTGGAGATCCCGCCACCGCTGGCATAGTCCACCATCTGTGGGCACGCTCGCAGCACCAGGTTCAGCGGGAAAGCTTTCAACGTTTCGCGCTGGTCGATCCTGGAACTAACGTTGGGGCTGATCTTGGCTGGCTCGGTTTTCACCTCCAGCTCTTTTCCAGAGCTTGGTTCAAGTTCATAGATGGATTCGGAATCTGAATTCTGTATGTGGCATCCATTCTGGATGTCATTGGCGTCTATATTTTTGGTTTTTATCTGCATTTCCAACCGATTGACGATTTCCGCACGCAACGCCGCCATCTCGTCGAGCAGGGTTTCTACCGTTTCTCTGTTCGGTGAGCGGGGCAGGCGGGACATCAGGGCATGGTACAGATCTTCCATCAGGCACCAGTCGCCTTCCGCCCCTTCTTCCACGGCAGCGGTAAGAAGCTTGCGGACGTCGCGACGGCAAAGGGTCAAGGCTTCCTTGGCACGCCTGAAGCGGACCTTTTCGGCAGCGACCTGTTGTGCAAGAGTGGCAAGTTCTGCCGCACGCAGCAGGATCGGTTCGAGGTCGAAGCCGAATGCTTCCTCGATCTGGCCACCATGTCCGCGATGAGCATAACGCTTGCCGTTCGGGCTGTCGCGGCGATGGATGAGACCGGCTTCGACCAGGGCTGCGAGATGACGGCGCAAGGTCGTGCCGGTTATGCCATGGGCGCGGACAGAGAGCTGCGCATTCGACGGGAAGACGACAAGCTTGGCACCTGCCGCAAGTTCGTTGCTCGGATAGAAGGTCAGAAGCGCATCGAGAACGGCCAGCGCACGGTCATGAAGACCGAGCAACTGACGCGCTTCCGAGATATCGCGGAACACCTTCCACTTTTCGATAGGACGCGTCGATCGGTCATCGGACGACTGAAGCTGGCCTTTTACCAAGGCAAGCGTCATCGGCCGGCGCCCGAAAGGCGTCGTCACAAGTCCAGTTCGCATCTTTCACTTCACCTTTCTTCAGGCAAAAGAAAGCCGCTCACCAAAACGGTGCCAAAAACTCTTGACTGTGATTCGTGGAAATGCGATTCTGCAGGTGCTTAATCAGAGAGAAGCTTCCACGACGGAAACGTTTTGGGGGCTTTTTTCTTTTGGTCGGTTCCTATTCCTTCATCAGACGACGATATTCGGCATAAAGGTCGTCGAGGCTGTCGGCGATAAATTCGCCAAAACCCACGCCATCTCTGGCCTTCAGTGCCAATGTATAACTTTTTCCGTCATTGCGGATTTCGGCCGAAACCGCTCTCGCAACGCTCTTGTCCTTCGGTACCCATTTCGACTTCTTCGGCGGCCTTGCATAACCCGAGGCTTTCTTGCGGGTCAGGGCATCGATAACGAAGGCAAAACGTGCGTCGCCGTTCAGGCCGGCAAGATCGGTCGCAGCGAGAATTTCGCGCAATCTTGCCAGGTTGGCCGGCTTTTCGAGAAGCAGCTTGAGTTCGTACCAACGGTCGCGGCCAGGCAGCTTGGCGCCGCCGATCGCGTCGAGAATGTCGCGGGGCATGTTGGCGACCGACATCATCTTCGACAGCGTCGCCTTATCCACAGATAAGGCGGTCATCACAATCGTGCTGTCATTGTCGTAATGTAACTCTGAAAGCCGACGAGCAAAGGTTGCCTTTTCGATGAACGAGAGATCGGCACGCGCAGAGTTTTCCTGCCCCTGGGCAATGACATGTTCGCGGTCGGAGATGGGCTTCACCACCGCCCGGACATTGCGGCCGAGGACAGTTGCCGCTTTCAGCCGCCGGTGGCCGAAAACGACCATGTAGCGGCCGTCATGATGCGGATGGGGACGTACCAGAATGGGGCTCGTCTGGCCGTGTTCACGGATGGCGGCGATCAGATCCTCGAACGCCTGTGGATCCTCCTCCAGACGGTCGCGGATGAAGGATTCCTCGATAACCTCGGGGGAAAGCTCGACGACGGTTTCGCCTTCCAGCATCTTGTCGGCACGCTCCGCCAGTTCGTCGATCGTCGAGATGATCGAGCGGGACGCGCCTTTGACGGTATAATCGAGCGCAACGCCGTTATCCGGACGCTCCTCGTTCATCAGATTGGCAAACGGGTTTTTTCGAGCCATCACATCCTCCCCCAGGCGCGATGGATCAGCCCCTGGATCTCGAAATTGACGCTGTCCATGCAGTCGATGGCGCGGTCATAGGTTTCGCGGGTGAAATTGGCACGCTCGACTTCATAGAGTGTCTGCTTGGTGAGACCGGCATCGGAGATCGCCGTCGACTTCACCATCGGATGCTTGAGAATTTCCTCCGCCAGCATCGACTGCATAAAACCGAGCATCTGAGCCTGCGGTATATCCGTCGGCTCATATCGGGTGATCAGGTAACGTAACCAGTCCATCTCGACATTGGCGCCGGCGCGCTTGATCGTCTTGATGATGTTGCCGAGCATCAGCAGGAACTGGCTCATCGACATGAGATCGAGCATCTGCGGATGGACGGTGATCAGCACCGAGGTGGCGGCTGTCAGTGCCGTCAGCGTCAGGTAACCGAGCTGAGGCGGGCAGTCGACGATCACGACGTCGTAACGATCCTCGACTTGCTGCAGCGCCTTGCCGAGACGGGTGAAGAAGCGCTTGCCCTCGCTCGAAGTCTGCATCGCCAGCGGGGTATCGTATTCGTATTCCTGCAGTTCCAGATTGGCCGGAATGATGTCCAGATCCGGAAAATTCGTCTTCTGGATGATCTCGGCAAGCGGCTTCTTCTCGTCATCATAACGGATCGCGTCATAAAGCGAGGGGTTACGGTCCAGCTCCGGCTGAAAACCGTGCAGGGCGGAAAGCGAGGCCTGTGGGTCAAGGTCGATCGCAAGAACACGATGGCCGGTCAGCGCCAGATGCTGTGCAAGATGGGCCGTCGTCGTCGTCTTGCCGGAGCCGCCCTTGAAATTGACGACCGCGATCACCTGCAGCTTGTCATCGACCTTGCGATGCGGAACATATTTCTTGGCGTCGGATTTTCCGGTCTTGTCGAGATAAAAGCGAAGCTCCTGCATCTGCTCGCCGGTGTAGAAACGGCGGCCGCCGGTCGATGTCTTGGGTGTCGGTCCCTTGCCTTCGAGGTGCAGGCGCTTCAGATTGTTGGGGCTGACGCCGAGATAATGCGCCACTTCCGCCATGGAGAACAGGCGCAACGTCTTTCTTGCATTCGGGGGAAATTTTTCCATCCGCAACTGGTCGAGGCGACGCGAGATCTCTGCACCCTGATGCAGGATCTTCTCGTCGAACTCGAAGGACGGCAATTTCGAATGCGCGTTCATAAAGGGAACCGTTCTGGCGATAAAACTCAAGTTTCTGGGAAACTGCCGCCAGTATCGGCCTTTCGTGAAGGCTTACAAGGAATTTCTGGTAAACCGAACCTTAATCCAACGGAATTGGATTCCGTAAGCTGAAGTCTATCTATTTGATAATAAAGATTTTCCCGCCTTTTTCGCACGAACCTCAATGTCGGCTGCGCCAGCTGGCAGGAGCATCGCGAACGACCAAAACCATCCATTTTGTCTCCGCGAAGTGAGAATCAGCATCACGAGAATCGGAGTGAGTCGCACCGCTCGACTTTGGATGGGTCGGCGGCCGACAGTGCGAGGAAGCCGGATTTCAGGCACCTGACGATAAGAAATTGTAACATCGGGCTTCGAATTCTCTGCGGGTCTGGCGATCAAATGCCGCAGGTGGAAAAGAGAAAATCTTCCTCCAGCGATGCTTGGGGTGGTTGCCAAGTCGCGTTTCCTATTTTAGAATCATTCTAAGATTTACGAGTTTGGGTCTCAGGTTTTAGAGCTCAACATTTGAAGAAGGAGAGTTATCATGTCCAAAGACGGTTCCTGCAAAGCCTGCTCGTTTTATGAAGATCACGTTGTAAATGCCGGTTCGGCTCCGGCGGACGCTGGTCTCTGTCGTTTCAACCCGCCGGTCACGCAGCCGGCGGCCGATGCCCGCGGCTTCTGGCCGGTGGTTTCCGCCAACGACTGGTGCGGCCAGTTCGACAGCGAAGCCAAGGCTGCCTGATAGCGCCGGTTATCGAGAATGAGAAAGGGCGGCTGTTGGGCCGCCCTTTTCTTTTTGTCTGATTTTTGCGCCAAGAAAGGAGGGGATCGCTCGCTTTGCAAAGTCCCCCTCTGGCCTGCCGGCTTGCCTGGGTCGAGCCACGCGTCTCGATCCACTCTTCGAGCCCCCCACAAGGGGGAGAGCACTTGCCGCAAATCTTTCGGCTCAAGCTTTCGAGAGCCAGAGATAGGCAGCGGCCGTCCACGAAAAACCGAGACCGCCGCAGCCTTCGCCGGTGGTCGGGTCGAAATATTCGGCGAAACCTTCCGTTTCGATCGCGTCGATCGTCGAGATACGCAGCGCTTCGGCCATATCCGGCTGGCCGTTGCGGTTGAGGCCTTCGATCAGCAGCCAGTTGATGATCGCCCAGGACGGGCCGCGCCAGTAGCGCTTCGGCTCCCAGCTTTCGACAAAGGGTTTTGTCGTCGGGAAGGCGACCTTCATGCCGTTCGACCAGAGCTTCATTTCGCTGACCGCTGCATCGGCCATGCCGCCACCGAGATCGAGCGCGAGAAGCGGGATGAAACCGGCCTGGGTTGGCGCCTCTATATCTTCGCCGGAAATGAGGTCACGCGAGACGAAGCGGGAAAGGGCAGGGCGCCACTGGGCAAGAAGCGCCTTGCGGGTCAGATCGTTGAATTGGGCCAGTTCCTGCGCCTCGGCGCCGAGACCGAGTGATTTCGCGATGTATTCGAGATCCTCGCCGGCCTTGAGAAGGATGCCGGTGGTCTGCACTTCGGCAACCTTGAAAGGGGTCTGTTCCCACTGTTTTGCCGGATCCCAGCCACAGGCGGCATAGGTATCGACCAGATGGATGAAACGGCGGTAATCTTCGTCGCGCGGGCGCATGGCGGCGTCGACATGACCGGTATCCTTGCGCACCACGGCGGTATCGGTGGTGGTGGGGACGCGGGCAAGGGCGATATCCCAAGCGGGAGAATTGTCGCTGCCGCTTTCCCACGGATGCAGAAGGGCAACGAGGCCGGTGCCTTCCGGGTCCCGCGCGGAATACCACCAGCGATGCCATTTGAGGCCGGCGTGGAAGAGGGCGAGCGTGCGGGCTTTTGCGTTTTCGGTTCCGGCCTTCTCGGCCGCGTCATGCACGGCGCGCAGCGCGATGCCGAAGACCGGCGGCTGGGTGATGCCGGAGGTCGGGATCGTATGGCTGGTGCGCCAGACGTCGGGACCCGGGAAATAGGTGTCGCTTGGCTGATGGAAGACGATATGCGGGATCATGCCGTCTTCCCACTGGCCTTCGATCAGCCGTTCCAGCTCGCGATAGGCGCGATCGATGTCATAGGTGGCAAAACCCATGGCGACGAAAGCGGAATCCCAGTTCCACTGGAAGGGGTAGAGGCGATCGGTCGGCACCGTATAACCGCCGCGATCATTGGCGGCGAGGATGCGATAGGCCTCGTCAAAATGCTTGGTCATGTTGGTACTCCAGAAATCTCAGAGCGTTTCCGCCTTTCCTCGAAAGGCGAAACCGCTCAATCTATTGTTTCTAAGCCGCTGCCGGATAGGAGACGCCGCTTTCGGGCGACAGCCATGTCAGGCGCTTGGGATCGAGTGTGAGGCCGACGGTCTCGCCGTTTCTCACGGTTTCGGTGGCGGGAAGGATGACGCGGGCCGGCTGGCCGAGAATGCTGCCGGTCAGAAGCAGATGCGAGCCCATTGGTTCGGCGACACGGACCTGCATGTCCAGCCCCTGCCCGGAGGCTGCCCGCTCGACGGTTTCGCCGCGCAGGCCGAGGACGATCTCGCCGCTCTGGGCGGGAACCGCAAACTGCTGCGCGCCGGCCGTCACCTGACCGCCCGTCACCGGCATGGTGATGAAATTCATCGGCGGGTTTCCGATAAAGCCTCCGACGAAACGGGTGGCGGGGTGGTTATAGACCTCGACCGGCGTTCCGACCTGTTCGATGCGCCCGTCATGGACGACGGCGATGCGGTCCGACAGGCCCATGGCCTCTGTCTGGTCGTGGGTAACGTAGATGGTGGTGGTGCCGGCTTCCTGCAGCACGGTTTTCAGTTCTGTGCGCATTTCGAGGCGCAGCAGCGCATCGAGGTTGGAGAGCGGCTCGTCCATCAGAAGCACGCCCGGTTCGACGGCAAGTGCGCGGGCAACGGCAACACGCTGGCGCTGGCCGCCGGAGAGCTTGTTCGGGTAACGGTCGAGATAAGGTTCGATATGGAGAAGACCGGCGGCCTTTTCGACCTGTTTCTTCACCCGTGCATCGTCGGCTTTCTGCATTCTGAGGCCGAAGGCGACGTTTTCGTAGACGGTCATATGCGGGAAGACGGCGTAGTTCTGGAACACCATGGCAAGGCCGCGATCTTTCGGCAGCAGGCCGATGACCGATTTTTCGCCGATGCGGACGTCGCCCGAGGTCGAGGTTTCCAGGCCGGCGATAATGCGCAGAAGCGTGGTCTTGCCGCATCCCGACGGTCCGAGCAGCGAGACGAACTCGCCGTCATTGATCGTCAGCGAGACGCCTTTGAGCGCCTGGAAGGCACCAAAACTCTTCTTGATGTTGTCGATGACAATGTTGGCCATGAGTTTACCCGTTACTTTGAAGAGACGCCCCAGATCGCAAACAGGTAGCGCCTGACTGCGAAGATGAAGACAACCGAGGGAAGGATGAGCATGAGGCCGCCGGCAAAGCGGTAGTGCATCGGGCTTTCCGACAGCACGGTGAGCAGATAGGCCGTCAGCGTGCGGTGTCGCACGGTGAGAACCGAGGCTGCAAAGACCTCATTCCATGAAATGACGAAGGCAAAGACCGCCGTCGCCACCAGACCCGGCAGCGCGAGAGGTGCGACGACCTTGAAGAAGGCCTGGATGCGGGTGCAGCCGAACACCCAGGCAGCCTCTTCCAGCTCGCGCGGGACGCCGAGAAAGATGCCTTGCGTGACGAGCGCCGCGAAAGGCAGTGCCAGAACGGTGTGGATGAGGCCGACACCGAGGACCGTGTCATAGAGGCCGAGCCGGATATAGGAAACCGTCAGCGGCAGGGCCAGAATGGCGAGTGGGAAGGCGCGGGTGAGAAGCACCAGAAGCCGGTAACTGTCCTTGCCGCGGAAATTGTAACGCGCCAGCGCGTAACCGGCCGGTGCGCCGAGCGCGATCGACAGCGCCACCGTGATGCCGGCGGCACCGAGCGAATTGAGAAACGACTGGAAGACGCCTTCGGTTTTCAGGAACAGGATGAAGGGCTGCGGCGAGATGTCGGTCGGCAGAAAATTTTTCGGCCACTGGTAGGCGCCGGTACGGCCGCCCAGCGCGCCCAGCGCCACCAGATAGATCGGCACCAGAACCCAGGCGCAGAGTGCGACGATGCCGCTCCAGAACAGGAGCCGACGGGCCGAGATGAAACCGGCGTAACCGGATGTGTTCATGGCTTTGCTCATGGCAGACGCTCCGGATCGACCTTGACGGCCTTCAGATAGACGAGGGTGGCGGCGAGCGAGATGACCATGATCAGCACCGCATAGGCGGCGGCGACGCCGTAATTCTGGTTCTGGTTCTGCCAGTTATAGGCCTCGCCGACGAGGACCGGGAAATTGCGTCCGCCGAGTGCGTAAACCACCGCGAAGACCTCGAAGGCCAAGACGGTTCGCAGGATCAGCGCCGACTGCAGGGCAGGGCGGATCAACGGCAGGGTGATGCGGGTAAAGCGCGTCCAGGGGCTGGCACCGAAGATTTCGGCGGCTTCCTTGAACTCCTTCGGCACCTGGTTGAGGCCGGCGACGATGATGATCATGACGATCGCGGTGCCGCGCCAGATCTCGGCAATCGCGATACCGATGAACAGCGCGACCGGCGTCTGGTAGGTGAGCCATGCGGTCTGGCGCTCGATGATGCCGAGGCCGAACAGGACGGAATTGAGATAACCGGTATTCTGCAGGATCGACAGCCAGACCATGCCGGCGGCGAGATCGGAAATGCCGAGCGGGATGGTCCAGATCCAGAGGATAGTCTCGCGGCCGCCGTTCATCTTGGCAACCATCGAGCCCATGGTCAGCGCCATGACGATCTGGACGGGAACGACGGCGAGCGTCAACAGGAACGTGTTCAGGACGGAGCGGCCGAAATTGAGATCGGTCACCATCGTCGTCATGTTGGCGAGCGACGGCGTGCCGTTATCGGAGACGGCGAGCCACAGCGTCTGCACCAGCGGTACGACGAACAGCAGTCCTAGAAAGACGACGGAGGGAAGGATCAGCGCGTAGGGGATCCAGCTTCGGTTTTGGGTCATCGGTTACCCTTTGGTTTTTTGATTTTGGCGGTGAGCGGCGAAAAGGCCCCTCACCCTAGCCCTCTCCCCGCAGGCGGGGAGAGGGGACGCGGCATACGCTGCCTTGGAGAGAAGCGGAGAAAGAGCGGCTTGCTTCCTTCTCCCCGCGAGCGGGGAGAAGGTGCCGGCAGGCGGATGAGGGGCTGCCATGCTATCGACGGGCCGAAGCACAGGCAGGCCGAAACCATCACTCCACCGGGCAGGCGCCGTCGCTTTTGGCGTCGGGGGCCCAGCAGGGGGCCTTGGTGTCGGCCATCAGCCTGGTCATGGTTTCGCCCTGCAATTTCAGCACGTCGGCGACCGGTTCGTTCTGCAGGATGATCCGCTGGAAGGCATCCATATAGACCTTGTTGAACTCGCCGCCCTTGTCGCCGAGACCGACGGGAAGGAGCGAGATGACCGCATCCGGCGCGCTCTGGGTGGCGGTGACGGCACCGGCGAGAAGGGCGACACCCGGATCGAGATCTTCCGGCAGCTGGACATTGAGCGTCGGGAAGAAGCCGACGAGCGATGCTGTCTGCAGCTGCACGTCCTGGGTGGCGAGATGTTCGATGACGGCAGTGGCGTTCGCCGCGTCCGGTGCGCCTTTCGGGATGGCGAGGCCGGCGACGACCGGCATGTAACCGCGGCCCTTCGGACCAGCCGGTGCCGGGAAGACGACATAATTGTCCGGCGAGCCGGAAATGGCGTTCTTCAGGCGGGCGACGTGATCCCAGGCGACCATGACTTCACCGGAAGCGAGCGGCTCCTGCATGAAATCGTAATTGGTCGAATTGGGGCTGACGACGGTCCAGAGTTCCTTCAGCTTTTCCCAGCCGGCAGCGGCATCGGCGTTCTTGAAGGTGCGCACCACGCCGCCGGTGAAGGACGGATAGAAGTAGCCCTGGAAATAACGCGGCATCAGGCCCTTGGGGCCTGCCGGAAAGCCGATCTGCGGCGCGCCGGTTTCTTCCTGCATCTTCTTGCCCCACTCGATCAGCTGATCATAGGTGAGCTTGTTGATGTCGGCGCCTTCCGGCAGGTATTGCAGCGCGTCCTTGGTGGCGGCCATCACATAGGTTGCCTGCATCCACGGGATATATTGCTGTTCGGTCTTGCCGAGCTTGCCCAGATCGATCAGCGACTGCGGCATGCCGGCGCTGGCGAGCTTTGCTGCGAGATCATCGAGCGGTTCGAGCATCTGCCTGTCGGCGAGCGGCGACAGTTCGCCATGCAAGGCGCCGACGAGACTGATCGTGTGCTTTCCGGCCTGGCGCTCGGCTTCCATGCGCACGGCGAACTGCGGCGGCTCCTCAACCACGTAGTCGACCGGCTTTTCGAGACCGCTCAACAGCTCCTCGCGCACCGCCGTCGCTTCCTCGATCGGGCGAAGCTGGGTGGACAGGAAGACAGTCTGGGATTGTGCCTGGCCGGCGAAGCCGATGGCGGTGGATGCCAGGATGGCGATGGACAATAGACGTTTCATTGCTTTTCCTCCGGGTTGTTCTCTCGTCTGATCTTTTTCCGCCTTCAGGCCGCAATCGGCGGCAGGCGGTGACTGTCGCGATCGACGAATTCGATCGCATGCAATTCCTGCAGGGCTTCGGCGGGCTCGCCGGCAATGGCGCGCAGGAGAAGCGAGGCAAAACTGCGGCCGAGATTGCCGCCGGTCATGCGCATGGTGGAAAGCGCCGGGCTGGTGAAAGCGCCGATCGGCAGGTCGTCATGGCCCACGACGCTGATCGACTGTCCGCGATCGACCTCGCGCAGCGCTCTGAGCACGCCGATCGCCATTTCATCGGTGGCGCAGACAATGGCGGTTGGCCTGTCCGGCCGAGCAAGCAGGGAAAGGGCTGCTTCATAACCGCCCTGTTCGGTCGGCATCTGCTCCACATAAAGATCGGGGGAAAGGTCGCACTCGGCCATCGCCGCCTCCCAGCCCTGGCGTCGGACATGGGCGAAAAAATAGTCCTGCGGGCCGCCGACATGGGCGATGCGGCGGTGGCCGGCGCGGTGGAAACGCAGGGTTGCGGCATGAAAGCCGGAAAAACCGTCGCCATCGATATAGGGATGCTGGATCGCGGATTCGGTACGGCCATTGGTGACGAAGGGAAAACCGCGCGACTGGAGGAATTCGACGCGCTCGTCATGGCGCTTGGTGCGCACCAGAAGCATGGCATCGACCCTGCGGCCATCGACGAAACGGCGGCACATGTCTAGTTCACTCTCGCCGTGTGGCACGGGCGCGATGACGAGGTTGAGGCCCGCGCTTGCCAGATGTTCCGCGCAGCCAGAGAGCATGTCGAGGAAATGCAGCGGACCGATATGGCCGGGTTCGCTCGGCAGCGTGACGGCCACGAGTTCAGCGCGCTGCTTGCGCAGGCGGCGGGCGGACGCATTGGGGCGGTAACCGGCCCTGTCGGCAGCTTCCTGTACCCGCTTTCGGGTGGCGGCGGATACGTCGGAATAACCGTCCAGCGCTCGCGAAACTGTGGTGATCGATAATCCCAGAGATTGGGCGAGTTGCTTGAGATTGGCCAATAGATGTCCTCCCAGACTTGATAAAAACCTATCCAAAACGTTTTGGGAGTCAAGCCAAAACGTTTTGGATTTTTTTGAGCGTTTGTTCAGAGGAGAATTAAAGGCTTCGTATCGGGGCTTTTTCGCTCCTCGAAAATCCCGGCCTCGCATGATTTTTCCGATACGGAGAATGCCGTTGGCACGGGCACTGATCTCAGTGGTCATCATGGGCAGCTTGCGGCTTTCTGAAACCAGTCGCCATCTTCCGTCGGAGCAGATCCTCTTTGCTTTGAAACGTGGCTCTGCTCCGACCTTTGTTGGACGCAAAACCTGTTGCCTCTTTCACTGGAATTGCTTCAGGCGCGATCGGGGATAGGCATGCGATCCTCGTTGGCTTTCGCCAACGGCTCGGCTAGAACGCTTGCATGAGCGACAACATCATCAAGTTCCAGCGGCCGAAACAGCCGAAACCACCGCGCCAGACGCCGCCCTGGCTGAAGCGTGTTCTCACCATTCTGGCCGTGATCGCGGTCTTCTGTGCTGCCTATGCCTATTTCAGCCTGACCGGAACACCGCCACAGGGTATTCCGGGCTGATCGGCCTCCGAAGAGAAAGCCGGTTGCGAAAAATGAGCCGGCTTTATGCCTGTTTTGAAAATGAAAACAGTGTTCCCCGCGCCAGAAACGTGCGGCGGGGCCTTACGCAGGGGTCTGTGCGACAGACACAGTCATCCGCTCGACGATAGCCTCCCCGACGAATTCTGATTAGGCTCAGATCGGAAGCGATGATCCGAACCGGACATGCTTCGATACCCGGGAGGAAACATGACATTCAGCACTCAGTCCAAGGGCGTCTATGCGATCGCCGCCACGCCGTTTCATGACGACGGGTCGATCGATTTCAACTCGGTCGACCGGCTGACGGATTTTTATCAGGAGAGCGGCTGTACCGGGATTACCATTCTCGGGATCATGGGCGAGGCGCCGAAGCTGGAGCCGGAAGAAAGCCGGGCGATCATCAAGCGCGTGGTAGAACGTGCCAACATCCCGGTGATCGTCGGTGTTTCGGCACCGGGTTTTGCGGCGATGCGCTCGCTGGCCCGCAATTCGATGGACATGGGCGCTGCCGGGGTAATGATCGCGCCTACCCCGGCGCTCAGGACCGACGACCAGATCATCAACTACTTCGCCGGTGCGGTGGAAGCGGTTGGCGACGATGTGCCCTGGGTGCTGCAGGATTATCCGCTGACGCTGAATGTCGTCATCTCTCCCGGCGTGATTGCCAGGGTGATCTCCAATCATCCGTCCTGCCTGATGCTGAAGCATGAGGACTGGCCGGGGCTGGAGAAAATCTCCAAGCTGCGCGCCATGCAGAAGTCCGGCGAGCTGCGCGAATTTTCCATCCTCTGCGGCAATGGCGGGATGTTCCTCGATTTCGAGCCGGAGCGCGGCGCAGACGGCGCGATGACCGGCTACGGTTTCCCCGACATGCTGACGGAGCTTGTGTCGCTGTTTGCTGAAGGCAAGCGCGACGAGGCGCATGATCTGTTCGACGCGCATCTGCCGCTGATCCGTTACGAACAGCAGTTGGGTGTGGGACTTGCCGTGCGCAAGCACGTGTTGAAGCGGCGCGGGGTGATTGCCTCGGACGCGCAGCGCAAGCCGGCGCAGATGCTGACGGCGACAGCGAAGGCCGAGGTGGACTACCTGCTGGCGCGGGTGGCGAGGCACGACAAGCGGGCGGCGCTTTAAGGCGCTCGCTACCGGGAGAACGCCTTCCTCTCAGTTGTCATCCTCGGGTCAAGCCCGAGGATGACGACCGTAGAGGGGGGGCGCTTGAAATAACCGGCGGATTCCAACACGGAATGTCTCCCGCCGGTTTTTCCCTATCAATCCAGCGGCTTGTACGCGATCACGTCCATCTCGACCTTGACGTCGACCATCATCGGGGATTCGACGGTGGAGCGGGCCGGCGGGTGGTCGATGAAGTGCTTCTGGAAGACGGCGTTGAAGCTGGAGAAATCGCGGGCGTCGTCGAGCCAGACATTGACCTTGACGACATGTTCCAGCGTGCAGTCGGCAAGCGCCAGAACCGACTTGATGTTGGCGATCACCTGTTCGGTCTGGGCGACGATATTGCCGACGATGACTTCGCCATCGACGGTCGGGACCTGGCCCGAAACGTAAACGAAATCACCGGCGCGGACGGCCTTGGCGAAAGGGCGGCGCTGGCCGCCGGCCTGGGCGTCGGCGACATCGTAACGGATGAGTTTCTTGCTGGTCATGGGATCGTCTTTCTATTCCAGTGGGGCAGGGGCAGGGGGTATCCGGTTTTGCAATGCCGGCAATTGCCTTATGCTTTTGCCGGCATTGTTTCAGTGAACGTCCTGCACGAAATGGCCGGGTGAGACTTCCCGGTAGGTACGTTTTGGCGCGACGTAATCGAAGGGCCGGACCGGGCTTTTGATTTCTTCGGTCAAGGGCGGCGGTGTCTGGCCGCGGCGCGACGGATCGGGGATCGGCACGGCCGAGATCAGGCGCTGCGTATAGGCATGCTGCGGATTGTCGAAGATCGCGGCGCGCGGGCCGATCTCGACGATTTCCCCGAGAAACATCACGGCGACGCGGTGGCTCATGCGTTCGACTACGGCCATGTCATGGCTGATGAAGAGATAGGCGAGGCCGCGCTTTTCCTGCAGGTCGAGCAGCAGGTTTGATACCTGCGCCTTGACCGAGACGTCGAGGGCCGAGACCGCCTCGTCGGCGACGATGAATTTCGGATCGAGCGCCAGAGCGCGGGCAATCGAGATACGCTGGCGCTGGCCACCGGAAAACTCGTGCGGGTGACGATCGGCCATGGCGGCGGAAAGGCCGACCTGTTCCAGCAGTTCCGCCACGCGGGCCTTGGCGTCCTTGCGACCCATCAGGCCGTGGGCGAGCATCGGTTCGGCAATCGCGGAACCGACGGTGATGCGCGGGTTGAGCGAGGCGAAGGGGTCCTGAAAGATCATCTGCGAGGTGCGGCGCATGGTGCGCAGTTCCCGCGTGCCGGCCTTGGTCACGTCCTGCCCGCCGATGACGATCGAACCGGCAGAAGGATTGAGCAGGCGGATGATGGCACGGCCGGTCGTGGATTTGCCGCAGCCGGATTCTCCGACCAAAGACAGGGTTTCGCCGGGGCGCAGGTCGAAGGAGACGTCTTCCACGGCATGGACGCGGCCGTTGGGCAGGTCGAAACGGACGGCGAGATTGTCGACCTTGAGGATCGGCTCGACGCTCAAGGCGACCGGGTTCATTTCCCGGCCATCGACGGCTTCGCCGGTCGAAGCATCGACTTCGGGGAAACGTTTTGGCGCGAGGGCGGCACCCATCGTGCCCAGCCGCGGGATCGAGGCGAGCAGGGACTTGGTGTAGGTGGCCGTCGGTGCCGCAAAAATTTCGGCGGTCTTGCCGGTTTCGACCATGTCGCCGCGGAACATCACCACGGTGCGGTCGGCGATTTCGGCCACCACGCCCATGTCGTGGGTGATGAACAGCACGCCCATGTTTTCCTCCCGCTGCAATTCGCGCAGCAGGTGGAGGATTTCGGCCTGGATCGTCACGTCGAGCGCGGTTGTCGGTTCGTCGGCGATCAAGAGCTTCGGACGGCAGGCGAGCGCCATGGCGATCATCACGCGCTGGCGCATGCCGCCGGAGAATTTGTGCGGATATTCATGCAGACGGGTTTTGGCTGCAGGGATACGAACGCGCTCCATCAGCCGCACGGTCTCAGTCTCGGCCTCGCTCCATGAGAGGCCGCGATGCAGAACGAGGGCTTCGGCGATCTGGTTGCCGATGGTGAAGACCGGGTTGAGCGAGGTCATCGGCTCCTGAAAGATCATGCCGATCGAACCGCCGCGCACCTTGCGCATCTCGGCTTCGCTGGCCTTCAGCAGGTCTGTGCCGTCGAGCAGGATGCGGCCTTCGGTGCGCGAGCGGCCGGCGGGCAGAAGCCGCATGGTCGACAGAGCGGTGACGCTCTTGCCCGAGCCGGATTCACCGACGATGGCGACCGTTTCGCCGGCATCGACATGCAGGCTGATATTGCGGATGACGGCCTTCCAGCCCTCTTGCGTCTTGAACGAGGTGGTCAGGTTCTCGACCGCAAGCACCGGCTTCTTTGTGTTTGTATCGGTCATGTTCAGCTTTCCTTGGCGAGACGCGGATCGACGAGATCGCGCAGGCCGTCGCCCAGCAATTGCAGGGAGAGAACCGAGAAGACGATGGCCAGCCCCGGAAACACCATCAGCCACGGAGCGTTGTTCATGTATTCGCGGCCGGATGCCAGCATCGTGCCCCAGGTCGGCATGTCGGTGGAAACGCCGACGCCGAGGAAGGAGAGGCTTGCTTCGGCGAGCATCGCCGAGGCGAAGACGAAGGTTGCCTGCACGAGAATGGGCGATGCGAGGTTGAGCAGCACGTGGCGGGCAAGGATCTGCCAGGTCGGCAGGCCCATGGCGACGGCGGCCTCGATATAGGGCAGTTCGCGCAGCACCAGCGTCGAGCCGCGAACGATACGGGCAAGACGCGGCGCATAGGTGATACCGAGTGCGAGGATTACGGTCGTCAGCGACGGACCGAGAGCGGCGACGAGCGCAATGGCGAGCAGGATATCCGGGAAGGACATCATCGCATCGAGCAGGCGCGAGATCGGTGCATCGAGGCGGCGGAAGAAGCCGGCGGCGACACCGAGGATGACGCCGAGCACAGTCGAGATGACGACGACGCCGAGGCTGACGAGCAGCGAGATGCGGCCGGCGAAGATGGCGCGGGAGAAGATATCACGGCCGAATTCGTCGGTGCCGAAGAAGTTCGTCATCGACGGCGGCTTCAGCTTGTTGATGATCGACAGCTTGTTCGGCGCGTAAGGCGCGACCCAAGGGGCAAGCAGCGCGGCCAGAATGACGATCGCCAGGATGATCGCGCCGAACAGCATGGCGCGGTTGCCGAACAGGCGGCGCAGGCCGGATGCGAAGGGCATGGAGAGGGAGGCCATCGTGGTCATAGGCGCACCCTGGGATCAACGAGAATATAAAGCATGTCGACGATGAAGTTGATGAGGACATAGATGGCGGCAACCACGAGCAGCGCGCCCTGGATGACCGGATAATCGCGGCGCAGCACGGCCGAGACGACGAGATTGCCGACGCCCGGAAGGCCGAAGACGGTTTCGGTGACGACGGCACCGGCAACCAGCATGGCGACCGACAGGCCGATGACGGTGATGATCGGGATCATCGCGTTCTTCAGGGCATGCTTGAGGATGACGCGGCCCTCGCCGGCGCCTTTGGCGCGGGCGGTGCGGACGTAATCATCGCCCAGGACATCGAGCATCGCGGCACGGGTGAAGCGGGTGATCAGTGCCGAGTTGACGACGCCGAGTGCCACGGCCGGCAGAACGAGATGGTGCAGGCGTTCGAAGAAAGGTGTTTCGGGGCCGCCGTAACCGGAGGCTGGAAACCAGCCCTGACCGACGGCAAAAACCTGGATCAGGATCAGGCCGAGCCAGAAGCTCGGGACACTGGCGGCGACCATGGTGAGCGTCACGACGATCTGGTCGAAGACCGTGCCGCGCTTGACCGCCGACAGGATGCCGACCGGCAGCGCGATCGCAACCGCGATCAGGATCGAGAACAGGGTGAGGAAGAAAGTCGGCTCGGCCCGCGCGGCAAGCGCCGTCGTGACCGGCTGGTTGAGGAAGATCGACTGGCCGAGATCACCCTGCAATATGCCCAGAACGAACTGGCCATATTGCATGAGGAGCGGCGCATCGAGCCCCATCTTCTCACGCAATTGCGCGATATCGGCTGGGGTCGCATCCGACCCCAGCATGACGGCGGCAGGATCGCCGGGCGTGACGCGAACGATGATGAAGACCACCGTCACGACGAGGGCGAGCACGATTGCCATGCCCCCCAGCCGTTTCAGCAGCGCCTGTGCGATCCTTGCCATAGTCGGTTCCTAGTCTCTTTAGAGCAGTTCCGCCTTTCGAAACGCGAAACTGCTCTGTCTTCTTGTTTCATCGCAATTCCAGCAATACGGGTTGCCGCTTTTACTGGAATTGCTCTGACCTTACTTCTTCGGGCTGACGTTCCAGAAATGCGGCCAGTAGGTCGGCTCGTAACCGGAAACGCCGTTGGCGACGCCGGAAACGGCATTGAAGTTGCCGACCTTGTAGAGCGGTGCATCATCATAGATGACCGTCTGGATGCCGTCCCATGCCGCCTTCTTGGCATCATCGGTGGTGGCGTCCATGTAGGTGGCGACAGCCTTTGCCTTCTGATCGGACACGTACCAGCCCGGATAGCTGTCGGTGATCGTGTTGATCGTCGTCGGGTCACCCGGGAAGTTGGAATGGGTGATGAAGATGTCCCATGCCTTACTATCCGCGCGGCGGGTGGTGAGCGTTGCCCAGTCGACCACCTGCAGATCGACCTTGAAGCCGGCGGCTTCGAGATAGGCCTTGGCGACTTCGCCGATCTTGTAGTGGAATTCGTATTGGCGGCTGGTCAGAAGGCGGATCGGGGTTCCGTCGTAACCGCCGGCTTCGAGCAGCTTTGCAGCTTCTTCCGGATTGCCGTCGCCGTAACGCTCGACACCGGCTTCGGTGTGCCAGAAGGAACCTTCCGGGAAGATCGAGGCGTCGACGCTGAAGAAGCGGTCGTCAGAGAAGGCGGCCATCATCATGTCGTTCGGGTTGAGAGCAACCTGAACCGCCTGACGCAGTTCCTTCTTGGCGAGCAGGCCTTCCTTCATGTTCATGTTCATCGACGCCCAGCCGGCATCGCGGAAGATGACGGGCTTGGCGTTGCCGCTCTTTTCGACGCGCTCGAATGCGCTGACCGGCAGCGAATCCGCATAATCGAACTGGCCGGAGATCAGGCCTTCGACGCGGGTATTGGCATCGGGAACCGGAACGAACCGGATTTCCTTGGCGATCGCTTCGCGCTTGCCGGCATAGTTGCTCGGCTCGCCTTCAGGCGACTTGTAGCCGTCGAAACGGACGAGCTGGGTGTACTGGTCGGGCTTGCGCTCCTTGAGAGCATAGGGGCCGGTGCCGACGAATTCGGTGAGAGTGTCGGCGATCTTTTCCGACGGCAGGATGACGGAGGCTTGCGACAGGGTGGCGAGCAGCGGTGCATAACGCGACTTCAGCTTGAAGACGACGGCATGATCGCCCTCTTCCGTCAGGCTTTCGACGATTGCTGCAACCTGCTTGCCCTTGGAGTTGACCGCCATCCAGCGCTTCAGGGAGGCGGTGACATCCTTGGCATCGAAATCGCTGCCGTCATGGAATTTTACGCCTTCGCGCAGCGGGATCGTGTAGGTGAGGCCGTCCTCGGAAATCTTCGGCATGCCGGCTGCGAGCAGCGGTACGGACTTCCATTCGGCGTCATAGGTGTAGAGCGTTTCGAAAATGTGCTGGTCGATGGTCAGTACGATATCGGTCGCTGTCTGCATCACGTCGAGCGTCGGCGGCTCGCCGATCGTGGCAACGGTCAACACGCCGTCAGTCGCCTGCGCCATTGCGAGGCTGCTGGTGCCGGCCAAGGCCGCCAGCGTCATCAGAACAAGTGCACTCTTTTTCATGGTCATCCCCTTATCATGTCCAGTTTGTTGCGTTCGGTTCGGTTTAGTCTTTCGGCCGGCTTTCCTGTCCGGCCGGAATGTCAGGCGTCCAGTCCCAGCGGATCTGCCACGCGCGGCCAGAGCTTGAGGCTCGCCTTGCGATAGGGCGTCGTCGCCGGGTTGGTCGGATAGGAGGTCGGCGCGGCGATATAGACGATCTCGGACGAGACCGGCTGGAAGCCGGCGTAAAAATGGTTGGTCGACTTGATCAGCATGTAGGATTTCGAGGCGAAATCGATGCCCTGATTGGAGAAGATATCCGGCTCATAAGTCTGGGTGCGGCTGGTGATCAGCACGATATCGATATTGGTGCCGACCGGGCGGATGACGGCTGCGCTGCCGAGCGTGACGCGCGAATTGCGAAAGCTCTGCCAGCCGGCATCGAAAACCTTTTGCACGGTGACGCGCAGATCCAGCGGATCGCCGCCCTCGGGGCTCGACTTGCCGCCGACGCGCAATGCCAGCTCCGCACCTTCACCGGCCGCGTGGCAGAAAGTGACGGCGATCGGGTCCCAGATGGTGGCGACGGCGAAATCATCCATGCCGCGTTCCATCATCCGGCGCAGGATATAGGTGGCGTCACCGGCAACGCCGCCGCCGGGATTGTCCCAGACATCGGCGATGGTGACCGGCTTTTCCGGATGCGCGGCGCGGATGGCGATGGCCTTGTCGAGACCGGCCTCGGTATCGAACATCGGCATCGCGGTGGTCTTGCGCAGGCTATAAAGCTCGTGGCCGAGTTTTGCGGCCAGTGCGTCGCCCTTGGCTTTGTCATTGTCGGTGACGACGACGATGCGGGTGCCCATGTCGGGCAGGTCGCCGGCCATGAAACCGTGGATGACGGAGGCGGACAGGATGCCGTCCTTGCCTTCCATCGCCTGCATGCGATCAACGAAGGAGCGCATCGGTTCGCGGCTGGTCGGGAAGATGGTGATCATGCGGCAGTCGAATGTGGAGATGACCGGCTTGATGTTTCCATGCAGCGCCTGAAGCGCGAGTTCGACGACGTGTTCGCCGCGCTGTTCGAAATCCGTATGGGGGAATTCGAGGAAGGCCGCCATGATGTTGAGGTTGGCGACGCGCAGCGCGGTGAGATGGCTGTGCGGGTCGAATTCGGCGGCGATCAGCACGTCGGGGCCGACGATTTCGCGGACGCGGGAAAGAAGATCGCCTTCGGGATCGTCATACCCTTGCGCGGCCATCGCGCCGTGGAGGCCGAGGACGACGCCATCGACGGGCAGGGCGGCTTTGAGTTCGGCAAGGATCTGGTCGCGCAGCGTCTCGTAGGTCTGGCGCTGGATCAGGCCGGCAGGCTCGGCCCAGCAGGACGTGCCTTCGATGACGGTGAAGCCTTCGGCCTTGCCGCGGCGGCGCAGGATCGGGACGACGGAAGAGCACAGGGTCGGCGTATCGGGATGTTCGCCCGGCCCGGCATAAAACGCCGCCTTGAAGGCGTTCATATCCGTTGGCACGGGAGAAAAAGTGTTCGTTTCGGTCGCCAGCGAGGCGGTGAAGATGCGCATGTCTGTTATCCGAATACACTTCGGCCTCAGGGCGACGCTGCCGTGCCCGAATGCCGTTGCCATGTTGTGCTGATTTGAAGTCTGCCGGAGCTCGCCTGGATGTCGCTTACCGACAGTCTTGGTGCTCCGGGATCATTCGATTTCCCGTTTTCCTCAGTTCGCCCGCTCACCGTTTCGGTGTAATTTATTTTCTTCATAATGCGCCAAATCAAAGCCAAGTCAATGGATTTTCAGATTTCGCACTATTTTGTGTAATTTATTTTCTTATACATGAATTTATCGGAAAATTTTCATGGCCATTCAGGCGAATGGAATTTGCTTTCGGTCCTATCGCGGCCGCATTCCATTTTGGAATCAATGCTTTCCCGCAGGGCGAGCAAGGGGCGGGCACTACGGACCGCAGACCCGGCATGAAAAAGGGCACCCGTGACAGGCGCCCGATTTTCATTCTTCTGCACGAACCGTAACAGCAAGGTGGCTGTCTATCGGCTCGGCGCGAGAAAAATTTTCAAGGCTGAGCCTTACCAGACCGTTCCGCGGGCATCGACATTTTCAACCCGCGTAACCACGCCGTCCTTATGAAAAACCATGCGGTCGAAAAGATTGGTAACGACGCAGGTGTGGTTCGGCACGACCTTTAC
Source organism: Pseudomonadota bacterium (assembly GCA_023451735.1). Lineage (GTDB taxonomy): Bacteria > Pseudomonadota > Alphaproteobacteria > Rhizobiales > Rhizobiaceae > Neorhizobium. The sequence continues at coordinate 54,751 of JAEXYH010000005.1, read as the reverse complement.
CTGGGCACCGATCTCCGGGAAGGGCGTCGTGCAGCCGGAAATATCGACGACGGCATGTTCTTCAGAAAGAGAAACAACTTTTGCGCCTTCGTAGCCGGCAATCGAACCGTAATCCGAAAAGCCGAGCAGGTCCGACGTCAGAGCCTTGGAGCCCGAGTCCAGTACAGCCCGATCAGGTGCCGGGCGGGAAACGACGGTGGCAAGGATATGCATGGCCAGATCGTCATTGGTGCAATGACCGGCACGGACCATGCTGCGGTCGTTATAGACATAGGTGCCGGCGCGGTGTTCGGTGGCCGATGGCACGAGATGGGCGAAAAACAGGTCCGGCGAGCCGCCGCTGGAGCGAACCGGGCAATCGATACCCTTTTCGGCAAGCAGGGCCATGGTCTTCGACATGAAAGCCTCGACCTGTTCGGCACCACCGGTGGCCGGATAGGTCATGATGCCGCCGAAACGGAGGCCCGGGGCAGCGGCGATCTTTTCGGCAAGCGCGACGGCCGCTTCAGGCGTCTGCACGCCGCAGCGTTTTGCGCCGGTGTCGCATTCGATCAGCACGGTCAGCGGCTTGTCGGCACCGAACGTGGCTGCGAGGCCCGTGACCGTGGTTTCGCTATCGGCAACGACGGCAAGTTTGGCGATACGGGCATTTAGCGCCTTGAGGCGGGCGAGTTTTGCCGCACCGAGAATGTTGTAGGTGATCAGGATGTCGTCAAAACCGGCATCGGCAAAGACTTCGGCTTCCGTGACCTTCTGGCAGTTGAGGCCGACCGCACCGGCTTCCACCTGCTGACGGGCGACGGCGGCGATCTTGTGGGTCTTGATATGCGGGCGGAACGCCTTGCCGTGTTCTTCGCAATAGGCTTGAACGCGGGCGATATTGGCGGCAAGCCGCGTCTCGTCGATGACCGGCATCGGGGTTGCAACCTCATTGAGCGGCGTGCCGGGTTCGGGCCAGGGATAGTTCATCGAGAAAGACCTCATCGGGATGGAGCGACATGTGCCTGAAAGGGCATCGGCGCAGGGGAAGGTTGCTTTTATTTTCTTGAAACAGGCAAGTTTCGTTGATGCTGGCCAGCATTATGCTATCAAATTGCATCGCAGTGAAATTCATTTTCACAGAAGCGCGCATTTTTCTGAATAAGCCAATCTGAAGGGAAGACCGAATGGATCTGTTTCACGCCCTTTCCGATCAGGACGGCCGGCTTTCCGGCCTCGAGGCAAAGCTCGCGCAGTTTGCACTCCAGAATGTCGATTTCGTCGTCAACGCGTCGATTATCGAAGTGGCGGAAAAAGCCGGTGTTTCTCCGCCGACGGTGACGCGTTTCTGCCGGCGGCTGGGCTGCCAGGGATATTCCGACTTCAAGGTGCAGCTGGCCAGACTTGCTTATGTCGGCCTGCGCTACATGACGCCGGAAGCGCCGACGGCAACGGCGGAGGAAGTGGCGCAGGATATCGTTTCGAAGGCGCAGAATGCGCTTTTCGAGGTGCATCGCCAGCTTGATCTCAGAGCCATCGAGAAGGCGGCGCAGATGCTGCGGGCCGCCGAGTTCATTCAGGCCTTCGGCGCCAGCGGCAATTCGGCGATGATCGTCAACGAACTGCATAACCGGCTGTTTCGTCTCAGTTGCCGGGTCAATGCATCGAGCGATCACGGCATGAACCTGATGATCTCGGCGGCGGCGCAGCCGGGCACGGTGGTCTTTGGCTCGTCGTTTACCGGCCGCGATATGGGGCTTGTTCATTGCCTCAAATTGCTGCGCGAGCGCGCGATCCCGACGATTGTGATGACGCAGAGCGGTTCGCCGGTGGCGGAGGCGGCGGATGTGGTGATTGCGATCGAGATGCCAGAGGGCAAGAACATCTTTCGCCCGACCTCGACCCGTTACGCCTATCTGGCGGCGATCGACATTCTGGCCAACATGGTCGCCTATGCCGATCGCGCAAAAGCGCTGAAATCGCTGCGCGCCATCAAGGAAGAACTGGTGCGCAACCGTGACGGGGACGACCGCCAGCTTCTCGGCGACTGATTGCAACCCAGATTCAAGCATTTGCAGATTGAGCTATTTGCGACATCATGATGCCGCTTTTAGGCATGAACTCTTGTCGCGATCAGACGACAGAGATGTCGAATTTTGAACATTGAAGATGGGCGCCGACAACTGCCTGTCCCAAGAATTGCCGGGTTATTTTTCGTGTAAGAAGTTGAGCATCAAGGCGTCGACGATCCCCTATCGATCACGCGACATAATCCTTGCGGTCGTTTGTACCGCCACGGCGAGGCGAAATGCCGGGATGAGGCATCGCCATTTTCAAACATCATAAACACGAGACCTTCATGTCTAGGCAAACCCTGGCAACGGTGATGGCGCCGCTTCTCGGCCTGTTCATCCTGAGCGTCGGCAACAGTTTTCTATCGTCGCTGACCACATTGCGGCTCGATGCGGCGGGTGCTTCGCCGACGATGATCGGTATCGTGTCTTCCGCCTATTTTGTCGGGTTGACGCTCGGGGCGATGTTTCATGACCGGTTGATCGTGCGGATCGGGCATATTCGCGCCTATGCCAGTTTTGCCTCACTCGGCGTCGTCAGCATCCTGATGCAGGTTCTGTCGGCCGACTGGATGCTCTGGATCCTTGTCCGGCTGATCTATGGCTGGACGACGGTCGGCGTTTTCCTCGTGATCGAAAGCTGGCTGTTGCTGGTTGCCGACCAGACCGTGCGTGGCCGGTTTCTGGCCCTTTACATGATCGCTTTTTACGGCGCGGGTGCAGTCGGGCAGGCGCTGCTGGGAACGGTCAACGGGCTGGGCGATTTCGCGCCGTTCATCGCGGCGGCGATGCTGGCGTCGCTGTCGGTTCTGCCGATCGTGATCCTGCCGCGCGAAATGCCGCTGATGGAACGGGTGGAGGCGCTCAAACCCCTGCAGTTGTTTCAGATGTCGCCGAGCGGCGTGATCGGCTGCTTCGGATCGGGTGTTGCGATTGCGGCCGTCTATACGCTGTTTCCGCTCTATCTGCAGACGATTGGCATGCCGGTGGATGAGGTCGGGATGATGATGGCCTGTGTCATTCTCGGCGCGATGGTGCTGCAATATCCGGTGGGGCGCTGGTCGGACAACCAGGACCGACGCGTGGTGCTGATCACGCTCGCCATTGCCTGCCTGCTGCTCTGCGCCGCGATCCTGTTTCTGCCACATAGCCCAACGACCCTGATGATTACCCTTTTCCTGTTGGGTGGCGGCATCTTTGCGATCTATCCCGTTTCCATCAGCTTTTCGGCTGACAGGGCCTCGGCGGCTTCGCTGGTGCCGATGATACAGGGCATGCTGCTGGTCAATTCGCTGGGTTCGGCAATCAGCCCGATTTCGATCTCCGCTGTGATGAGCGCCTTTGGGGCATCGGGATTGTTCTGGTCGCTGGCGGTGCTGAACATACTGATGGTGGTGTTCTTCATCTGGCGGCGTGGCGCGCGGCCGGATGCCACGCAAGTTGCGCCTTTCGCGCCGGCGACCGCGATGTCGCCGATCGGAGCCGAGATCCGCGTGACCGACGAGATGATACAGGGCGTGAAAGAACACGACGCCGAGGGAGAGGAACCTCCCGTCAGGCACGCATCATCGCTGGGGTGAGGATGAGATAGGCCCTATCCGAGCGTTCTCGCCGTCAGTTTCGGCAGCATCAGGCGGAAGGCGATGCTACGGGCGCTCTGGAAGAGAAGCAGCGCGATCCACAGGCCGTGATTGCCGAAGAGCGGCTGCAGCACGGCCCAAGCGGCAAAATAGGTGGCGAGCGACAAGAGCATGAGATTGCGCATCTCGCGGGACCATGTCGCGCCGATATAGACCCCGTCCATCTGGAAGGCGATGGCGCCGACCAGCGGCATGATCGCTGCATAGGGCAGAAAACCTTGGGCCAGCAGATCGACCGTTGCATTGGGGGATGCCAGATCGATGACCCACCAGCCGCCTGCGAGGAAGGACAGCGCAACAAGCGCGCCGAAGACAAGCGCCCAGATCGTGGTGAGTTTTATCATCCGGTCGAAGGCAGCGCGGTTTCTGGCGCCGACGGCGCGGCCGGCGAGCTGTTCGGCCGCAGTGGCGATGCCATCGAGGAAGGCGACGCCGAAGAAATAGAAGCGCAGCAGGATCGTGTTGGCGGCGAGGATATCGATGCCGAGTTCACCGCTCTGGCGGGTGAAGAAGGAGAGCCCGATCAGCAACGCAAACGAGCGGATCATCATGTCGCCATTGACGGAAAACAGCCGTCGCAGACTTTTCATGTCCGGTAAATTCCAACTCGACTTGTCGGTGCGACAGAGGATGATGGCGGCACCGGCAAGTGCTGTGACGATTTCCGAGACGAGGCTGGCGATGGCAAGGCCGGCGACGCCGCCATTGAGGCCGAGCACCCACCAGATGCTGAGGCCCAGATTGAGGCCGTTGAGCAGGCCCTGCAGCAGCATGGCGGTGAGCGCATCGCCGCGGCCGATGATCCAGCCGAAGGCGACGAAGTTGAACAGCACGAAGGGGGCAGACCAGACACGCCAGGAGAAATAGACTTTTGCCGCGTCGGCCACCGCACCATCGGCTCCGAGCACGGTGAGGCCGAGATTGCCGATCGGCACGTGCAGGAGAAGGATGGCGAGGCCGGCTACCATGGAAATGGTCAGGCCGCCGATCAGCATGCGTTGCTCGTAACGGCGATCACCTGCGCCAAAAGCCTGGGCGGTGAAACCGGTGGTCGCGCCGCGCAGAAAATTGAAGGTGACGAACAGCACATCGAAAATGACGGCGGCGAGCGCCACGCCGCCGATCAGCGCCTCCTGCCCCAATTGCCCGATCACGCCCGTCGCCACGAGGCTGACGAGCGGGGTCGAGAAATGGGCGATCATCATCGGGATCGCGATGCGCAGCACTTCGCGATGGGTAACCTCGAAGGAGGGGGCGGTGTCTGCGCTCGTCGCGGTTGCCACTTAGTCTTTCCGGTGCGGTTCTCCGAGCGTGTGCATCAGCCGGTTGGCCCAGCCGAAGATCGCCACGGAATGGATAAGGTCGAGGATTTCAAGATCACTCAGGCCGGTCTCGCGCAAGTGGTAGAACTGGTAGACCCCGACATTATCCGGATGGGCGGTCAGATCGACGCCGAAATTGAACAGCGCCTGATCGTATTCGCCAAGATCGGCGTCGAGACCGTTATTGTAGATCTCGTCGACCACTTCCGGCCGCTTTTCCAGCTGGATGAAACGATTGGCATGGACCTGGGCGCAATAGATGCAGTGGTTGACGAAGGAGGCGGCAAGCGCGCCGAGCTCGCGGCCGCCGCGCGACAGGCCACCATCGCTATACATGATGTCGTTGAACAGCGGCGAGCGCTCGGCCAGCATCTCGGTTTCCTGCGCCAGGACCAGCACATAGGCCGAAACCTTGGTGTTGGACGGCGTGACCTTCAGCGCGTCGAGCTGTTCGGGCGTTGCCGTCTGCAGATCGACCGGCTTGACGTACGGCTGCCATTCGAGCGCATCGAGGGTGAATTCATGAACCGCGTCAGACATGTCAGTTGTCCCTCAGCATCTTCAGGCCGGCGACGACCAGCACCTGGTAATTGACGAAAGCGATGATGCCCGCGAGCGTGACGATATCGCGATCGTCGAGGCCTGCGGCATAGAGCTTTTCGATATTCTCGCGGGTGGCAGCCTTCGGGTTCTTCGTCACCAGATCGACATGGCGCAGGATGACGGAAAGCCGGCTTGCCTCGTCTTCCGGTGTCCATGCGGGATCGGCAATCGAGAGGACATCGCCGCTTGCGCCTTCAGCCGTGGCGAGATCACGGTAATGCGCCAGAAGCTCCTGCGAGGTCCAGAGTGCCGCCATGCGGGCGGCAAGGGTGGCGCGTTCCGCATAGGAAAAGTTGCGCGGATCGGCCGGGTGGAGTGCTGCGACATAGCTCGTTTGGGTGAGGTGCTTCAGCTTGGCGCGCTGCTCACGCAGGGCAAGCAGCGGCGAGGAAGGGGCAAGACCCAGTACCTTGTCGATCACATCGACGGTCGTCTCATTCGTCATATGATTTTATTCCTCAATCTTGCGACAGGGCTTCGTCGAGAAAGTCCAGCCGGTCCTGCCCCCAATAGAGCACATCCTTGTAGACCCAGGTCGGCGTGCCGAAGACGCCGCGTTTGCCGGCTTCTTCATGGCTGTCGAGCCAGGCCTGCATGATTTCCGGCTGGTCTTCCATCGCCTGCAGTTTTGCGCCATCGAGGCCGAGGCGGTTGGCGACGTCGATACGGACATCCGGCTGGGTCACGTCCAGTTCCTCGCTCCAGAGAGCATGAAGCAGGGCGTGGCTGAGATCGAGCGACGGCAGGCCGAGCCTGTCGGCCGCGATCACCATGCGGGCGGAAAACTCGTTATTTGTCGGGTAATATTTGGGTTTCAGCACCAGCGGCATGTTGAGCCGCTTGCGCCAGCGATCGAGTTCGACGGCGTGATAATCCTGCCGCGGCTGCGGGCGGGAGCGCAAGGGCACGCCGCCGTTTTCCGTGACGATGCGGGTCGGGCGCACAACGACGTCGAGATCGTGCTTTTCGATCAGCGCCTTGAACTGCGGCCAGCCGAGATAGGCCCACGGGGAACTGAGGGCGTGGTAATAATAGACTGTCTTGCGCATAAGATTCCTCAAGCTGTCTTCTGTTCGGGCAGATCGGCGTCGGCATCGACCCATTCGGAACCGTCGAGTTCCGGCTTTTCGTAAGCCAGCAGGGCTTCCCAGTGGTAGTCGATATCGTCGATGAACAGGCTGGCGGAAACCCCGCGGGCAAGCCATTGCGCGCCTTCGCTGATTGCCGGAATATCGCCGCTGACCTTGCCGAGGCTCATAGTCGCGCCGTAGTTGAAGCAGTGGATGTTTTTCAGCCAGGGTGCCTTGCCGGGCGTCTTTTCGGTGAAGGAAAAGTCGTCCTCCAGCCAGGGGAAACGGCCAAGGCTCGCGTTTGATTCTTCTGCGGGCGGCGTGATGCGGTCCTCCCAGCAGGCGATCTGATCCTTGTAGGGTTCGAGTTCGCTGCGGGCCAGTGGATCGACGGTGAAGCCGGTGCCGAGGATAACGAAATCGGTGCGGAAGATGCGGCCGTGGGTGGTGGTGATGACCACTTCGCTGCTCTCCTCCTTCATTGACGCGATGCCGCAATCGAAGTGGAAGAAAGCGTTGGCGTGACGGCTGACGCGCAGGGTCGAGCCATGCGGGGCAGGGGTCTGTTGCCGCGTCGAATAATCCATCAGGCGCCAGCGCCATTTCGGATCGATCTTCGGGAAACCAGCCGTGACGCCGTAGGAGCCGATGCCCATCAGCTTGTTGATGGTCGGCATCTTCTTGCGGCGGGCGAGAAGGCGGACCTCGCCGGCACCGGCTTCCAGCGCTTCCGCGGCATTATCGACGGCGGACGCACCGACGCCGATGACGACGACGCGCTTGCCCTTGAGGGTGGTGAAATCAACCTCGTCGGCCGAATGCGCCCAGCTTTTGCCGCGCTGCATGCCTTCGACGAAGCCGGGGATTTCCGCGGCACCGAGGCCATCGCGTCCGGTCGCCAGAACGAGCTTGCGGGTAAGGATCGGCTCTTCCGCGCCATTGGCGATTTCGAGTTCGAGCAAACCGTCCTCGCGCGGGATGATGCGGGTAACGTGGATGCCGTTTTCGACCGGGATGGAGAGCACGTCGCGATACCAGTCGAGGTAATCCATCCACATCGGGCGGGGGATGCGGTACAGTTCGTCCCACTTGGCGATGCCGAAAAGCGCGGTGTACCAGGCGCGGAAGGTGAGCGATGCCATGCCGGCGGCCGGGCCGAGCAGGGTTTTCGGCGAGCGCAGGGTTTCCATGCGGGCAAAGGTTTTCCAAGGGCCTTCGCGGCCTTTTGGGGCCTTGTCGATGATCCGGACATTACGGATGCCGACGCGGGAAAGCGCGAACCAGCCGACGAGACCGCACATGCCGCCACCGATGATGACCACGTCGCTGACCGGCCTGCCATCAACCTTGGCCGAAGCAGGCGACCAGTTGGCGGGCGGATAGTTCAGGTATTCGAGGTCCTGCGCAACGCGGGCATTGAGGTCTGAAAGCTTGGGATCGTTGAAACTGCGGATCGGTTCGGGACTCATGGGTCAGGTCCTGTTCGGTTCAAATCTTCCATGGTCCCGGCCGCATGACGCGGCCGGGCAAGATGCCGGGGATACCGGCTGTTATGGTCAGTCGGCCAGCACCACGGCGTCGTTCTCGCGCCATGTCAGCCAGACATCGTCGCCGGTGACGGCGGAAAGCGCTACCGGATCGAGCTGGGCGACAACCGACTGGCCATTTTCGAGGCTGACTGTCAGGGATGTGTGGTCACCCTTGAAGATTCGCTGCGTGATGCGACCGGAGACGGCAATCGTATTGGCCGGCTTCTGCGACAGAACGGAAATGGCTTCCGGGCGCAGCGCTGCGGCAACCGTGTTGCCGATCGCCGGGCTTTGACCGTTGAGGTTCGCGTGCACCACGCTGCCGTTCCATTCGATGGCCGCCAGGCCGCCCTCGATCGCCTTCAGCTTGCCTTCGATGAAATTCGTCTCGCCGATGAAGTTGGCGACGAAGCGGCTGCGCGGCTTGGCATAAAGCGTATGGGGATCGCCCATCTGCTCGATGCGGCCGGCATTCATCACCACGACGACATCCGACATGGTGAGCGCTTCTTCCTGGTCGTGGGTGACGAAGATGAAGGTCTTGCCGGTGGTCTTCTGGATCGATTTGAGTTCGATCTGCATCTGCTGGCGCAGTTTTGCGTCGAGTGCCGACAGCGGCTCGTCGAGCAGGAGCACGTTTGGGTTGGGTGCAAGCGCGCGCATCAGCGCGACACGCTGGCGCTGGCCGCCGGAAAGCTGGCCCGGCATGCGCTCGGCGAAATCGGTGAGCTTGACGAGCGACAGAAGCTCCATCGTGCGCTTGTGGATCGCGTCGGATGCCATGCCCTTCAGCTCAAGACCGAAGGCGACGTTGCGGCGGACGTTCAAGTGCGGAAAGAGCGCATAGTCCTGGAAGACGATGTTGACGTTGCGCTTGTTGGGCGGGAGCCGGCTGATCTCCTGGCCGTCGAGAAATATTTCGCCGGATGTCGGCGTCTCGAAACCGCCGAGCATGCGCAGCGTCGTCGACTTGCCGCAGCCGGAGGGGCCGAGCAGGGTGACGAACTGGCCGGGTTCGATGGCGAGATCGAGATTGTCGACCGCAAGCGAGGAGCCGTAAGATTTGTTGACGTTACGGAAGTGAACGACTGGCTGCATGATCTCAAGTCCTCGAACGGCGGGTGAAATGCTCGGCGTAAAGCCCGATGGCTGCGGTCACGATCAGCACAAGGGTCGCCATGGCATTGATTTCGGGTGACATGCCGCCCTGCACCTTGGCGAAGATCAGCATGGGAAGTGTGGTCTGGTAACCACCCAGGAAGAAGGTACGGACGAAATCGTCGATACTGGTCAGCACGCAGAAGACCATGCCGCCTGCGAGCGCCGGAGCCAGATAAGGCAGCGTCACGCGCATGAAGGCGACAAAGCTGTCGGCGCCGAGATCACGCGCCGCATCGACCAGATTGTTCGGCATCGAGCGCAGCCGGGTCAAAACCATGATGACGACGAAGGGCACGGCATGCACGGTGTGGCCGAGAATGATCGCGCCGGTGCCGGTCGGGATATCCAGCACGCGGATGAAGATGCGCATCGAGATGGCGTTGATCAGGCCCGGCACGACGGCCGGAAGACAGGCCAGTGCGAAGATGACGGAGCGTGCCATGATGCCTTCCGCGGAGATCAGAAGCGCGATCCAGACGCCGATGATCGTTGCAAACAGCGTCGTCATCAGGGCGATGAAGATCGAGTAGGCGCAGGCTTCGAGGAACTGCTTGTCCTGCAGAACCTGCGCATACCATTTGAGCGTCCACTTATCGATCGGGAAGGCGACGAAATTGGCGTCCTTGAAGGAGATCGCCATCATCAGCGCCAAGGGTAAGAGAAGATAGATCACGAACAGCCAGTAGGAGGCCTGCAGCGCGGTCTTGGGGAAGTCGGAAAAATAGGAGCGCATGGATCAGATCCTCACATCAGCTTGACGGAACGGCCGCCGACGACACGCATGAACAGACCAACGGTCGACAGCGAGACGGCAAGCATCAGGATGGAGAAGGCGGCACCTTCCGGCCATTTGTCGCTCGAGCCGTGGAACAGGCTGGCGATGATTTCCGGGAAGATCGTCGAGTTAGGTCCGCCGAGAAGAAGCGGTGCGGCGAAGACACCGATGGAGGTGAGATAAACGAGGCTGCAGCCGGAGATGATGCCGTCCCTCGACAAGGGCAGGATGACCCTACGGAAACGCTGCCACGGTCCCGCGCCGAGATCGGCTGCGGCATCGACCAGCGATGTCGGGATCTTTTCGATCGCCGAATAGAGCGGCAGGAGCATGAACAGCGAGATCAGGTAGATGACGCCGAAGCTCAGCGAGAAATAGTTGTAGAGCAGGATGATCGGACGATCGATGAAGCCGATCTCGCGCAGGAAGACGTTTACCGCGCCACGGTTGGCGAGGAACATGATGACCGAGAAGGTACGGATCAGCTCACCGGCCCAGAAGGGGGTGAGAAGCAGAAGCAGCGCGCGGGTCCGGTTTTCGGGCTTCACCACTTTCGCGACGTAATAGGCGACGGGATAAACCACGATCAGCGTCGTGGCCGTCACGCAGACGGCAAAGATGATGCTGCGCACGAACGGCATGAAATAGAGCGGTTCCTGAAAGAACAGCCGGTAATTGTCGAGCGTATAGACCGCGCCGCCCGGGGCAGGCGGATAATTGTCCATTATGCTGATACGCGCCATCTGGTAGATCGGGCCGATATGGAGCGTGATGATCCAGACCAGCGGGATCGCCAGAAGAAGCACGAGGCGGGCCATGCGACTGTTGGCAATGAGGCCGATCGTTGCGGCGTAAATCGGCGAGGCCACCAGCTTGCCGATCCATCCGGCATAGGAGGGGCCAGCCCTTGGAGACACTTTCGCGGTTTCGGTCATACTACTGTCGACCATCATTTCGTTCCCATTCGTCTTTTTGCTTTTGACTGCAGTTGCGAGCGACCGGCCCCTTTTGCGGGACCGGCCGTCGACATTACGGATGGGCGGCTTAGCCGGCCTTCACTTCGGCCGAAGCCTTGTCGATCATGTCGTTCTTCATCTTGCGGTTCTTGGAGCTGAAGAACTGGATGCGCTGCATCTGCTCATCCGGAAGCGTCATGGCGGCGCGTTCCTTGTCGTTCAGCACCGTGTCGACGCCGGCAAAGGCGGAGGCAAAGCCCGACTGGCGGCTCATCGCCGCGCCGATTTCCGGCGACGCCAGCATGGCGTTGAGGAACTGGTAGGCCGCTTCCGCATTCGGCGCGTTGTTGACGACGTTGAACGAATAGAGGAAGCCGTAGGTGCCTTCCTTCGGGATGGAAAGCTCGATCGGGTGGCCGTCCATGATCAGTTTGGCGGCAGGACCCGACCATGCCTGGGCGACATAGATGTCCTCATTGACGAACATCTGCTGCACTTCGGAACCGGCGTCGTAATATTTGCGGACCTGAGGCTTGTTCTTGATCAGGAAATCGCGGGCCTTGTTGGTGGCTTCCTGCGCTTCCGCTTCCTTGCCCTCATAAGTCACGTAGTCGCCGTCGGTGCCCTGATATCGCATGGTGATCGAAAGGAAGTCGGAGACGATATAGGAGGTCAGCTCCTTGTATTCCTCGTCGAACATGATTTCCCAGCTGTCGGAAGCCTTGGTGTAATCCGTGTTGCGGACGAGGCCTTCGAAACCGGCCAGAAGCGGCACGCCATAGGTCTTGCCGTCGATCGTCAGCTGCGGCGCACCGGCATAGGCAGAGGCGAGCTTGTTCCAGTTGCCGATCCGGCCCGTATCGAGCGGCGACAAAAGGTTCGAGGTGATGAACTGCGACAGGCGGTGGCCGGTGACGGTGACGATGTCGGTGGACGGTGCGTTGCCTTCGGCGGCCAGCAGATTGTACTGCTTGCCCTGGTCGTCGGTGAGACGGATGCGGACTTCGATGCCGGTATCCTTCTGGAACTGGTCGATGAAGGACTGGGGAACGAACTTGTCGTAGGTGGTGATGTTGACCACCTTGCTCTGCGCCATGGCAGGGCGGATGATCGACGGTGCGGCCAGGATGCCGGTCCCAGCGGCCAGCATCTTGAGTGTCGAACGGCGTGTCTGTGTGAAGTCTCGCATGTCAGTCTCCTTATTATACTGTCCGGGTTCCCCTAGGCATTGCAGACTTCACACCCCCAGCTAGTGTATCGGCGCTGCCAGCCCTGTTTCCGCCTTGGCCGTTCGGGCCGCCGCAAGAGATATGTCGACCGCCGCATCCGCATGCAGCAGGGTCGAATCGAATGTCGGAATGTCGAAATCCTCGGCGCTCACCAGAAGACCGATCTCGGTGCAGCCGAGGATGACGCTGTCGGCGCCCGCCGCCTTGCCCTTCTCGACGATATCCAGATAGCGCTGGTGCGAGGCGCTCTTGACGACGCCGCAGCACAATTCGGAAAAGATGATATCGTGCACGTCCTGCCGGTCTTCCGCATTGGGGACCAGAACGTTCAGGCCGAACTTGTCTTCCACCCGGCGACGGTAGAAATCCTGTTCCATCGTGTAGCGGGTGGCGAGCAGCAGCGGGCGCCTGCAGCCGGCAGCCGTGACGGCTTCTCCGGTCACGTCGGCGATATGCAGCAAGGGCACGTCGACGGAGTTCTGCACGTCGTCCGCCAGAAGATGCATCGTGTTGGTGCAGATCAGGATCATGTCCGCGCCAGCCTGTTCCAGATCTCTCGCCACCTTGCTCAATTCGCCTGCGGCCTGGTCCCAGGCCCCCTGTTTTTGAAGGGTTACGATATCCTGAAAATTGACGGAACGCATTACCACGTCCGCAGAATTTAACCCGCCGAGCCGTTCGCGCACCTGCTCGTTGACGCGCCGGTAATAAACCGCCGTGCTTTCCCAGCTCATGCCGCCGATCAGACCAATCCTTTTCATCTTTCCACCCACGAGGTTGTTGTGTTTGGAAAGAGGGTAGACAAACGAGCATGAAGACGGATTGCTTTTTTTGACAATGATCAGGATATTATTGCGAGATCATCCTACGGAATCAATGTATCACTAGGATGATTTGACAAGAATGATGGATGGTTTAAATTTTGATCATCGCTGCACGGATTTTGGGCGGATGCACGTCCGCCGGGAGGGTGGGTTGGGCGCAAATTATCGCTACCTTCGGCCCAGTGCGAACAAGCCTCGTCTATTGCTGCGGTGTTTGATGGAAAAAATTCCCATGAAAACTTGGCAAAGCGCAAATTTGTCCCGGAGCCGTCATGTTTGACCAGATAGACCGGAAGATCATCGAGATCCTGCAGCAGAATGCCGAAAAATCGGTTGTCGAGATCGCCGAGGAAGTCGGCCTGTCGCACACGCCCTGTTGGCGTCGGATCAAGCGGATGGAGGATATCGGGCTGATCCGCTCCAAGGTGGCGCTGATCGACCGGCGCATGGCAAATGTGCCGATGACGATCTTCATCTCCGTCAAGGTGCCGCGCCACACGACCACATGGCTCGACGATTTCCGCAAGGAGATCAAGGAAATCCCCGAAATTCTGGAAGCTTACCGGCTGACCGGCGATGCCGACTATCTGTTGCGCGTCGTGGTGCCGGATATCGATGTTTATGACCAGGTCTACAAGAACCTGATCAGCCGGCTGGAATTCTCCGACCTCAGCTCTTCCATCGCCATGGAGGAAATGAAGTTTACAACGGCGCTGCCGACCAAATACATGTAGGCCCCGCCCCTGCCTTTAAAAATCGTCTCAATCATCAAGGAGAAACCATGCGCGTCAGTATCCTCGGAGCCGGATCTATTGCATTCGGAATGGCCGCCTATCTCGCCAAGGAAGGCCATGACCCCATGCTGTGGTCGCCATCCGGAAAGAGCGCGCAGGCGCTGGCTGATGGCACCGAACTGACCGCGAATGGCGCCTTCGACTTCTCCGGCCGGGTGCGTATCGCCAGCGATTGCGAAGAGGCGGTGATCTCTGCCGACGTTATCGTCGTTGCCCTGCCTGGTTACGGCCACAAGGCCGCGTTCGATGCCGCGATCCCGCATCTCAAATCCGGTCAGCCGGTGATCATCTCCTCGCATTGCTCTTTTGGCGCGCTTTATCTCTCGAAGGGACTTGCCGCGCGTGGCGTGAAACTTCCGATCAGCGTCTGGGGCACGACGCTTCTGACCGGCCGGGTGCAGCCGGACATGACGACGGTGAAGGTGAATACCGTACGCCAAAAGGTGGATATCGCCACCTTGCCGAAATCCGACATTGATGCGGGGCATGCGCTATGCACCGAATTGTTTGGCGATCGCTTCGTCAAGCGCGATGGCGTGATGGCGATCTCGCTCAGCAATCTCAACCCGCAGAACCACCTTGGCATTGCGCTTCTCAACCTCACCCGCATGGAAAAGGGCGAGACCTGGGGACAGGGTGACAACATTACCCCGACTGTCGGCCGTGTCATCGAAACGCTCGACGAGGAACGTCTGGCGATTGCCGCGACGCTCGGCCTTTCGGTGCGCACCGTGCGCGAGCATTTTTCGCTGTCCTTCCATGTGCCGATGGGCAGCGTGTCGGAGATGAACCAGCAGATGCATGCGGAAGGTCGCGGCGGTTTCGGCCCGACGACGGTCGATAGCCGTTATATCTACGAGGACGTGCCTTTCGGCCTCGTGCCGACCTCGCTGCTGGGGCGTTTGGCCGGCAAGCCGACGATGCTGCATGATGCCGGCATTGCCATGATGTCGGCCGCCACGGGCCACGACCTGCCGGGACAGAACGATCTTCTGCCGGCGCTCGGTATCGATGCGTTGACGATCGATGAGGTCGCCAAGCTTTGTGACGAGGGCTACTGATTTAAAGGTTGATAGCCGGACTGCTGGGCAGTCCGGCTAAGGTCGTCATTGAACTTCGTTGACGTAACGGTGATTTGCGGTCGTGGCACGATGGGCGGAAATCAGCACGGGTACCGCCATCTGGTCATAGGCGACTTCATCGATCGTCAGCACTGCCGCAGGCAGTTTCAGGTCAAGCCAGCGGGCATCCTCTTGCGTGGCGAGATCTGCACCGATCTGCTCGCGCACCGCCGAGATGCGGATTCCATGATGCTCGAGAAGATGCAGGTAGAAGAGTGAGGGAATATCTTCCTTTCTCTCCGGAAAGTTCGGCACCCTTTCGCGCGAGAGGGTCAGCGTTTCGTGCATGATGGGGCGATCATCGATGCTTCGGTAACGATGGAACCGGACGATCGGCGCGCCTTTTTCAATCTGCAGCTTTTCCGCTTCGGCAGCGGAGGCGGTGACGTGGTCCAGCGATGTGACCGTCGTCACCGACTTGCTGAGCGATCCGTCGAGCCCGTGCAGGCGAAAATACTGGAAGAACAGGCGCAGACTGTGCTGCGGCTTGCGGCCGGTGACGACCGTGCCGGTCTTGCGGCGACGGCTGAGAATCCCGTCATTGGTGAGGTCCATCAGGGCGCGGCGAATGGTGCCTACGGCCACACCATAAGTTTGGGACAATGCCACTTCGCTAGGCAGAACCGAACCGGGTTCCAGCTTGCCTAACATGATGGCCTCCGTGATCTGCCGTTTTACCACTTCATAGAGCGGCAAAGACAGCTCTCCGAGCCTCTGTGCTTCTGATGAAATATTGGGCAGTTCTGGCAATTATTTGCCTCTTCTTTAGAGTTGACTCATGAGAGCGATCTACGCAGTATTACTATATAGTTTATATTAAAGCGCAAGCTGAGGAGGCAGGCGCCAGGTACGAGGATGCCGCATGATCGAAGAACAATCCGCTTCGCAACAGCATATCCTGACCTCTGCCATGGCAGCGATTGAGCGTGATGTCGAGATCGCCGTTGGTGATTTGGCGCGAATGATTGCGGTCGACACCTCTTTCCCGCCCGGCGAAGGCTACGGTGAATTCGCCGATCTCATGGCAGAATTGCTCGAACCGCTCGGTTTCGACTTCGATCGTGTAACGGTGCCGCGTGATCTCTGGTACGTCCCCGGCGGCCCGGCGTCCGGCGAACGGACGAACCTGGTGGCAAGCCGCGACAGCGGGAAACCTGTCTGCGGTCTTTATTACCATGTCGATACCGTTCCGGTCGCGCCGGGCTGGGCGCGCGATCCGTTGTCCCTGACGATCGAGGGCGACAATCTTTACGGTCTCGGCGCCGCCGACATGAAGGGCACGATCGCGGCGACGCTGCTTGCGCTGCGCGCGGCGAAGGAATGCGGCGTGACGCTTGCTTATGATCCGACGCTGCTTCTGTGCACCGACGAAGAGGGCGGGCTTTATCCCGGCATCCGTTATCTCGCGGAACAGGGCTTGCTGAAGGGGCATATCCTCAACTTCAACGGTTCGGCCGCACCGCGCGTCTGGGCCGGATGTTTCGGCATCTTCAACCTGCAGGTGACGATCACTGGTCATGCGGTGCATGCCGGGGAAGGCAATCGGACGGGCGCCGGCGTCAATGCCATAGAAGGCGCGCTGCCGGTGCTGAATGCGCTCGTGGCGTTGAAGCCGGAAATCGCGAAGCGTGAATCGAAGCTGGCGCCGCCGCCGCATGCAGCCGGTCCGCTGCGGCCGTCGCTGACCATTGCCGCCGTCAATGGCGGCACGGCGGGCGGGCAGGTGCCGGCCGAAATCAAAATTCTCGTCTCGCGCCGTTATGCGCCGGAAGAGAGCTATGATGAGGCTCGCGCCGAAATAGAGGCTGCGATCCGCAACTGCCTGAACCGAACCGATCTCAAGCTTGCCGTCGATCTCGTTGGTCACCTGATTCCAACCGATGATCCAGACGGGCCGCATTGGCCGCGCTGGCAGAAGGCTCTGTCGGAAGGCTTTGGCTACAGGCCGGACGATTTTCACAAATGGGGCGCGGCCTCGTGTTCCGATTTCGGTTACGTGCAGAAGGCGGGTTTTGGCCCCGAAGTGCTGCTGGGTGGTCTCGGCCGGCCGGAAAGCTGCATTCACAGTCCGGAAGAACACACGACGCGACAGGACATCATCGCGCTCGCAAAAAGCATTCTTGCCTATCTTGCGGCGGAATTCGTCGCAGACGCCATTCCAGAAAACCATAGCTGATAAACAAGGGAACTGAAACATGCTGGAAATGAAACGCCGCTTCTTCCTGGCCGGCACCGCCGCCATCCTTGCCGCGCCTTCGATGAGTTTTGCCCAGGCTGCAACGCCTGCCAAGGGTGGCACGTTGCGCATCTCCGTCGACCAGGCGGCAAGCGTCATCCATCCGCTGCTGACCCGTGTGAACCCGGAATATCTGGTCACCGAACTGCTCTACAGCAACCTGACGCGCCTCAGGGTCGACATGTCGATCGAGCCGGATCTGGCCGAAAGCTGGAGCGCCAATGACGCGCTGACGGAATGGACCTTCAAGCTGCGCACCGGCGTCACCTTCCATGATGGTTCCGCCTTCACCGCAAACGATGTCGTCACTACATTGAAGACGATCCTCGATCCGGCGACCGCTTCGCCCGGCCGCAACAATATCGGCCCGATTTCCGATATCGCAGCCGTCGACGACGCCACCGTTCTGATCAAGCTCTCCGGCTCCTTTGCCGACCTTCCGGCTGCACTCGCCTATCCCAACGCCCGCATCATTCCGGCCGCAATCGCAACCGGCGACCTGAAGAGCCTGTCGACCAAGGCTGTCGGCACCGGCCCGTTCAAGCTCGTCTCCTACGAACCCGACCGCCTGATCGTCGTCGAGCGCAACGAGGCATATTACGATCCGGCGCGTCCATATCTCGACCGCATTGAAGTGCAGGTCTTCCCGGATATTTCGGCCGAAGGTTCGGCGCTGATTTCAGGCAATATCGACATCATCTCAACCATCCAGCCGACCGAGTTCCTGCGCATCGACGGCACCGACGGGATCGACACGCTGCGCACGCCGTCGGGCCAGTTCTGCAACATCAACTTCGGTTGCGACACCGCACCGTTCAACGATCCGCGCGTCCGTCGCGCCATCGCATTGACGGTAGATCGCGAAGCCATGGTCGGTTTTGTCACCGAGGGTTTCGGCACGATCGGCAACGACACGCCGCTTAACCCCTCCTATCAGTTCTTCAGCCAGGTCAAGCAGCGCGAGGCCAATATCGAGGAAGCCAAGAAGCTTCTGGCCGAGGCAGGTTTCCCGAACGGGCTCGAAGCGACATTGATCGCCTCCGACCGCCCGGCGGTGCGCACCCAGCTTGCCGTCGCGCTGCGCGAAATGGCCAAGGAAGCGGGCATCACCATCAATGTCCAGACCATGCCGCATGCGACCTATCTGGAGCAGGTGTGGAAGAAGGGCTCGTTCTATGTCGGCTTCTACAACATGCAGCCGACGCCGGACGGTATCTTCAAGCTGCTCTACACCTCTGATGCAGCCTGGAACGAGACGCGCTGGAACAACAAGGATTTCGACGCTCTCGTCAACGAAGCCCGCGGCACGACCGACGAAGCCAAGCGCACCGAGCTTTATACCAAGGCACAGGAAATCATGAACGAGGAAGTTCCCTCGATCATCCCGTCCTTCTTCGACGTTCTGGCCGCCAAGCGCAGCTGGGTCGAAGGGTTCGAGGCGCATCCCCGCGCTTCCGTTTACCGTCTCGACTACGCTTCGCTCACCGACAAGGCGCCGAAGCGCGGCTGATCCATCCGACCGCCAATATCGCCGGGCGCCTTTCTGGCGTCCGGCCCTCTTGACCAAGGAACACGCCCCTGTCTCCGAACTACATAGCCAAGCGGCTGGTGATGATCGTCTACACGCTTCTTGTCGTGTCGCTGATCGTCTTTGCCATTACCCAGATCCTGCCGGCCGACGCGGCCGTCATGATGCTGGGCGAAAACGCCACCCCGGAAGCGCTCGACGCGCTGCGCCAGACGATGGGCCTCGATGCACCGATCTGGCAGCAATATGCGACATGGCTCTGGCATGTCGTGCAGGGTGATCTCGGCACCTCGCTGCGCACCGGCCAGCCCGTCGGCCCCGCAATGTTCGAGGCGCTCGGCAGGTCCCTCATTCTGGCATTCTTCTCGATCGGGTTGATGCTGGTGCTCGCCATCCCGCTCGGCATCATCGCTGCCATCCGCCGCGGCAAGATCGCCGACATGGTGGTGAGCCTGATCTCCTATGCCGGCGTGGCGCTTCCCGAATTCGTCACGGCGACCATCGCGGTCCTGATTTTTGCCGACTGGATGAAGTGGCTGCCGCCGACCGGTTATGTACCGCTGACCGAAGATTTCCTTGGCGGAATCGCGCATCTTGTTCTGCCGGTCTGCGTCATCTCGATCATTCTGATCGCTCACGTGTCCCGCATGGTGCGCTCGGAACTCGTTGACGTGCTGCATACGGATTATATCCGCGCAGCAAGGCTCAAGGGCCTGTCCCGTGGGCATGTTCTGCGCCGCCACGCGCTGCGCAACGCGCTGCTGCCGACGATCACCATCGTCGCGCTCGATGTCGGTTATCTTCTCGGCGGCGTCATCGTCGTTGAAGAGATCTTCGCCATTCCCGGTATCGGCCGCCAGCTGATCGTCGCCATCCAGGCGCGCGACCTGCCCGCCATCCAGGCCGGCGTGCTGATCATGGCCGCCACCTATTCAATCGTCAATTTCATTGCCGACATCCTCTATGCCTGGCTCGACAAGAGGATCCAGTATGACTGAGTTCTTGAAACGTCTTCTGAAGACGCCGCAGGGCGCCATCGGCACTTTTCTCGTGGTGCTGGTCCTTGCGATCGTCGTGTTCGGCCCGATGGTTGCTCCCTATGATCCGGAAAAGCTGTCGCCGCTTGCCCGCTACAAGGGCCCGAGCCTGATGTACTGGCTGGGTACAGACCAGTATGGCCGTGACATCTTCAGCCGCCTTTTGATCGGCGCCCGCGCCACCGTCGTCATGGCCGTGCTCGCAACCATCGCCGGCACGCTGATCGGCGCGCTGATCGGTACCGCTTCCGCCTTCCTCGGCGGCCGTGCCGACGAACTGATCATGCGCACCATCGATGCGGTGATGTCGATCCCGAGCCTGTTGTTCGCGCTTCTCGTGGTCAACCTGCTCGGCTCCAGCACGGTCAATGCGCTGGTCGCCGTTGCCATCGCATTTGCGCCCGGCATGGCCCGCATTACCCGAAGCGTGGCGCTTTCCGTGCGCAAGCAGGATTATGTGAATGCGGCAATCGCCCGTGGCGAAAGCTCTTCATACATCATTCGCCGCGAAATGCTGCCGAACGTGATCGCGCCCATCATCGTCGAGATGACCATCCGCGTGTCGTTTGCCGTGATGCTGTTTGCAACGCTCTCCTTCCTCGGTCTCGGCGCGCAGCCGCCGGCTGCCGAATGGGGCCTGATGGTCTCGGAAGCACGCCGTTACATGCACATGTCGGCCGGCATCCTGATCTGGCCGAGCGTGGCGATCGCCATCGTCGCTGTCGGTTTCAACCTTCTGGGCGACGGTCTCCGCGATGCCCTCAATCCGCGGACCTGAGGTGACACCCATGACCAACACCGAAAACAAAACGGTTCTTTCGCCTGTTCTGGCGATCGAGAACTACTCGCTCGATTACGAGACCGCCAACGGCCCGTATCACGCGCTGAAGGCCGTCGATTTTGCCATCAACCGCGGCGAGATCCTCGGCCTCGTCGGCGAGAGCGGCTCGGGCAAGACCTCGCTCGCCTGGTCGATCATGCGCTACCTGCCGAAGAATGCCCGCGAACCGGGCGGCAAGATCCTGCTCGGCGGCGACAATCTGCTGGAAAAGTCCGAGCGGCAGATGGAGGCCATTCGCGGTCGGCGTATCAGCATGGTGTTTCAGGATCCGAGTACATCGCTCAATCCGACACTGTCGCTCGGCACCCAGCTGGCCGAAGTCCTGATGCGCCATCGCGGCTTGACCCGTCAGCAGGCTTGGAAGGAAGGCGAGGAACGGCTTGCCCATGTGGGCCTTAAAACCCCGACGCAGATGATGCACCGCATGCCACATGAGGTGTCCGGCGGCGAAAAGCAGCGCGTCGTCATCGCGTCGGCCTTTGCCTGCAACCCGGAATGCATCATTTTCGACGAGCCGACGACGGCGCTTGACGTCATTACCTCGCGGCAAATCCTCGACCTGTTTGTCGAACTGCAGGCCGAGACCGGCGTTGCCTCGCTCTATATCTCGCATGACCTGGCTCTTGTGGCGCGCACGGCAGGGCGGGTCGCCGTGATCAAGCGCGGCGATATTGTCGAGCAGGGAACGGTCCGGGAGATCTTCACAAATCCTCAGCAGGATTACACGAAGGAACTGATCACCGCCGTTCCCGACCCGGCCCACCGGCTGGTGAAGGATGATGTGGTCGTCACCGACAAGCCACTGGTGAAGGTCGAGAATGTCAGTGTTCATTTCGGCCGAAAATCGTTCCTCGCTGCGCTGACTGGCAGGAAGGTCGATCGCGTCACCGGCAACAATGCGATCAGCCTCAGTGTCAATCCGGGCGAAATCCTCGGCATTGTCGGGGAGAGCGGATCTGGCAAGTCGACGCTTGCCAAGGCGATGACGGGGCTCAACCGGTTCGAAGGCAAGATCTGGTTCGACGGGCGCGAGATAAAAAATCTCGGCGACATGGATAATGCCTATCGCAAGGATGTGCAGATCATCTTCCAGCACCCGGATGCCTCGCTCAATCCGCGCCAGAAGATCTTTGAAATCCTGTCGCGGCCGCTGAAGCTGTTCGGTGACGGGAGCGATCTCGAAAAGCAGGTCGGCGACATGCTGGAGCAGGTGCGCCTGCCGCGCACCCATGCCAACCGCTATCAGCACCAGCTTTCCGGCGGCGAGAAGCAGCGTGTGGCGATTGCCCGTGCTTTCGCTTCGAAGCCGAAGCTGGTCATCTGCGACGAGATAACCTCGGCGCTGGATGTGTCGGTTCAGGCCTCCGTGGTGGAGCTGCTGCTTGAACTGCAGAAGGCGAGCGGCACGGCCTATCTGTTCATCACCCATGATCTCAACCTGATCCGCCAGATCGCCCACCGGATCGCCGTCATGTATCGCGGCGACCTGATCGAGGTGGTGAAGGCCGACGAGATCGATAGCCCTGATCGGGCCGACTATACCCGCCGGCTGATCGAGGCGGTGCCGCGCGCCGCCGCCCAATTTCAATGACCAATACCAGTGATAATGCATCAAGGAGCATGACAATGGACCCGAAGTCCCTCGTGGATCGGATCGACGAAAAGGCCTGCCTCGATTTCCTGTCGAAAATGGTCCAGCACAAGAGCCATTCGGAGACCGAAGGCGAGAAGGATCTCGCCCGCTGGATGGCAAAGGAACTCGAGAAGATCGGCGTCGATGCCGAGCTGCAGGCGTTTGACGAGGGCCGTCGTTTCAACACGATCGGCCGCCTCAAAGGGCAGGGCGGGGGCAAGAGCCTGCTGTTCAATGGTCATCTCGACACCAATCCGGTTACCGAGGGCTGGACGGTCGACCCTTACGCGGGTCTCGTTGACGACAAGTTCATTTACGGCATCGGCGTTTCCAACATGAAGGCCGGTGATGCCGCCTATTTCTGCGCTGTGAAGACCCTGCTGGAAGCCGGCGTCAAGCTGAAGGGCGATGTGACGCTCACTTTCGTTGTCGGCGAATTGCAGGGTGGCGTCGGCACGCTGGCTGCGATCCGCAGCGGCGTGAAGGCAGATTATTTCATCAACAGCGAACCGAGCGATCTCGTTGCCGTGACGATGCACGCGGCGGCGCTGAGCTATGTCATCGAATTGACTGGTGATACCCGCCATCTGTCGAAGCGCGAGGAATCCGTCGATGCGATCGCTGCCGCATGCGATATCATTCCGCGCATCAACGCGATGACCTTCAGCGGCGCGAGAAGCGACGTTCACCGCTCGATCAATCGCGGCCATGTGGGTGTCGTGCATGGTGCGCTCGGTCGCGATCTCGAAGAATGGCGTCCGCCGCAGGTGGCCGATTTCGTTCGCCTCAAGGGCTCCTGCCGTTATGCGCCGGGCCAGACTCAGGAAGGCGTTCTTGCCGATCTCGACAAGGAACTACGGGCTCTGGAAGGTCGCTTCCCTGGCTTGAAGGCAAAGCTCGTTCCGGAAATGATCGAGGGCCGTCCGCTGATGCCGCCCTTCGAAGTCTCGACGGATAGCCGCATCGTCAAGTCGATCAATGCAGCCTATGAGGCCGTACGCGGCGAAAAACAGCCGACCGGTGCGATCACGCCGACGCGCTTCTATGGCACCGATGCCGGCCATCTCTACCATGAGCTTGGCATGGAAGGCATCGTCTGCGGTCCGGGCGGCCGTTACAACACGATGCCTGACGAGCGTGTCGACATTATCGACTTCCTCGACATGATCCGCGTCTACATGCTGACCATCCTCGACATCTGCGAGGTGGCGTAAGGTGTTTTCCCGGGCGGAATATGATCGTCGCATCACTCTCGCCCGGGACGCCATAGCGTCTTCAGGCGCCGATCTGCTGCTAGTCGACAGCGGTGAGTTTCTGGCTTGGCTGACGGGTTACACCGTGTCCGAGACCATGTATCGTGCGGCCTTCCTGCCGCGCGAGGGCGCGGCGTGGTTCTGCCTGCGGGCACTGGACGAAGCGCCATGCCGCGAAAAGAGCTGGATCACCGACGTCGTCGGCTTTGCCGACACCGATGAAGCGCAGGCAGCCGTTGCCGGAAGCATCCTTGACCATGGCTTCGGCAAGGCGCGGATCGGGCTGGACACCAATTCCTACAGCATGAGTGCTGCAACCTTCATGCGGCTGCAGGCGCTTTTGCCGGATGCGGCTTTCGTGCCGATGCCGGGGTTGGGCGACAGCCTGCGCTGGGTGAAGTCGGAAGAAGAGATCGCCGTGCTTGCCCAGGCATCTGCAATTGCCGACAAGGCGATGGCCGAGATAGCAAGGCAGGCCAGACCCGGCATGACGACGCGCGATGCGGCTGCGATCGCTTCCGGCGTGTTCCTGCACGAGGGAGCCGATACCGGCGAAGTGGGGCCGGTAGTGAAAGCCTCCGGCAGCCATGAATTTCTTCACGGCGTGTTCAAGACCGAGGCGATCCAAGAGGGCGACGTGCTTCATGTCGAGCTCATTCCGCGTGTCGGCAATTATGGCGCGCGGATGATGCGGCCGATCGTGGTCGGCAAGCCATCTGCGGAACTGGAGGCCGCGGCTGAAAAACTGGTCGGGCTGCAGGATCGACAGATTGCCGCGATGAAACCAGGCGCGATTGCCCGCGATGTTGACGCGATCATGCGGCAGGGTTCGCTCGATGCTGGTCTGCGGCCGGTCTATGAGAACGTCACCGCCTATACGCTCGGCCTCTACACCCGCACGCCGCGCACGAGCGATTTCTCCGGCACCTTCCTGCCGACGTCGAACTGGCCTCTGCAAGAGGGAATGGTCTTCCATCTCTATGCGACGGCACAAGGTCTCGGCTTCAGCGAGACGGTGGTCGTCGGCAGAGACGGCGGTATTCGCCTGACGAAGAGCCCGCGCGAGATCATGCGCGCAGAGAGGTGAGTTAAGCCTTTTCGCTATCGATCCGGACGAGCCCGACCAGCAGGATGGTAAGATACGTCATCCGAGTCCGGAGCCCAAAACTTTAGAACATGCGACATTCGCGCCGACGCTCCATCTGGAACGCCGGCGTTTTGCTGCGTGGTTTTCCTACGAAGCCGTAGCCCTTGTTTCTGCGGTTATGTCCCGTTTCCAAACTGTTCTGCATATATTTTGAGCGGCAAAGTAGGACGCCCAAAAAAATGGCTTGACGTGTGTGAGGAAAATCCTCCAGATTGAACCAATACAGAATTGGTTCGATCAAATGGTGCAACTTGACCGCAGGCCCTAACGACAATTCCAATTTCGCTCTGGCAAGGCTTCGCGAATTCATCCGGAATGGAGAGATCGCAAAGGATGGGCGTTTGCCGACCGAGCGGGCCTTTGCGGAGAGTTTGAATGTCGGCCGTAGGGCTGTTCGCCGCGCTCTGGAGGTTCTGGAAGCGGAAGGGCTGGTCTGGCGACGTCAGGGTGCCGGAACCTTTCTGGGTGAAAAGCCCGATGGCTGGTCTGCTCAAGTCGATGAATTGGTTGCCGGTACCGATTTCATGGAGATCATGGAAGTGCGCCTGCGCATCGAGCCGCAGCTGGCACAACTCGCCGCAATGCGCGCCAAACCGTCCGAAATCGAGAGGATGCGTGCTCTCGCCGAGAAAACGGGCCAGAGCAAGGATGCCGATGCCAAGGAGCTGTGGGACGGGTCGCTCCATCGCCAGATCGCCCAGAGCGCCGGAAACATGCTGTTCCTGTCGATTTTCGATGTAGTCAACCGCGTTCGACAGGACGGGGCATGGCAGTCCATTCGCGAGCGTGCACGGCGCACCGGAACCAATGGGCGCACCTCCTACGAACAGCATATGGCGATCGTCGATGCCATCGCCGCACGGGATCCCGGGCGAGCGGGAGAGGCGATGCGCCAGCACCTTCTCATGCATCAGGAGCGCCTGATCCGCGCCACCTCGCTTGAGTTTCTAGACGAAACCGCCACGGCGGTTTCGTCAGCCGACACAGTGGAAGATGACGACGACGCAATCAGCGCCGTCTCATGATCCGCCGATTTCAAGACCGCCTGGCCCGTAGGGCCGGCCAACAAGAACAATGTCATCAAAGATAGTCAGACCAGAGGATAGAACATGAAGAGAATTACCGCTTTGAGCGCGGCACTGCTCGCCAGTGCCTTGATGGCCATGCCGGCCATGTCGTCCGAGCTGCGCATCGGACTTAACGACGATGCCGATGTGCTGGATCCGGCGCAGTCGCGCACCTTTGTCGGCCGCATCGTCTATACCGCGATGTGCGACAAGCTCGTCGATATCGACCAGGACATGAAGATCGTGCCACAGCTGGCCACCGAATGGGCCTGGTCGGAAGAGGGCAAGGTTCTAACGATGAAGATTCGCGACGGCGTCAAGTTCCACGACGGCGAAGTGCTGGATGCGGCGGCCGTCGTCGCCACCATCGAGCGCAACATGACCCTGCCGGAATCGCGCCGCAAGAGTGAGCTGTCTTCCGTGGCAAAGGTGGAGGCGACAGGCCCGCTGGAAGTCAAATTCACCCTGAAATCGGCAGACGTGACGCTGCTCGCCCAGCTGTCCGACCGCGCTGGCATGATCGTTGCGCCGAAGGCTGCAGCCGAACTCGGCGCCAACTTCGGCTCCAAGCCGGTTTGCGCCGGCCCGTTCAAGTTTGTCGAACGTATCCAGCAGGACCGTATCGTGCTGGAAAAGTTCGCCGACTACTGGGACAAGGATAAGATTCTCGTCGACAAGGTGACCTACCTGCCGATCCCCGACACGACCGTGAAGCTCGCCAACCTGCGGTCCGGCGATCTCGACATGGCCGAGCGTATCTCCGCCTCCGATGCGGAATCGGTCAAGAACGACGCGAACCTCACTTACGCCGACGTCATCGGTCCAGGCTACATGGCAATGTATGTCAACATCGCAAACGGCCCGCGTGCGGAAAACCCGCTCGGCAAGGACAAGCGCCTGCGCCAGGCTTTCTCGCTTGCAATCGACCGCGAAGCGATCGGCCAGATCGTCTTCGAAGGCACTTCGAAGGCCGGCAACCAGCCGTTCCCGCCGTCGAGCCCTTGGTTCGACAAGAATATTCCGGTTCCGGCTCGCGATATCGACAAGGCCAAGCAGCTGATGAAGGAAGCGGGCTACGAAAAGCTCGACATCGAACTGCAGCACGCCAACAACACGACCCAGACCCAGATGATGCAGGTCATCCAGTCGATGGTGGCGGAAGCCGGTTTCAACGTCACGCTGAAGGCGACCGAATTCGCGACGCTTCTCTCGGAACAGACCGCCGGTAACTATCAGCTGTCGCGTTCGGACTGGTCCGGCCGTATCGATCCGGATGGCAACATTCACCAGTTCGTCACCTGCAAGGGCGGCATCAACGACGTGAAATATTGCAACCCGGAAGTCGACACATTGCTCAACGCGGCCCGCGCCTCGACCGACGATGCCGTCCGCAAGGAAAAATATGATGCGGCCATGGCGATCCTCAACGACGACATGCCGATCATCTATCTTGGTCACCAGCCCTATGCCTATGCCCTCTCCAAGAAGGTGAAGGGCTGGGCGCCGTCGCCGGACGGCATGATCCGCCTGCTTGGTGTCTCCAAGGACTGATCCCGCTTGATCGACTGCCGCACGAGGCAAGCCTCGTGCGGCCTGTCAGACTGACCGAACCGAGACTGACCATAAACGAGGGCAATGCCATGCCTGTCTATATCGGCAAGCGACTGCTGGTCGCGATCCCGACGCTGCTAATCATTTCGATCTTCGTCTTTTCACTGCAGAAGCTTTTGCCGGGTGATCCCGTTCTGGCCATGGCCGGCGAGGAACGCGATCCGGCAACGATCGAATTCCTGCGTGAAAAATACCGTCTCAACGATCCGATGCCGGTTCAGTATCTCAACTGGCTGGGTGGGGTTGTGACGGGTGATTTCGGCATCTCGCTGCGCACCAACCAGCCGGTGCTGGAACTGATCGGACAGAAGCTGCCGGTCACGATCCAGCTTGCCGTCATGGCCATGTTCTTCGCGATGATCATCGGTATCCCGATCGGAATCCTGGCTGCAGTCAAGAAGAACACCTGGATCGATTACACCGCCAATATCGTGGCACTGTCAGGTCTCTCGATTCCGAATTTCTGGCTCGGCATCATGCTGATCCTGCTCGTTTCGGTGCAGCTCGGCTGGCTTCCGGCTTCCGGTTATGAATCGATCTTCGTCGATCCGGTTCGCTCGATCGAGACGATGATCATGCCGGCCTTCGTGCTCGGTAATGCGCTCGCCGCGACGCTGATGCGCCATACCCGTTCGGCCATGGTCGCGGTTTTAAGCTCCGACTACATACGCACTGCCCGAGCCAAGGGATTGTCGCCGCGCGAAATCATCCTGTCGCACAGTTTTCGCAACGCGCTTCTGCCGGTCATCACGCTTCTGGCGCTGCTGTTCGGCGAACTGCTTGCCGGGGCCGTCCTGACCGAACAGATTTTTACCATCCCGGGCTTCGGCAAGATGACCGTCGATGCCGTGTTCACTCGCGATTATGCCGTTGTCCAGGGCATCGTTCTGTGCACTGCCGTCGGCTTCATCCTGATGAACCTTCTCGCCGACATCGCTTATGTCCTGCTCAATCCGCGCCTCAGGGCGACCATCTGAGGACGACGACATGACAGCTATCAGCTCCACCGTCCCTGTCCCGGCCAAGCGACAGGAAAGCCGCGCCTGGAAGAAGATGAAGCGCAACAAGTCGGCGCTCGTCGGTTTGGTTATCGTGCTGTTCTTCGCCATTCTTGCGGCCGCCGCCCCGATCCTGCCGATCGCCGATCCGATCGCCACCAGCTGGGGCGCTATCCGCAAGGCGCCATCCGCCGCCCACTGGCTCGGGACCGATGACCTCGGCCGCGATATCCTTTCGCGGATGGTCTGGGGCGCGCAGGCCTCGCTGATGGCCGGCGTGGTCTCCGTCATGATCGCCGTGGTGATCGGCGTACCATTTGGCCTCGTCGCCGGCTATTTCGGCGGATGGATTGACATGGTGATCTCGCGCGTCACCGAGGCGCTGCTCGCCATGCCGTTCCTCATCATGGCGATCGCGCTTGCAGCTTTCCTCGGTCCGAGCCTTACCAATGCGATGATCGCTATCGGTCTATCAGCCATGCCTATCTTCGTGCGGCTGACCCGCGGGCAGGTGCTTGCGGTCAAAACGGAAGACTATGTGGAAGGTGCCCGCTCTATCGGCCTGAACCACTTCGACATCATGACCCGCTACATCCTGCCCAACGTCTTTGCACCGATCATCGTCCAGGCGACGCTGACTGTGGCGACTGCGATCATCGCGGAAGCAAGCCTGTCATTCCTTGGACTTGGACAGCAGGCACCGGCACCGAGCTGGGGCTCGATGCTCAATACCGCCAAGAATTTTCTGAGCCAGGCGCCGTGGATGACCATGTGGCCGGGTATCGCAATCTTCCTCGTCGTCATCGGTTTCAATCTGCTCGGCGACGGCCTGCGCGACGCGCTTGATCCGCGCGAGGCCTAAGTTTTCATAGGGAATTCCAAGAATGTCCGATTTTACCACGCGCCCCGAAATCCTCGGCACCTTTGGCGTCGTCACCTCGACCCACTGGATCGCCTCCGCCGTCGGCATGGCGATCCTGGAAAAGGGCGGCAATGCCTTTGATGCGGCTGTCGCAACCGGCTTCGTTCTGCAGATCGTCGAGCCGCATCTCTGCGGCCCGGGCGGCGACATGCCCGCTGTCTTTTATTCCAAGAAGACCGACAAGGTGGAAGTCATCTGCGCCCAGGGGCCGGCACCGGCAGGCGCTACGATCGAGCACTACACATCCGAAGGCCTGAAATTGATCCCCGGCGACGGCCTGCTGGCCACCGTCATCCCCGGCGCCTTCGACGGCTGGATGCTGATGCTGCGCGACTACGGCACGATGAGCGTCCGCGAAGTGCTGGAACCGGCGATTTACTATGCCGAATATGGCCACCCGACGCTGCCGCGTGTAGCCAACAC
This sequence comes from Pseudomonadota bacterium, assembly GCA_023451735.1. Taxonomy (GTDB): domain Bacteria; phylum Pseudomonadota; class Alphaproteobacteria; order Rhizobiales; family Rhizobiaceae; genus Neorhizobium. Next base: position 24,980 of record JAEXYH010000005.1, on the reverse strand, counting down.
CATCAAGGGCCTTGCCGGTTTCTTCAAAAAGGAATGGCCGACCTCCTACGAAACCTGGCTGCCGGGTGGTTCGGCACCAGAGGCTCATGCCAATTTCAAGAACCCGGTTCTTGCAGAGACCTACAAGCGCATTATTGCCGAAGCGGAAGCCACGACCGGCCGTGAAAATCAGGTCGAAGCGGCGCGTGACGCCTTCTATCGCGGCTTCGTGGCGGAAACGATCGATACCTACCTCAAGACCGCCGAAGTCATGGATGCGAGCGGCTCCAGGCACAAGGGCGTGCTGACGGCAGACGACATGGCTAACTGGAGCGCTACCATCGAAGCGCCGCAGACGCTGGACTATCAGGACTGGACCATCGCCAAGACACCGGCCTGGGGGCAGGGGCCAGTGCTCCTGCAGTCGCTCGCGCTGCTGAAGGGTTTTGATCTTGCTGCCATGGACCCGTCCGGCCCGGATTTCGTCCATACGGTCGTCGAGGCGATGAAGCTGGCCTTCGCCGATCGCGAGGTCTATTATGGCGACCCGGAATTCGGTCAGATCCCGACCGAATATCTGCTCTCTGATGGCTACAATGCGGAGCGCCGCAAGCTGATCGGCGCGGCCGCCTCGCTCGACCTGCGTCCGGGAACCGTGCCGGGCTACGAGCACCAGATCGATGCCACCATGGCCATGCTCGCGGAAACGAGCGGCACCGGCACGGTGTATGAACCGACCATGTCGCATCTCACCGAAAAGCGCGGCGATACCGTCCATATCGACGTTATCGACCGTTGGGGAAATATGGTTTCGACCACACCTTCGGGCGGCTGGCTGCAGTCCTCGCCGATCATTCCGGGCCTCGGTTTTGCGCTCAATTCCCGCGCCCAGATGTTCTGGCTGAAGGACGGTTTGCCGACTTCGCTTGCACCGGGCAAGCGTCCGCGCACAACGTTGACCCCGTCGCTGGCGCTGTATCAGGGCAGACCCTCGATGGTGTTCGGCACGCCGGGCGGCGATCAGCAGGATCAGTGGCAGCTGCCTTTCTTCCTGCGGTATGCCCATCACGGCAAGAACCTGCAGGCGGCGATCGACATGCCGCTCTTCCACACGTCCCATTTCCCGGGCTCGTTCTATCCGCGCACCAGTTCGCCTGGCGAGATCATGGTGGAGAGCACGATCGGCGAGACGACGCTGGCGGAGCTGCGCCGCCGTGGCCACAAGGTCAAGGTTGCCGATGCCTGGTCCGTCGGTCGCCTGACGGCTGCTCGTCGCGATGCCGATGGCCTGTTGCGCGCCGCAGCCACTCCGCGCCTGATGCAGGCCTATGCGATAGGACGATGACACCATGATCACGACGCCCGTCCTCTCGGTAAGAAAACTTTCGACGTCCTTTCTGGTCGATGGCCAATGGAAGAGCGTCGTGCGCAACATGTCCTTCGATGTCGCGCCGGGTGAAACCGTCGCGATTGTCGGTGAAAGCGGATCTGGCAAGTCCGTCACCTCCCTGTCGCTAATGCGGCTGCTCGCCCCTGCCACCAGCCGCATCGAAGGCGAGGTCATGCTGAATGGCCGCAATCTTCTCGCGCTCTCGGAAAAGGAGATGCGGGCGGTGCGTGGCAATGAGGTCTCGATGATCTTTCAGGAGCCGATGACATCGCTCAACCCGATCTTCACCATCGGAAGGCAGATTTCCGAAGTGCTGGTCCGCCACAAGAATATGTCGAAGGCTGAGGCGCGCGCCGAAACGATCCGGCTGCTCGAAAAGGTGCGCATCCCAAACGCCGCTGGCCGTTTCGATGAATATCCGCACCAGTTTTCCGGCGGCATGCGCCAGCGCGTGATGATCGCAATGGCGCTGGCGTCCCGTCCGAAGCTACTGATCGCCGATGAACCGACGACGGCACTCGATGTGACCATTCAGGGACAGATCCTCGACCTGATCAAGCTTTTGCAGGAAGAGGAGGGCATGTCCGTCCTCTTCATCACCCATGACATGGGCGTCGTTGCCGAGATCGCAGACCGCACCATCGTCATGTTCCGTGGCGACGAGGTCGAGACCGGCCCGACGGAAGAGATTTTCCACCGTGGCAAGCATCCCTATACGCGGGCGCTTCTCTCCGCCGTGCCGAAGCTGGGATCCATGCAGGGGCATGACTGGCCAACACGTTTCCCGGTCCTCGATGCCGATACCGGCAAACCGGCCGAACCGGTCGAGGTGGCCGATACAGTTGTGCTCTCGAAGCGGCCTGTGCTGGAAGTGAAGAACCTCGTCACCCGCTTCCCGATCCGTTCCGGACTGTGGTCGCGCCAGACCGGGGCGGTGCATGCGGTCGAGAACGTCTCCTTCGATCTCTTCCAGGGCGAGACGCTCTCGCTCGTCGGCGAATCCGGTTGCGGCAAGTCGACGACCGGGCGTTCGATCATGCGGCTTATCGAGCCGACAGGAGGCGAAGTCGCGCTCGACGGTTATGACGTCATGCGGCTCGACACGATTGGCCTGCGGCAGATGCGCAGATCGGTTCAAATGATTTTCCAGGACCCGTTTTCCTCGCTCAACCCGCGCATGAGTGTGGGTACCGCCATTTCCGAACCCTTCATCAAGCATCGCTTGGGCACGGCGAAACAGGCTAAGGAGAAGACGGCGGACCTGCTTGAAAAAGTCGGTCTCTCCGCCGATATGGCAAGCCGTTATCCGCATGAGTTCTCCGGTGGCCAGCGCCAGCGTATCGCGATCGCTCGCGCGCTGGCTCTCGACCCGAAAGTTATTGTCGCCGATGAGAGCGTGTCCGCGCTGGATGTGTCGATCAAGGCGCAGGTTTGTAACCTGCTTCTCGATCTGCAGCAGAGCCTGAACCTCGCCTTCCTGTTCATCTCTCACGATATGGCGGTGGTCGAGCGCGTCAGCCATCGCGTTGCGGTCATGTATCTGGGCGAGATCGTCGAAATCGGTCCGCGTGCGGCGGTTTTCGACAACCCGCAGCATCCCTATACGAAGAAGCTGATGTCCGCAGTGCCGGTGCCGGATCCCTCGCGCCGTGGCATCCGCCGAGGCATTTCCAACGACGAGTTGAAGAGCCCAGTACGGGCAATGGGCTATGAGCCGCCAAAGCGGGAATATCGAGAAGTATCACCGGGCCACGTGGTGCAGATCGGCTGATCCAGCCGATCTGGTGATGTCAGATTATCGAGGATAGGAGGTTGTTGGACCTCCATCCATCCCGCCAAATCTCGCGGTCAGACCGAAGCCTTTGCCTGCAGCATCTGCCAGGATTCGTAGGCCGAGATCACCGTTTCCATCTGCGCCGTATGGCCGGTGATGAAATCGTCGCCGTAGATGGTTTCGTCCGGATATTCGGTAATCAGCGTCAGCGGCACGGTGTGGCGATCGTCGATCGATGAAAGGCAGGGGAAACCGTTGATGATGCGGAAACCCGTTTCGCCGGCATGGGTTTCGTAAAGCGCGATCTGGCGGTTGTTGTAGTCGAGAATGCCCGGAATGGCGCCGAGATGCCGTGTCACATGGTCGAGCATGGCTTCTGCCTGTTCCGTCCAGCCGGCGTGGTGGCGCATCACGAGGAAGAAGCCTTTCGGCAGCGTCCACATGGCGAAATTGCGCGGCACGTAGCCCGACAGCGGCCGGGTCCATTCATGAGACGGGTAGCCGTGCAGGTTCACATGCAGTTTTGCGCCGCTGATCTCCTGCGCCTTGAAGCGGATCGCCTTTTCGTTCAGGTGCTCGCCTGAATTTTCGCGCGTTCGGTATTCGAGATCGTCACCCAGAGCCGTGTAACGAGCGGCGTGATGCATGTGGCGCGGGTTGTCGACACGCAGGCGCTGGTGCAGCGCGTAGCCATCCGGGTTTTCCAGCGGCGAGATGGTGAAATGCGAATTGGCGCGCTGTTTCAGGGCGCGGGCGGCGCGGATCGCGCCGACGATGCCTGTCGTTTCGTTGGGATGCTGGCCGCCGCTGATCATCACGGCAGCGTCGCTGCCCTTGACGTAGCGAGCCGAAAGAACGCGGCCGGATCGGGAATTGGCGGTGAATTCCTCTCCGCCGATTTCTGCCAGGAGCTTCGCCATCTGGGCGGCTGCCGGCGGTTCGGCCGCGATATCGATTGCGTGTTCCTGGCCGTCGAGGAAACCGGTCGTCAGCGGGCGGGTTTCGACGTGAATGCGGATCTCACCGGCACTCCGGATGATCTCCGGCACAATCTGGCCGGGCTTCAGGCCACGGTCGCCGAGCGGCCGGCCGGACTTTTTCTGGAAAAATTCGAGCAGCGAGAAGTAGAAATCCTCGTGAAGCGCTTCGCGCAGGCTGACGACTTCGTCGCCGACCGGCAGTTCCATATCTTCGGCCGGATGCGAGACGCAGATGTTGAGTTCTTCGAAATAGGGCTCGGTCGAACCCCAATCATAATCGGCAACAGCGTCGATAGCGCCGTGGAACAGGCGTTCGTAATCAGTTTCCAGACGCTCGCCGCTCTCATTGCCTTCGGCGCGGTACCAGCCCGTTGGTGAGACATTGGTTTCGCCAACAACATCCTGATGCACGCGGTTCGGCACGAGAACTTTCAGGGTTTCTGTCTCGCCGTTGCGAGTCAGAGTGACATTGTAAAAGAATTCGCCGTCGTCGCGGGCGATGAATTCGATCTTCGCGTCACCGATGAGCGATGCCAGCGGGTAAGCTTCAAGGCGAAAACGGTTGGCCGGCGCGTTGGCATGTACCGGGTAACGCACCTCAATCGCGGTTACGCAGGCAAGGTCGATCTCTTCGAGGAAGGTGAAGAGAAGCGGCTTGTAGGCGCTGCGGATGCGGGCGGTTATGCCTTTTTCCTTCAGCGCCTGTTCGGCGGCGCGGCGGCTTTTCGTATCGTCGAATGTCCAGGCTTCGAAAGACAGGCCGGGCTTGGCACCGGTGACCAGAGTTTCAAGAGTACGCTCGATTGAAGTCTCGAAGATCGAAGTCATGGTGCTTAAGCCTTGCTGTATGCCGAAAGGATTATCTGGAAGTGCGGCCGGTCGGGTCGAGGCTGTCGCGCAGCCAATCGCCGAGCAGATTGAGGCCAAGCACGGTGAGAAGGATGGCAAGGCCCGGGAAGACGCTGACCCACCATGCGGTCTGAAGGTATGTGCGGCCATCGGCCAGCATGCCACCCCAGCTCGGGATGGTCGGATCGACGCCGAGGCCAAGGAAGGTCAAGCTGCTTTCGAGCAGGATGTTATTGGCGACGTTGAGCGTCATCAGCACGATTACCGGGCCGATCAGGTTCGGCAGCAGGTGTTGGAAGATGATGCGCCAGTCTTTGACGCCGATCGCACGGGCCGAGAGGATGAATTCGCGCTCGCGCAGCGTCAGAACCGAGCCGCGCACGAGGCGGGCATATTGCACCCATTGCGACACGATCAGGAGGATGATCGTGTTGGTCAGGCTGCCGCCGACGATGGCGATGAAGGTGATGGCGAGCAGGATGAACGGCATGGCAAGCTGCAGGTCGGCGAAACGCATGACCAGCACGTCCCAGAAGCCGCGGTAATAACCAGCAATCAGGCCGACCACCACGCCAAAGATGACGGCGCCGATGACCGAGGTGAAACCGACCAGAAGCGAAATCTTGCCGCCGGCAACGACACGCGCCAGCACATCACGACCGAGCGGATCCGTCCCGAACGGGTGCGCGGCTGAGGCAAACGGCTTTGCCAGACGCGCCATCAGGTCGATCTTATCTGCGCCGCCCGGAAACAGCACGTCGGAGAACAGAACGGCGAGGCAGATAACGACGGTCAGTGCTGCGCCGAGAATGAATTCCAGGTTCGCGAAGCGCGACAGGCGGGAGGTTTTGGAAGCCATGGTCGGTTACTCCGTCCGGATGCGCGGATCGACGAGGCCATAGGCGATGTCGACCAGAAGGTTGATGCCGACGATCATCAGCGAAAGAACGGTGATGACGGCCTGAAGCACAGGGAAATCGCGCGCACCGACGGCGTCGAAGGCAAGCGTTCCCAGCCCCGGCCAGTTGAAGACGCGCTCGATGACGACGATGCCGCCTAGCAGGCCGCCGAATTGAAGGCCGAAATAGGTGATCAGCGGAATGGCGCAGTTGCGCAGCGCGTGCTTGTAGAGAACTTTGCTCTCGGAAAGCCCCTTGGCACGGGCCACCATGATGTATTGCGATTGCAGGGTTTCCAGCATCGAGGTGCGCACGAGGCGGACATTGGTCGCGGTCAGGATGACGCCCATGGTGAGCGCCGGCATGACATAACTCTGCCAGCCCGACATGCCGCTTGGCGGCAACCAGCCGAGCGTGATGGCGAAGAGCAGGACCAGCATGGTCGCCAGCCAGAAATTCGGGAAGGACAGGCCGATCAGCGAGAAGATGCGGATCGCCTGGTCGGCAGCCTTGCCACGCGAGGTGGCGGCCTTGATGCCGAGTGGGATCGACAGCACGATCGACACGAACATCGAGATGAAGGCGAGCAGCAACGTAGCGGGCAGGGCGTTGCCGATCAGCAGCGAGACAGACGTGCCGCCGGAGAAGCTGCGGCCGAAATCGAGCGTGACCAGACCCTTGAGGAAGTTGAGATATTGCACGAGGAACGGCTGGTCGGTGCCGAGCGCCGCACGAATGCGCGCAAGATCGTCCTCCGTCATACTTCCGCCGCCCTGAAACATCGTCACTGCCGGATCACCGGTCAGGCGAATGGCGAAAGAGACGACGAGTGTGATGGCGATAACGACGAAGATCGCCTGTAGCAGTCGCTTGATGAGGAAACCGGCCAAGTTCTAGTTCCTAAAAGAGAAGTCCAGCTTCGCCCGCGAGGCGGGCGAAGCGATTTGACAGAAAAGTCCCGCGAAAATTATTCGACGGTGACGTCGGTCAGCTTCATGCGGTTGTCCGGAGGCGCAATGAAGCCCTTGACCCGCTTGTTGATGCCGAAGATGGCGTTGGTGTTGTAGAGTGGCAGCTCAAGGGCGCGTTCGGATGCGTAGGCACCGACTTCCTTGAGGATCTTTTCGCGCTCTGCACGGTCGGTCAGCGGGCGCTGCGATTCCAGCAGCTTGTCCAGCTTCTCGTCCTTGTCGTAGGGGTTCCACTTTTCACCCGAATGATACATCGAATACGCCGTGTTGTCGTAATCGAAGGTCCAGCCGCCCCATTTCTGCTGGAACATCGCGCCGGTCTTGCCCTGCGGGATGATGTCGTTCAGCAGAACGTTGGTTTCGTAAGGCTTGATCGTGGCGGTGATGCCGACCATCGACAGATAGCTGGAAATGACCTGCGCGACCTCGTTCATTGTTGCGTCATTGCCGCGGATGTCGATCTGCAGCGTTGCGCCGGTCTTCACGCCGGCTTCAGCCAGCAGCTTCTTGGCACCTTCCGGGTCGTAGGGGATCGCTTTCAGGTCCGGATCGAAACCGAAGGAGAGGGCGCTCTGGAAGCTGGTGATCTCGGAGGCCTGGCCGGCGAGGATCGACTTGACGATCGTGCCACGATCGACAGCCATGATGATCGCCTTGCGCACCTTCGGATCGGCAGTGATGCCGTCACGGGTGTTGAAACGCAGTGCATCGACAGTCGGGCCGGGAACGGAGAGGATTTCGAGCTTGTCGTCGCCCTGGATGACCGGCAGCATACCGATCGGAATGGTCGGCGGGATCACGAGATCGACACGGCCGGCCTGCAGTTCGGCGACGGCAGTCGCCGGCTCGGCGATGAAGCGGTATTCCAGCTCGGACAGCTTCGGTGCACCACCCCAGTAATCCGGGTTGGCTTCCAGCTTGATGTCGACTTTCGGCTGGTAGGAGACAAACTTGAACGGACCAGTGCCGACCGGATTGAGGTTGAAATTGTCCTCACCCTTTTCCTGGATGTATTTCGGCGGAACGATCATGCCGCCGTAACCGGCAAGCTTCGTCAAAAGAACCGGATCCGGCGCTTTCAGCTTGAGGTCAACCGTGTAGTCGTCGATGATGTCGACGCTATCGATGGCGATGTAGTTGGAGCGTTGCGGGCCCTTGGCACCCTGTTCGCCGAGAAGGCGCTCGAAGGTGAATTTTACGGCTGCAGCATTGAAATCTTCGCCATTGTGGAATTTCACGCCCTGGCGCAGCTTGAAGCGGATGCGCTTGCCTTCGTCCAGTTCTTCCCAGCTTTCGGCAAGGCCCGGTACGAGCTTGAGGTCCGGACCGCGATAGGTCAGGCCGTCAAAGATGTTGGTGGCAACGGCGGCCCACTGTACCAGAAACGTATCGATCGGGTCCCAGCTGCCCGGATCCTGCGGCGACGAGACGGTCAGTTTGCCGGCGGCGAAGGCAGGGTTTGCGGAAAGTGCGGTGCCGGTGAGAGCGAAAGCCACGAAGGCTGACGCCAGTCCCCTTTTGAACGTTGTCATTTACCTGTTCCTCTTCAGATGCTTTGCGATTGTGTCGCGGTTTATGATCCGGGTTTCGTCAGGCGCTTTTGGCGATGAAATGGCCCGGATTGATTTCCTCATGGGAAAGGACGGCCGGCTCGTCGCCGACGCGACGGACGGGATTCGGAATTTCGCCTTCGATCAGTGCCGTGTTGCGTGGTGCTGTCGGATCGGCAACCGGAACGGCGGAGAGAAGGCGGCGGGTATAATCGTGGCTCGGGTTCTCGAACACCTGTCGGCGCGAACCCATTTCCATGATCTGGCCGAGATAGAGCACGGCGACGCGATGGCTCATCTTTTCGACCACCGCCATGTCATGACTGATGAACAGGTAGGCGAGACCGCGTTCTGCCTGCAGGTCCATGAACAGGTTGATGATCTGCGCCTGGATTGAGACGTCGAGTGCCGACAGCGCTTCGTCGGCGATGATCAGCTTTGGATCGGAGGCGAGTGCACGGGCGATGCAGACGCGCTGACGCTGGCCGCCGGAAAACTCGTGGGGATAACGCGAAGCGACATTCGAGGGCAGGCCGACGCGCTCCAGCAGCTCGTCGACGCGGCGGCGCACGGCCTTGCTGTCGTTGATCAGGCTGTGGGTGTTGATCGGTTCGGCAATGGAAAAACCGACGGTCTTGCGCGGATCGAGCGAAGCGAACGGGTCCTGGAAGATATACTGGACTTCCTGGCGCATGCGGAAACGTTCAGCCGCCGACATGGACGCGTAGCTGCGGCCATTAAAGCTGATTTCGCCACCCATGGAGGACTGCAACTGCTGGATCGTGCGGCCGATCGTCGATTTTCCGGAGCCGCTTTCGCCCACCAGGGCCAGCGTTTCGCCGGGATGGATATCGAAGCTGACATTCTGCACGGCACTGCAGCGATGCGTGGCCTTGCCGAACAGATTTTTCCTGATGTCGAAACGGACCAGCAGGTCCTTGACCGACAGAAGCGGCTTTTCTGCGTATTTCGCCGTGTCCTGCACCCGCTCTTCGCCAACCACGGTCGGTTCGCCGTCCTGAAGAACGGTCAGCGGCATGCGCTTGGGAAACTCTTCGCCGGTCATGCTGCCGAGCTTTGGTACGGCAGAGAGCAGCGTGCGGGTATAGGGGTGCTGCGGGTTGGCAAAGATTTCGCCAACCGGACCTTCCTCTACTTTCTTTCCCTTCCACATGACGACGACGTGGTCGGCCATTTCGGCGACCACACCCATGTCATGGGTAATGAAGATCATGCCCATTCCGAGCGTCTTCTGCAGGTCGCGCATGATGTTCAGGATCTGCGCCTGAATGGTCACGTCGAGCGCGGTGGTCGGCTCGTCGGCAATCAGAAGTTTCGGGCGACAGGCTAGTGCCATGGCGATCATCACGCGCTGGCGCATGCCGCCGGAAAGCTGGTGCGGAAAACGATGGAGGAGGGCCGCACTGTCTGGAAGGCGCACCATGTCGAGCAGACGCTGGGCTTCTGCCATGGCAGCGGACTTGCCAAGCTTTTCGTGAAGCATCAGCACTTCGCAGATCTGGTCGCCGATGGTGAAGACCGGGTTGAGGGAGGTCATCGGCTCCTGGAAGATCATGGCGATCTCCTTGCCGCGGATTGACCGCATCTCCTTCTGGGACGCCTTCAGCAGGTCCTTTTCGCCGAACAGGATGCGGCCGGACGCAAACTTCGCTCCCATCATGTCCGCAAGGCGCATGGTGGACAGAGACGTGACCGACTTGCCGGAGCCGGATTCGCCGACGACGGCCACCGTCTTGCCGGCTTCGACGGTAAAGGACAGGTCGTCCACAACGCGGCTCGAACCGAATTCGACGCTCAGATTTTCGACCGACAGAAGCGGCTTGATGGTTTCGCTCGTGGTCATGTCCGCGTCTCCGGCTTGGCCTGTTCGGTCGTTGAAGTGATGCCGCTCTTGTCGCTGGCGATGCGGGCGATGATGGCGCCGGCGGTCTGGGAGGAACCGGCTTCGGCAAAGATCTTGATGGTGCCGGCGACCGGCGCGGTTACAGCCGTTTCCATCTTCATCACGTCCATCATTGCCAGAACGTCACCTTTTTCTACAAGTGCGCCATCGGAAACATTCCAGTGAACGAGAAGGCCGGGCACGGGTGCAATCACCGCACCCGCATCGTTCTCTTCGCTCTTTTCGTTGCTGTTCGATGCCGACGAAAGCGGACCGAGCAGGCGCAGGAAGGCATCGGGAATGCCGATTTCGACGCGCTTGCCGTCAATTTCGACGTGGCCGCGCAGCAAGCCGGCGCTTGCGGCCGGCGAAGGGCGGCTGGCGGCTTCCAGTGTTTCCGCGAAATCGGTCTCGATCCAGCGCGTGTGGACGCCGAAATCCCCGGCGAAATCGTCATGTGCGATAACGGCGCGATGGAAGGGCAGGACTGATGGTACGCCTTCGATCTCAAATTCATCCAGCGCACGGCGGGCGCGGGCAATCGCCTGTTGGCGGGTAGCACCCCAGACGATGAGCTTGGCCGATAGCGAGTCGAACATCGGCGGAATGGTCGAGCCGGTCACGACGCCGGAATCGAGACGGATACCGGGACCGGAAGGAGCGGTGAATTTGGAGATATCACCGGCAGACGGCAGAAAACCACGGCCGGGATCTTCCATGTTGATACGGAATTCGATGGCGTGGCCGCGCGGTTCCGGCATTTTCGTTAAGCTTACGGCCAGACCTTCAGCGATGCGGAACTGCTCGATGACGAGATCGAGACCGGTCGTCTCCTCCGTCACCGGATGTTCCACCTGCAGGCGGGTGTTGACCTCAAGGAAGGAGATAACGCCATCGGCGGAGAGCAGGAATTCCACCGTACCGGCACCGGTGTAGCCTGCTTCGGCGCAGATATCGCGAGCGGCGGAATGGATCTTTGTCCGTTGTTCGTCGGAGAGAAAAGGCGCAGGTGCTTCCTCGACAAGCTTCTGGTTGCGACGCTGCAAAGAGCAATCGCGTGTTCCCACCACCAGAACATTGCCGAGACGGTCCGCCAGCACCTGCGCCTCGATATGCCGCGGGCGGTCGAGAAATTGCTCGACATAACACTCGCCGCGACCAAAGGCGGCGACAGCCTCGCGGGTCGCCGATGAAAACAGTTCTTCGACCTCGTCCAGCTGACGGGCGATCTTCATGCCCCGTCCGCCGCCGCCATGCGCTGCCTTGATGGCGATCGGCAGTCCGAATTTCTTTGCGAAAGCCAGCGCCTCGGCAGGCGACGAAATCGCGCCATCGGAACCGGAAACAAGCGGGGCACCGACCTTCTGCGCAATAGCACGGGCCTGCAGCTTGTCACCGAGCGCTTCGATGACCTGCGGATCAGGCCCGATCCAGATCAGGCCGGCATCGATGACGGCCTGCGCGAATTCGCTGCGCTCCGACAGAAAGCCATAGCCGGGATGTACGGCGTCCGCACCCGACCGCTTTGCAATGACGATCAACTTGTCGATATCGAGATAGCTGTCCTTGGCGGTCTCGCCGTTCAGCGCATACGCCTCATCGGCAAGCGTCACGAACAGCGCGTCGGCGTCGGCGTCGGCATAAACGGCGACCGAAGTCAGGCCGTAATCCTTGCAGGCCCGGATGATCCGCACCGCGATCTCGCCGCGGTTTGCTATCAGAACCTTTTTCATGGGCATTTTCCTGGAATGAAACGGGAGGCGAAGTGACCGATCGCGTTGAAACGGATCTTTGCTCCGACGGGTATCTGGCCGGCGAGATCGAGATGATGGCCGGCGACATTGGCGATGACGGGGTAACCGCCGGTCAGCGGATGATCGGCAAGAAACAGAACAGGCTGGCCGCTCGCTGGCACCTGCAATGCGCCGCGCACGGTTGCTTCGCTCGGAAGCTCGCCGTGGTTGGCGCGTTCCAGCGCATCACCGGACAGGCGGATGCCGACGCGGCTCGATTGCGGCGTGACCGACCATTCCTGGCTGAGGAAACTTTCGACGGCGGCATCGGTGAACCAATCGGTGCGCGGTCCCATGACGACGTCGAGAACGACTGTTTCGCTGGTGCCTGGAACGGCGAAAGCAGGCTCTTCGGGAGAAACGAGCGCGCTTGCGGGGGCCGGCAGGATGGTGATGACATCGCCGGCAGCAAGTGCGGCCGGGCCGATCTGCGCCAGCGTATCGGTGGCAGCGCTGCCAAGAACCTTTGCGACATCGAAACCGCCGCGCAAAGCGAGGTAAGAGCGCATGCCGGTCGTCGGGGTGCCGAGCGAGACGACATCGCCGTCATCAAGAGCGATTGCGCTGTGAGGTGCTGCAGAAATTCTCGTACCGTTGATGCCGATAATGGTGATTGGTGCCGTGGCGCCGGTCAGGGCCATCACGGCAGGGCCACGCATACGAAAGACGAGGCCTCCGAGGGCGATCTCAAGTGCAGGGGTATTTGCCGGATTGCCGATGAGGCGGTTGGCGGCCTTGAAGCTGGTCCGGTCGGCAGCGCCTGAAACGCTGATGCCCTGGCTGGCCTGTCCGGCGCGGCCGAGATCCTGGAAAACAACCGGCAGGCCGAGGGAGATGATCTCGATTGCCGATCCGGTATTCGCCTGATCGCAGGCTTTGAACTTCATGGCAGGCTTGCTCGAGGCTCCTATCTCGTAAACAGCCTCTTCCGCCATGTTGCGAAACTTGATGCGGCTGCCCGGTTGCAGCAGGGAGGCGGGCGTTCGGTTTATATCGAACATGGCAAGTGGAGTGGTGCCGATCAACTGCCAGCCACCCGGGCTGGTTTTCGGATAGACGCCGCTGAATTCGCCAGCAAGACCAACAGCGCCGGCGGGTACCTGCGTGCGGGGAGACTTGCGGCGCGGCACGTTGAGACGCGGATCGCCGCCCGAAAGATAGGCAAATCCCGGTGCGAAGCCGGTGAAGGCCGCGACATAATCGCTTTCGCCATGTAGCCGAATGACCTCATCGATACTCATTGCGAGAATGCCGGCGACTTCGGCCAGATCCTCTCCGTCGTAACGAACCGGGATTTCGACAAGCGCGCCTGATGCTGGCTTGCGCTCGCCACCAGCCCGCGCCGAAACGGCGTCCACCAGCGCGTCGTCGGATAGGATGTATGGGTCGAAAGAAATCAGCAGCGTGCGCGCCGCCGGGATGATTTCGCGGATACCCTCGACAGGATTGTTTTCCAGCGCGTCGAACAGCGCCAGCGCCTCGCCAAGATCGGCCAGTTCTACAAGGATGCAATCGCCACGCACCGGCAGGATGCGCATCGAGGTGTCTCGAGAAGAGGTGGTGGCGACGGACTGCATGATGGTTCAGGCTGCCGCGGTAAAGGATCGGATGGCGAGACCCGATTGTTCAAACTTTTCACGCAGGCGCTTGGCCATGGCCACCGCACCGGGGCTGTCGCCATGCACGCAGATCGACTGCGCATCGACCTTCGTCAGCGTGCCGTCGATCGCCTCGACCACACCTTCCTTGACCATGCGCACCATGCGTTCGGCCACCAGTTCGGGGTCGTGCAGGACGGCGCCTTTTTCGCGGCGGGAGACGAGATTGCCTTCGGGCGTGTAGGCGCGGTCGGCAAAAGCTTCGGCTACAACTGTCAGGCCGGCGGCGCGGGCCTGTTCTACAAGCTGAGAACCGGCAAGCGCCATCAGCACCAGCGACGGGTCGACGGCCAGGATGGCGTCGATCACATCCTTTGCCTGGCGCTTGTCGACGGCGATCGTGTTGTAGAGCGCGCCATGCGGCTTCACATAGGTGACGCGTGTTCCGGCGGCCCTGGCAAGGCCCTGCAGCGCGCCGATCTGGTAGATCACGTCGCCGATCAGTTCTTCACTCGAAGGATCCATGTTGCGGCGGCCAAAGCCGGCGAGGTCGCGATAACCCACATGCGCGCCGATGGCGACACCACGCTCGGAGGCAGCGCGAAGTGTCTTGAGGATGCCGGCCGGATCGCCGGCGTGAAAGCCGCAGGCGACATTGGCGCTGCTGACGATATCGAGCATGGCCGCATCATCGCCCATCGCCCACGCGCCGAAGCTCTCACCCAAGTCGCTGTTGATATCGATCGTCAGCATAAAATTTTGTCCGCCCTACCAAATTGACTAAACGCTAACAAAGGCGAACAATGCTGTCCAGAGTGTTGAACAATTTTTATATATTGCCCTACAAACAATCAATTGCTCAACATTTGTGCGTTTATTGATTTCTGCACCGCAAACTTCGTTTTTTACCTCAGCCTGCGCTTCATTTTGCTTGTGGCTGATACGGAAGCGCATTACCGGAAAATGAAAGCTCGTCCGAAGCAAAAGGGGTAAGGCTTGGCTGCACGTAAACCGCAAGGTGATGAAACGGGATACTCGAACCTTGGCGGCAGCGGTGCGACCGGATCGCGAACGACGGAGCCAGTGCAGACGCTGGCTGAAACCGTGGCCGGGCGTATTCGCGAAAAGGTTGTCTCGGGTACGTTGACGCCGGGCAGTCATCTTTCGGAAATGACGCTTTGTGAAGAATTGCAGGTTTCGCGCAATACGCTGCGGGAGGTTTTCCGCATCCTGACCAAGGAAGGCCTGCTACGCTACGAGGCCAATCGCGGCGTCTTCGTTTCCACTCCGAGCATGTCGACGATCATCGATATCTATCGTGTGCGGCGCTTCATCGAATGTCCTGCGCTGGCGCAGGCGCATCCGCGGCACCCGGGTACGCAACGCATGCGTGCGGCGGTCGAAGACGCGCGCCGCTGCCGCGAAGTGAAGGACTGGCTCGGCGTCGGCAGCGCCGATATCGCTTTCCACGCGGCGATTGTCGAGCTTGCGGATAGCCCGCGACTATCGAGTTTCTATGCGCATATCTCGCTTGAATTGCGCCTTGTCTTCGGCCTTCTGCAGGATCCCGAGTTTCTGCACGGCCCCTTCATCGACCAGAACGGGGACATCCTTCTCGAACTCGAAGCCGGGCGCTCAACGACTGCAGCGGAAAAACTGGAAGCTTATCTGTTACGGGCGGAGCGCTTCATTCTGGGCGCCTACGCTCGCATTGCACCATAGGCCCGACTAGTCCCGGTTTTACCAATGGAGCAAAACTTGCAGGCACTCCTCCGTCCTATGCGATGGCGAGCTTGGTCAGCCCGTCGATCGCCAGAGCGGTAATCGCTTCCGGCGTATTGTCGATATCCACAACCACCACGCCAATTTCCGCATCCGGTCGCTCCAGCGTGGCGAGCTGACTTTCCAGAAGACTGGTCGGCATGAAATGCCCTTCGCGATTGCCCATGCGCCGGGTGAGCAGGGCCTTGTTTCCATCCAGAAACACGAAAGCCAATTCCTTGCCGGCGGCAGTCCGCAGCCGGTCACGATAGGCCTTTTTCAGCGACGAGCACGTCAGCACGATGCCGCTTGCTGCATGCTCAGTCAGAATTTCGCCGATCCGGTCGAGCCAGGGCCAGCGATCATCGTCGTTGAGCGGCGTACCGGCCGACATCTTGGCGATATTCGCCTGCGGGTGGAGATCGTCACCCTCCTGATAGGGCAGGCCCAGCGTCTCGGCGAGGCGCATGCCGACCGAACTTTTGCCGCACCCGGCAACGCCCATCACGATGATGGGGCGCCGGATGCTCTGTGCCTCAAAGGCTGATGGTGATGCCGCCGTCGACATAAAGCGTGTGTCCATTCACGAAAGAGGAGCCCTTGCCGGACAGGAAGACGGCGGCGCCGACCAGTTCGTCGACATTGCCCCAGCGGGCAGCCGGCGTGCGCTTTTCCAGCCATGCGGAAAACTCGGGATTATCGACCAGCGCCTGGTTAAGCGGCGTCTTGAAGTAGCCGGGAGCGATGGCGTTGACCTGCAAGCCGTGCTTCGCCCAGTCGGTCGACATGCCCTTGGTGAGATTTTTGACGGCGCCCTTGGTGGCGGTATAGGGCGCGATGCCGGGACGGGCGAGTTCGCTCTGCACCGAGGCGATGTTGATGATCTTGCCGTGGCCGCGGCCGATCATGTGGCGGGCAACGGCCTGGCCGACATAAAACACGCTGGAAATGTTGGTGGTCAGAAGCTGCTGCCACTTGTCGACGGGGAAATCCTCGAGTGGCGAGCGGTGCTGCATGCCGGCATTGTTGATGAGGATGTCGATCGGACCGATCTCGGCTTCGATCCTGTCGATGCCTGCCGCCACGGACGTGTGGTCGGTCGCATCGAAGGCAACGGCATGGGCGGTGAAGCCATCGTCGGTCAGCTGCTTGCGTGCTGCCTCCAGCTTGGCTTCGTCGCGGCCATTGAGAATGACGGTGGCGCCATGCTCGGCAAGGCCGCGGGCGAGTGCCAGACCGATGCCCTGACTGGAGCCGGTGATCAGCGCGGTCTTGCCCGCCAGATCGAACAGCGGAAATGACATCAAAAATTCCTCCCGGTTCATAAGGTTCTTTGACGTTGACATAAATGTTATCGATAACATATGCAATCAAAAACCAATCTTGGGAGTGAGAAATGAAGCCGCAGATCCTTGTCATAGGCCCTTATCCGGAATGGGACATGGTCGAGCTCGAAAAGAGCTACGACGTGAAAAAGCTTTACGAAGCCAGCGACCGTGATGCCTTCATCGAAGGCCAGGCGAAGCAGGTGACGGCAATTGCCACCCGTGGCGAACTCGGCGCGTCGGCGGAGCTGATTGGGAAACTGCCCAACCTGAAGATCGTGTCGGTCTATGGCGTCGGTTACGACGCGGTCAATCTGGATGCATGCCGCGAGCGCGGAATTCGCGTCACCAATACGCCGGATGTTCTCACCAACGATGTTGCTGATCTCGGCGTTGCGATGATGCTTTGCCAGTCGCGCGGCATGATCGGCGCGGAACAGTGGGTGAAGGACGGAAGCTGGGCCGCAAAGGGACTGTATCCGCTGAAGCGCAAGGTCTGGGGTCGCAAGGCGGGCGTTCTGGGCCTCGGCCGTATCGGCTTCGAGGTTGCCAAGCGCCTGCGCGGTTTCGATATGGACATCGCCTATAGCGATGTGTCGGAAAAGCCCTATGCTGAAGGCATGACCTACATCGCCGATCCGGTATCGCTTGCCGCGCATTCCGATTTCCTGTTCGTGACGCTCGCCGCGTCAGCCGCGACCCGTCACATCGTCTCGAAAGGCGTGATCGAGGCGCTTGGCCCGGAAGGCATGCTGATCAACATTTCGCGTGCTTCCAACATCGATGAAGCGGCACTGCTCGACGCGCTGGAAGGTGGTACACTCGGCTCTGCCGCGCTCGATGTGTTCGAAGGCGAGCCGAAACTCGATCCGCGCTTCCTCAAGCTCGACAACGTCCTGCTTCAGCCGCACCATGCCTCGGGGACGATCGAGACGCGCAAGGCGATGGGCAAGCTGGTGCGTGATAACCTGGCTGCTCATTTTGCCGGTCAGTCCCTCCCCACTCCGGTCATCTGAGGTCGTGTCATGAAAGCTGTCGTCATTCATTCCGCCAAGGACCTGCGCGTCGAGGACCGGGATATCGAAGCCGCCGGTCCCGGCCAGGTGGATATTGCTATCGAAGCCGGTGGCATCTGCGGGTCGGACCTGCATTATTACAATCACGGCGGTTTCGGCACCGTGCGCGTGCGCGAGCCGATGATCCTCGGCCATGAGGTCGCCGGGCGTGTCGTGGCACTCGGAAGCGGCGTTTCGCATCTCGCCGTTGGTGATCGTGTCGCCGTTTCGCCGAGCCGTCCGTGCAATGCTTGCGACTACTGCCTCAAGGGCCAACAGAACCATTGCCTGAACATGCGTTTCTACGGCAGTGCCATGCCGATGCCGCATATCCAGGGTGCGTTCCGCCAGCGCCTGGTTGCCGAAGCCTGTCAGTGCCACAAGGTGAACGAAGGCATTTCCATCAACGAGGCGGCCTTTGCCGAACCCTTTGCGGTGACGCTGCATGCGGTTTCCCGTGCGGGCTCGTTGCAGGGCAAGCGGGTGCTGGTTACCGGCTGCGGTCCGATCGGCGTTCTGTCGATCATCGCCGCTCGCCTGCATGGCGCTCGTGAAGTGGTGGCAACCGACGTCATGGATGCGGTGCTGGAAAAGGCGAAGCTGATCGGCGCCGACCGGACCATCAACGTTGCTTCGGAACCTGATGCTCTCAACGGCTACTCTGCCAACAAAGGCTATTTCGACGTCCATTTCGAGGCATCGGGCAATGAGCGCGCGGTCAGGTCGGGTCTGGAAGTGCTGAAACCGCGTGGCATACTCGTCCAGCTCGGCCTGGGTGGCGATATCTCGTTGCCGCAGAACACGATCGTGGCCAAGGAGATCGAGATGAAGGGCACTTTCCGGTTCCACGAGGAATTCGGGCAGGCCGTCGATCTCATCAACCAGAAGCGCGTCGACTTCTCTCAGCTTCTGTCGGAAATCTATCCGGTAGCAGATGCGGTGAAGGCCTTCGAGGTTGCGGGCGACCGCAGCCGGTCGATGAAAGTCCAGCTCAGCTTCTGAGTCAGCTTCTAAGCCGGTTGAAATCTATCACGTGCTGCCGCGAAGCAGCACGTGATAGTTCGTCTTGATGGTCGCGGCAGAGCTGCGATTTTCCAGCATGGCAATCATCTGCCCGGCGGCCTGCGCGCCGATTCCATAGCTGTCGACATTGACGGTGGTGATGCCGGGCTCCGACACCGAGGCGATTTCATAATCGCCGAAGCCGGCGATGGCGATATCGCGCGGTACGACCAGCCCCATTCTGTGGCATTCCATGATCGCGCCGAAGGCCGGAAGGTCCGAGACGCAGACCGCGACATCCGTATCCGGAAAATGTTCGAGCATCTGGCGGATTGCCTCGCCACCATGGGACATCCGGATCGGCACGGCTTCGATCGCCACCACACGGTCGCTGGCCAGGCCGTGGCGCGATAACGCGCGATCAAAACCGATATGACGCTGATGGCCGCGGGTATCCGAGGCCTCTGATCCGGTTACGAAGCCGAAGCGCGAATATCCCCGGCCCACAAGGCTGTCGACAAGCGCTTCCATCGCATCCGTGTTGGAAAAACCGACGACGGCATCGATCGGGTTTTCCGGCACATCCCAGGTCTCGATCACCGGGATACCGGCATTGGCGAGCATGGTCCTTGCCTTCGGCGTATGCTTGCCGCCGGTCAGGATGATCCCCTCCGGCCGTCGCCGGAGCATGGATTCGATCAGCTCTTCCTCACGCTCGACCGAATAGTTGGTATAACCGAGCAGAAGTTGCATGCTGGTCTGCGCCAGTGTGTCGGTGATGCCGCGTGCGGTATCGGCGAAGTTCGAATTGTCGATCGAAGGCACGATGGTGGCGATGAAGCCGCTGCGGCGCGACGAAAGGCTGCCGGCCGATTGGTCGAGCACGTAACCAAGCTGGTCGACCGCTGCCAAGATGCGTTCCAACGTGTCCTTGGCGATGTAGGATTTGCCCTTCAGCGCGCGCGATACCGTCATGGCGGAGACCCCGGCGATGCGCCCGACATCCGCCATGGTTGGAGGATTGCTATTGGCTTCGGCGGGCCGTTGCTCCTGTTCGGTCGGCATCTCTTCTCCTGTCACGGGATGATCCGACTGAAACCGCGCTTGTGTGCGCGCGTCAAGGCACGCATTCCCAGTGTCCTTGTTCTCCCAGTGTCTTTGTCACTGATGTCAGAATATTGCGCACCTCGATCATCGCGCGAGTAGGAGGGTGGTCCACCGGTGTGTCTAACATGAGACGGCGAGACAGATCCGGGCTGAAAACAGGAATTGCATCTAGAGTGTGCTCGTTGAGGTCTGAATACACAGCGCCTCTGCCCAGAATGGTAAAGCCAAGCCCTGCGCGGATGGCAGCTTTGGTACTCGCGAGTCCTTCTATCTCGCGCACGATGTTCAAGTCACGACCGAGCATCAAAGCTTGCCGTTCCAAAAGGACACGGATGCCATGACGCCGGGTGGGCATTATCAAAGGAAGCGCGAGAGCTTTCTCTACTGTGATCTGTCTGCTTGTGGTGTCAAAGGAACCTTTCGGGCCGACTGCGTAAAGCCGCTCATCGAATAATGGTGCCGACCCTGAGGTCGCCACATCCACGAGATTGACGGCGAGATCGTAAAGGCGCGTATCGATCGCTGCCTTCAATGTCTGGCTGTCGCCTTCACTGATAGTCAGGCGAATTTGCGGGAACATCTTTTCGCAGATTTGCAGTACCGGAACCGAAAGGATTGGCGACAGGGAACTGAGAATTCCCAATGTAACCTCTCCGGCAGGGTTTTCGGCTCTGTCCCTGGTCGCAGCCTCGGCCTGTTCAACCGAACGAAGTATAGAATGTACGTGAGATAGGAGCGTTTGACCTGCTTCAGTCAGGATCACTCCTCGCGCTGTCCGGTTAAGCAGCTGCACACCGAGATACTCTTCAAGCGACCGCATATGGAGGCTCAAGGGAGGCTGGGCAACGCCCAGTTCACGCGATGCTCGGGTGAGAGATCCGACTTCTGCAACCTTGGCGAAGTAGCGCATTCGTAAAAGATCAAGGGTCATGCCACCTTCCTATCGAGCCATACTTTATCTGTATGGATCATATCTGCAATATATATTTGTTAGGATAGCGAGCTTGGCCTAAGTCTTGATTACAGCGAGAGGAAGCGCTGTTCAAAGGAGGGTCATATGAAATTTGCACGTCTCATGACGTTGGCTGTAATCGGCACTGCGTTGTTTTCAAATGCTGCCGGAGCCGAGCAACTGGACGATATCAAGACGGCGGGTGTTCTGAACTGCGGTGTTCTCACCAATTCCCCACCGCTTGGTTTTCAGGATCCCAAAACCCGTGAACCTAACGGCTATGAGATCGAAATCTGCGGCATGTTTGCCAAATATCTCGGCGTCAAAGCCAAGATGACCGCCGTCTCTCCGCAGACGCGCATGGCCGAGCTCACCCAAGGACGTGTCGATGTTCTGTCCTCGCTTCTGAGCTACAGCAAGGAACGCGCCGAGCAAGTGGACTTCAGCGGCGCCTATATTGCCGAAGACTTCAATTTCGTCGTTCTCGACCAGTCTGACATCAAGACGGTGGCCGATCTTTCCGGCCAGCGCATCGGGCTGGTGAAGGGGTCCGTATTGATCCCGCTTACGGAAAAACGCCTGCCGGAAGCCCGTATCCTTTCGTTCGAAACGAGCGCGGCATCGTTCCTCGCCTTGCAGCAGGGCAAGGTAAAATCGACGGTTTATCGCTATTCTGAAGGTAAGGCGGTTGAAAGAAACGCAGGCGATAAAATCAAGGGACTGCGTTTCCTTGACGAGCCGCTTCTCTCGATGCCGTCCGGCTTTGGTTTCCGCAAGGGCTCTCCAGAGCTGGTCAAGCAGGCGAATGCATTCCTTGCTGAACTGGAAACCAATGGCGAAGGGCAGAAGCTCTACGACAAGTGGCTGGGCAAGGATTCCGACCTGAAGGCAACGCGCAAGTTCGAGTTCGGCAAACCGCAGGAAACCTGGTTCACGAACTGATCACCTTCGCATACGGCATACAGGTCAACTTTCATGGGTTACCAATTCGACTTTGGTAAGGTCCTTCAGGGTGAGTATCTCGAACTCATCCTGGAGGGGCTCCAGGCCACGATGGTGGTCTTCGTTTTCTCCTGGGTTATCGGTCTGGTTCTTGCGGTCATTCTGACTGTCATTCGAGCGATCGAGTTCAAGCCGACACAGTTTCTCGTCGCGGCCTTCGTTGAATATCATCGCAACGTGCCGATGCTGATCCAGCTGTTCGTCTGGTATTTCGGTTTCGCCGTCATCCTGCCGGATGCGGTCAACGACTACCTGAACGATATCGGTGCGGAGATCGGATACGCTATCGTCGCGCTGGCCCTCAACAAGGCGGCCTATATGTCGGAGGATTTCCGCAGCGGCCTGCGGTCGATCCACCCGGCGCAGATGGAGGCGGCGCGCTCGATCGGGCTCACCTATCTCGGTGCGATGTCCTGGGTGATCCTGCCGCAGGCGTGGCGACTGGCTCTGCCGGCGCTGCTCGGCCAGACGCTTATCCTCTTCAAGGGGACAAGCCTTGCCGCGGCCATAGGGGTTGCCGAACTCAGCTATCAGGCTCGCTATATCGAAGAACAGTCCTTCCGCATCTTCGAAGCCTACGGCATCGCCACGGCGATCTACATGCTCATCTCGTTCGCGATCATGTGGCTCTCGTCGATCCTCTCCAAGCGATATGAGCTGAGGGTGAAGTAATGCTGGAAATCATTCAGGAATACTGGCTTCTGCTGCTGATCGGCGAATATCCGCACGGCAAGCTCGGCGGACTGGCGATGACGCTGATCATCTCCTTCGTCAGCCTCATCGTTACCTTTCCCTGTGCTGTGCTGATCGCACTTGCGAGAACGGGCAAGCCGGGCATCATCCAGACAGTCGCCAACGGCTTCGTCCACAGTGTCCGCGCCATTCCGTTGCTGATGCTGATCTTCTGGGCCTATTTCGCCGTGCCGATGATCATCGGTTTTCCGATCGATGCAGCTTTCACGCTGATCGTCGCCATCGTCATCTATCAGACGGCCTATCTGGGCGAGATCATCGCTGCGGGCATTACGGGCCTGCCAAAGGGGCAAAGAGAGGCTGCCGCCGCACTTGGCCTCGGATACGTCCCGACAATGTTCAGGGTCATTCTTCCGCAGGCGATATTCAATGTCATTCCCGGCATCGTCAATCAGCTGACGACCATCATAAAGGAATCCTCGCTCGGCTCAATCATCGCCGTCTCGGAACTCTCCTACGTCATGCTGCAGGTCAATTCGAACGAAGTGACCAAGCCGCTGCAGATCTTCGGCATCCTCGCGGCGGTCTACTTCGTGCTTTGCTTCACTCTTAGTCAGGCTACGAATTGGCTCGAACGTCGGATTTCTTCCCGCAGAACCGGGCAGGTCGTTGTGGAGGCCGTGGCATGATCGAGTTTCAGAACGTTTCCAAATGGTTCGGCGCCCTGCAGGTTCTGCGCGACGTCAATGCGACGGTGGCCAAGGGGACCACGACCGTGCTTTGCGGTCCCTCCGGTTCCGGCAAGTCGACGTTGATCCGTACGGTCAATCGGCTGGAGCCGATCCAGAAGGGGATGATCACGCTTGCCGGGCGTGACATCTATGCGAAGGATATTGATGTCAACGCGCTGCGCAGCGGCATCGGTTTCGTCTTCCAGCAGTTCAATCTCTTTCCGCATCTTTCGGTCGTCGAAAACGTCATGTTGCCGCTTCTGCGCATTCGCAAGCAATCACGTGTCGAGGCGCGGCCGATTGCAATGCAGATGCTGGAGCGGGTGGGGCTTGCCGACAAGGCGAATTCGGTTCCTGCCGATATTTCTGGCGGCCAGTCCCAGCGCGTCGCGATTGCGCGCTCGCTGATCCTGAAGCCGGAAGTTCTCGTTCTCGACGAACCGACCAGCGCTCTCGATCCGGAAATGGTCGGCGAGGTGCTGAAGCTGCTGCGGGAGCTCTCGGCGGATGGCATCACCATGATGTGCGTCACTCACGAAATGGGCTTTGCCCGAGAAGTGGCGGATCGCATCTGGTTCCTGCGAAACGGCACGCTGACCTTTGATGCCGAGCCGACACAGTTCTTTTCGGATGAGGCCCACCAGGATGTTCGCAACTTCCTGTCGGCCGTGCGTAAAAATCACTGAAATAGCAGGAGGATAATATGGTCCATATCAAGGATATCGCCGCGCGTCCAAGCAAGTCGGACATTGAGGCGCTGTCGAAGTTTTCGCCCGCCACCATCCATGAGGCGCAAGGCCGCCGCGGCGCTCTTTCGTCACGCCTGAAGCCGGTTGATTACCGCATGAAGCTTTGCGGTCCGGCATTCACCGTCAAGTCTTCACCGCGCGACAACATCATGTTGCAACTGGCGATCAACTACGCCAAGCCCGGTGACATCATCGTCGTGTCGGCGGGCGAATACGAGGAAGCAGGTTCGTTCGGCGACGTGCTGGCAAATGCCTGCCTTGCCAAGGGCATTGGCGGTCTTGTGACCGATACAGGTGTTCGCGATACGCTTCAGTTACGTGACCTCGGCTTTCCGGTCTTTTCGCTGAGCACCTGCATCAAGGGTACGGTCAAGGAAACGATCGGTACGACCAATGATCAGATCGTCGTCGGTGGCGAGATCATCAATCCGGGCGACGTCATCGTCGGCGATGCTGATGGTCTGGTTGTGGTTCGTCGGCACGAGGTCGCCGAGGTGGCAACGTTATCTCAGGCGCGCGAAGACGCTGAGGCCGGCTTTATTGCCGCTTACAAGGCGGGCAAATCTGTGGTCGAGGTGAGCAATCTCGAGCCGGTCCTGAAAGCCAAGGGTCTCGTGGTCGAAGCCTGAAAAGCGCAACCATAACATCATCCGGATCTTCTGATATGAGCGCAGCACTGGAAAAACTGACCGTTTCCTCGACCGAGGTTGCTGTCGAAATCATCGGCATGAACAAGTGGTACGGTGATTTCCACGTGCTGCGCGATATCAACTTGAAGGTGATGAAGGGTGAACGCATCGTCATCGCCGGGCCTTCCGGTTCCGGCAAGTCGACGATGATCCGCTGCATCAACCGGCTGGAGGAACACCAGTCGGGCAACATCCTCGTCGACAATATCGAGCTTACCAACGATCTGA
>JAEXYH010000013.1 GCA_023451735.1 Pseudomonadota bacterium | reverse complement strand
GTGGTGTCATGCGGCTGCCGGGGCCGCTCATGGCGCGCATGGCGGCAGGCAGGTCGGCATAATGGCCGCTCGCAACCGCGCCCAGCATGGCGCTGCCGAGCAAAACCGGCTCGCGCTGATCCGGCACCACGATGGCGCAGCCCGTCGCATCCGCATGTTCGCGCAAAAACAGCTTGTTCTGGGCGAGCCCGCCGCTGACGACCAGCGTATCGACGGTGACGCCATTGGCGCGCATTTCCGCAATGATGTGCCGCGTGCCGTAAGCCAATGCCTGCAGGGTGGCGAGATAATCGAGCGCCAGATCGTCCAGTCCTCGATCGAGCGACAGGCCGGTGATACCGCCCTTGCGCAGCGGATCGGCAAGTGGCGAACGGTTGCCGTGGAAATCCGGCTGTACATGCCGCGATCGGGTCAGCGTTGCCGTCTCGCCATCATCGGCCATCGCCTCAAGCCGGCGATCGAACAGGGCAAACACGGAAATGCCTTCCGCCTTCGCCCGCGCTTCATGGATCGCCGCATGACCATCGATCACCCGGTCGATCAGCGCACCGGCAGCCGATTGTCCCGCTTCGTTGGCCCAGAGACCCGGCAGCAGGACCGAGAAATAGGGCCCCCAGACACCCGGCACGAAGGCCGGTTTTTCGCTGACGGTGATATGGCAGGACGAGGTTCCGGCAATCAGCGCCAGGCGCTCATCGAGCGCGCCATCGCGAAGATCGACACCCATTGTGCCGAGCGCACCGGAATAGGCATCGATCAGGCTTGCGGCAACGGCTGTGCCGGGAGCAAGCCCAAGGTCCGCAGCCGCAGCATCCGAAAGCGAGCCGACCTTGTCTCCCGGTGCCGCAAACCGGTTGCCGATAGCGCGGAAATTGTCAGTGCCAAGTTCGGCAATCCCTGCGCTTTCAAAATAGGTCTTGTCCCAGCCTTCACCCTTCGTTCCGTTCTGGCCGAGATAGGTCCACTTGCACACGGTGCTGCACAGCGAACGGATGTCTTCACCTGTCGCCTTGTGAACCAGCCAGTCGGGCAGATCGAAAAACGCATGTGCGCGGGCAAAACTCTGGGGCATCTCGCGCTTCAACCAACGCAGCTTCGGCGTCTCCATCTCGGGCGAGATGACACCGCCGACATAATCGAGAACCGGGCTTTTCAGCGCGTTGATCTGGTCCGCATCGCCGATGGCCCGGTGATCCATCCACACGATGATATTCCAGTCGTCATCGCCGCCCGGGCTGACCGTAACCGGCCCGCCCTTCTCATCCACCACGACCAGCGAGCAGGTGGCGTCGAACCCGATGCCCGCGATGTCGGAGACAGCAAGTCCGGCATCCGCCATCGCCGTCTTGACGCAAGTTGAGATCGCCGCCCAGATGTCGCGCGAGGATTGATTGACGAAATCCGGTTTCGGCTTTTCGGTCGCGATCGCCTGCGAATGCGCCGCGAGCAATTTCCCTTGCGCATCAAAAATCCCGGCACGGGCGCTTCCGGTGCCGACGTCAATTCCGATGAATGAGGTCATGTCAGTTATCCGCAACGGCAGGACCAGAACGCATGGCGCGCTCTGCAGTCCATCTCTTTGAAAAGAGTTCCTGAAAGATGCGAGGGGCGGCAATCACGCCGCCCCTCATTTGTCTCAGAGGCGCTGGCCGCTCACCTTGTCGAACAGATGCGCCTTGCTCGGATCGATCGCCAATCCGATCTCGTCGCCGAAATGGATGCTCAGGCGTTCACGGAACAGGCAGGAGATCTGCTCGCCATGGCTGGCGACACGGGCGAAGATTTCCGAACCCGTTCCTTCGACGATCTCGACACGTCCCTGCACACCACCGGCATTGTCCGCGCGGATATGTTCAGGGCGAATGCCGTAGACCAGCGACTTGCCGCCGAGCTTTGCCAGATCGGCACCAGCCGGCAGCGGCAGGACGAGGCCTTTTTCGCTACGGAACACGCCTTCCTCGATCTTGCCATCGATAAAATTCATTGCCGGCGAACCGATGAACCCGGCGACGAACAGGTTGGCGGGACGATCGTAGAGATCGAGCGGCGCACCGACCTGCTCGATATTGCCTTCCTGCAGCACGACGATCTTGTCGGCCATGGTCATGGCCTCGATCTGGTCGTGGGTGACATAGATGATCGTCGTGCCGATCCGCTGATGCAGCGCCTTGATCTCGGCGCGCATCTGCACGCGCAGCTTGGCATCGAGGTTGGAGAGCGGCTCGTCGAACAGGAACACCTGCGGATCGCGCACCAAGGCGCGGCCCATGGCGACACGCTGGCGCTGGCCGCCGGAAAGCTGACGCGGATAACGGTCGAGCAGCTTTTCCAGACCGAGAATGCCGGCGGCATTCTCCACCTTCTTGCGCGTCTCGTTGACATCGGCCTTCTTCAGCTTCAGCGCGAAAGCCATGTTTTCCGCCACGGTCATATGCGGGTAGAGCGCGTAGTTCTGGAACACCATGGCGATATCGCGGTCACGCGCCGGAAGATGCGAAACCTCGCGTGGCCCGATGTGGATCGCGCCGCCGGTGACGTCCTCAAGCCCCGCCACCATGCGCAAAAGCGTGGACTTGCCGCAGCCGGACGGGCCGACCAGCACGACGAACTCGCCGTCGGCGATATCGACGCTCAGGTCGCGAATGATCTCGACTGCTCCGTAGCGTTTCTGAATGTTCTGGATATTGACTGTTGCCATTTGAAAATCCTCCCGATTTTCGGGTCGTTATCTGTTGCTCTCAGCCACCTTTGACCGCGCCGGCGGTAAGGCCCGCGACGATCTGCTTCTGGGCGAACATGGTCAGCACCAGAACCGGCAGGGTGACGATCAGGGCGGCAGCGGCGAGCGGCCCCCAGCTGACCTGCTCGAAGGAGAGCATGTTATAGACGGCCACCGGCAGGGTTCGCGTTTCGCGGCTGGCGAGCACGATGCCGAAGACAAAATTGTTCCAGGAGAAGATCACCGCCAGGATGAAGGCGACGACGATGCCGGGCTTGGCGATCGGCAGCGCCACGAGGCGAAAGACCTGCCAGGACGTAGCACCATCGATGCTTGCAGCCTCCTCGAGCTCCTTCGGTGTCGTCTCGAAATACCCGATCATGATCCACACGACGATCGGCACGGTGACGACCAGATGGATGATGATCTGCGGCCACAGCGTGCCGAGCAGGTTCATCCATTGGAACAGCAGAAAGAGCGGGATCAGGAAAGACAGGCCGGGCGTCATGCGGGCGATCATGATCACCATCGCCGCCTTTTCAGCCTTCAACCGCGCAATCCCGTATCCGGCGGGAACACCGATCACGAGGGCGAGAATGGTGGCAGCGCCGGTCACGAGGATCGAGTTCCAGAAATAGAGAAGGAAATTGTTCTCCTCGAACACTTTCGCATAGTTCGACCATGCGATGTTTTCCGGGATCAGGATCGGAGGATAGGCACCGTTGTCGATCTCGTACTTGAGCGACAGCGAGATCATCCAGACGAAGAACAGGATGACCGGCGAGATCATCACGAGGGCCACGAAGAACAGGCCCAGGCGGTTCCACATTCTATGGGTGATTTTGGGGGTCATCAGCGATCCTCCATGTCCGACCAGTTGGTGCGCGCGCGAACCATCATCAGAACGAAGGACAGCGCGATGATGACGAAGAAGAAAACAACTGCCATGGCCGAGCCGTAACCGATGTCGTAATAGGAGAAGGCGGTGTTGTAGAGGTAGATATTGATCGTCTCCGACGCCGTACCCGGCCCGCCTTGGGTCATCGCATAGATGATATCGAAGCTTTTGACCGCATCGATCGAGCGGATGATGACCCCGATCATCAGGAAGGGGGCGATCATCGGCAGTGTCAGGTAACGGAATTTCTGCCAGGCATTCGCACCGTCGATCTCGGCGCTCTCATAGGGCTCGCGCGGAACGGCGGCGAGACCACCGAGCACGATCAGCATGATCAGCGGCGTCCATTGCCAGGTCTCGACCAGAACCAGCGCCGGAATGACGGTCGACTGGTTGTAGATCCATTCCTGCGCGCCGATACCAATGAGCGACAGAAGATAATTGAGCACGCCAAGCTGCGGATGAAACATCATCGTCCACACAAGCGCGATCGCCACCGGCGTCGCCATCATCGGCATGACGAAGACCCCGCGCAGGAAACCGCGCAACGGGAATTCACCGTCGAAGATGAGCGCGGCCAGCGTCCCGAGGATCAGCGGTGCGATAACCGAAAGCGCCGTATAGACCAGCGTATGCCACATGGATTCCCAGAACCGCATGTCGCCGGCAAGCCGGATGTAATTGTCGAGACCGGTAAAGGTCTGTTCCTGCCCGAGCGTCCATGAATTGACGCTCATCCAGAGGGTAAACACCCAAGGGAAGACGATGACCGCGCCGATGACGACGAGTGCGGGCATGACGAAGGGCCAGTAATTGGGAGCAAGCCTCTGCGGCTTGCCCCCCTTTGCGGCCAGATCCCTGGCCGCGGTGGGTTCTATGGTCACGGAAGCCATTATCCCTCGCTTCGGGCAAGCACCGGCTCGAACTGAGCGGTTGCCGTTTCCAGTTCCTTCGCGGGATCGGCGCCGCCGATCATGTTGGTGAGGCCGACCCCGTAAATGTCGCGGAATTCCGTGACCGGGATGATGACCGGGAGTGCAAGCTGCGAGATCTTGCCGGAGGCAACGACCGCATCCACCCATGCTGCCGGCATCTTGACGCCTTCGCGGACCTTCGCGTCCTCGAGGATCGACTGGCGGAAGGGCACGCCGGCACCGGCCTGCAGCAGACGCGCACCCATTTCATGGGAGATAGCCCATTGGCAGAACAGATAGGCGGCTTCCTTGTTCTTGCTGGCCTCGGTCACGCCGATGCCGTCGCCGGTCGTGGCAGCCGCCTGCGCCTTCGGACCCGCCGGCATGACGCCGTAACCGACCTTGCCGACGACGCGCGACTTCTGCGGATCTTCGATCGGCGGTGCGAAACCGACGCCATCGAACCACATGCCGATCTTGCCCTGCAGGAATGCGGATTGCGCTTCAGCCCAGTTGAAGCCGGAAACGCCGACCGGGGCGGATTTGGACATCAGCCGCTGATAGAGCTTTGCCGCTTCGACGGCACCTTCGGACGTCGTGGCAAGCTTGCCGCTGGCATCGAGCGGAGTTGCACCATAGCCCAGCATGAACGAGGTCCAGACCGGCGTATTGGCATTCTTCAGGCCGCGGGCAACGAAACCGTAAGTGCCAGCCTCCTTGTCCGTCAGAGCCTCGGCAGCGGTCACCATTTCATCGAAGGTTGTCGGATATTTCAGGCCCTTCTTTTCGAAGAGCTCCTTGTTCCAGTAGACGATCCAGTAATCCACCGAGAAGGGCAGCGTGCGCAGCTTGCCATCGCTGTCCTTGGCGAATTTCAGCGCAGCCTCGGCGAAATCACCTTCGACCAGCGACGGATCGGTGAGCGACGGATCCTTGAAGTAATCGGAAAGATCGGCAAGCCAGCCGCCCTTTTCGAACTGCCGCTTCTGCACGTGATAGCTCAGGTGCACGACGTCGAAGCTCGGGCGACCGGAAGAAAGCTCGATCGTCGTCTTCTGGCGCTGCTGCTGTTCGGGCGTTGCCTCGGCATTCACCTTGATACCGGTCAGGGCCTCGAACTCGCTGATGTATTTCAGGATGGTTTCGCCGCGCGGGCTCTTGACCAGGTTCACTTCCAGCGTCGTGCCGGCAAAGCGCTTCCAGTCGACCGCGGCAGACGCCGTTCTGGCGCCGATCAGGCCGGCAGCACCGAGAGCCGCTGAACCAGCCAGAAAAGTCCGGCGGGTCGGGTTCCACAATGAAGATGTCATATATTCCTCCTCTTGGTTTAAGCCGGAATCTCCTCACCCCGGCTTTGCGTGTATTTAAAGTCTCAAGGCACGATCCCTTGCGTGACCGATATGCTTGACGAGCGCCTCGACGGCACCGTCTGCGGAGCGACTTTGGATCGCCTTCAGCACGGCCATATGCTCGCCCATGACGGGACCGACACGGCCGTTGATGCGAAAGCGCTCCTGGTTGATAAGGCGCATCTTGATCGAGTTGACCCGATAGACGTTCCAGATGATGGAATTGTCGAGAGCAGCAACGAACGCATCATGCATGCCCCAGTCGACCGCCTGCGCCCGGGCGTCCAGCTCGGGCGTCTCGTTTCCGGATGAAATAGCCTCCTCGACCTCGCGATGCTGGCGAATGAGCATTTCGATGGCCTCGTCGGAAGCCGTCTGGGCAAACAGCGCGACAGCTTCCTTTTCGAGAAACACGCGAAGCTGGAAGGCTTCGCGGATCAGGTTCAGGTCGATATGGGCGATCTGCAGACCGCGCTGCGGCACGGTCTTGATCAGTCCTTCGGCTTCCAGCCGCGGAATGAGCTCGCGGATGGCACCGAGCGTGAGACCGGTCAGCTCCACCAGATGACGCTGAGAGACGAACTGACCCGGGCGCACATCGCGCGCCAAGAGATGCCGGGTAAAGCTCTCATAAGCCTTCTCCCTGAGTGTCGGCTCTTCCGTCTGCTGGTCGTGGCGCTGGTCCATCATCGTCCTGTTCCTAGGCTTGGCCTGTTGCGGCCTCAGGCCGCTTTTGTCCGGAACAGGCCGTCAAAGACTAGGCCGAGCTGCTTCTGTCCGTCCTTCGATATAGAAAGCAGCGGAGCACGAACCGCAAGCCAGTTTTCGTCGCCGAGCTGGCGGGCCACCATGGCTTTCACAGCCGGCGTAACCGGATATTTCAGAAGCTCGACAACGAAATCGACGACGCGCGCATCGTCGCGACCTTCATTGGCCATCGCACCGATCTCTTGCGGAGCAAAATTGGCCATGCCGGAGATCGCACCCTGCCCGCCCATGCGTACACCTTCGGCAAGATGACGCTCATCGCCGATCAGAATGATAAGCTCCGAATGCGCTTTCAGAAGTTCCTGCGTATAGGCCCAATCACCGGAGGAATCCTTCACACCGGTTACGACACCCGGAAAAGCATGGCTCAGCCGGCCGACAAGCGAAACGCTGAGCGGGACCATGGTGACGGAAGGGATATTGTAGACGATGACGTCGCGCGCCAGTTTGCCGAGTTCTTTGAAGACCCGAGAATACCAGCCGAAAAGCCCGTCATCGCTGACATTCTTGAAATAGGATGGTGGTGCCAGAAGGATGTTGCGCACACCTTTGGAAAGCGCATGTGATGATTGAAGTGCCGCATCTGCCGCAGCATCCACAAGAACGCCGACAACGATCTGCTCCGGCGCGATACCCGCCTCGATAAATGCCGTCAGTACGCGTTCGCGTTCCTGTGTGCCAATGGAAGATCCCTCGCCCGTCGTGCCGAATAGCGTACAGCTTGCGCAGCCGGCATCCAGGCTGCGTTTGGCTTGAGCAATCATCATGTCGATAAGTATCTCGCCATCCTGATCGAACGGCGTGGTCAGAGCGACGGAAAGTCCGAAGCGTGTCATTAGTCATCCTCCACTGATAGTTCAAAGATAACCAACTAACATGTCAGCCGTCAATAAGAGTTTTTTGACGTTGATGTCGAATTTGAACCGGTGCCAGGAATGCATCTCAATCACGAGATATGCCGACGTAGGAACACAGAGCAGACCATCAAATACCGAGACTGCCGCATCCTCGCGTCGAAAAGCCGCAAAATGTCGCAGGGATGGATGGGACCTGGCACCGAGGCCTCTGAAAGCAAACGTCAGGAAAGACAAAACCGATTGGTGGGTCGAAATTGCTTAGGCAAACAGGACCGGAAGATCGAAGGCGATCAGATCCTTGCCGAACGCCTCAACATTAGAAGAGAAACGATGGGCGTGCCGGTCGTAAATCGACGCACCCATCTTGTCAGCCGGCCTCAAAAACCTTCGAGCACGACCTTGCCCCTGGTCTTTCCGCTTTCGATCGCCGCATGCGCCTTCTTCAGGTTGACAGCATTAATGGGCGAAAGCGTCTCGGTCACCGTCGTGCGGATTTTACCCTCGCCGACCAAACGGGAAACTTCGTTGAGCAGTTTGCCCTGTTCGGCAATATCAGCGGTCTCGAAGATCGAGCGGGTGAACATCAGCTCCCAGTGAATGGAAACGGCCTTACGCTTGAAGCCGAGCACATCGAGGCTTTCCGGATCGTCGATCAGCCCGAACCGGCCCTGTGGCGCAATCAATTCGATGACCTCCTTAAGGTGGCGATGGGTTTCGGTCGTGGAAAACACGAAAGCAGGTGCGCCGATGCCGAGAGCTTCGACCTGCGCCGCCACCGGCTTCGAGTGGTCGATCACATGATGGGCGCCGAGTTGCTTGACCCATTCCTGCGTCTCCGGCCGCGACGCGGTGGCAATAACCACCACATCGGTCAGCGCCCGCACGAGCTGGATGGCGATCGAGCCGACCCCGCCGGCACCGCCGATGATGACGATCGCATTTGCCGCACCGGGTACCGGCTTGCGGATGTCCAGCCGATCAAACAGCATTTCCCAAGCGGTGATCGCCGTCAGCGGCAGGGCTGCGGCCTCGGCATTCGAGAGCGTCTTCGGCTTTTCTCCGACGATACGCTCATCCACGAGATGAAACTGGCTGTTGGCACCGGGGCGGATCAGCGAGCCGGCATAAAATACCTCGTCTCCAACCTTGAAGTCTTTCACCCCGGATCCGGTCTCGACCACCTTGCCGACGGCATCCCAGCCAAGCACTCTCGACTGGCCGGCGTCTGCATTGATCCCCTTGCGGATTTTCGTATCGACCGGGTTGACGGAAATGGCCTCGACTTCAACAAGGATATCGCGACCGGACGGCACCGGACGGGGAAGCTCGATATCCTGAAGTGCCTCATTGCGCTCGATTGCGCCGGCTTCTCTGTAACCGATGGCTTTCATGATGTGCTCCTTGCATGGACGAATGAACGTCGATTGATATGAAGCTAAAATGAGCTATATTCGATTATGAGCAATATGCACAAAATCTGCATATAGTATCAAAAAGGATACTGTTATGGCCAAAGCCCGCCACTCCCGTTTCGATTGCTCTCCCGGCTGCTCGGTGGAAGCGGCAATTGGTCTCATAGATGGAAAGTGGAAGTCAGTCGTGCTGTACCACCTTCTCTCGGGAACCCTGCGTTTCAGCGAGATTCGCAGGCACTTAGCCAACGTCACGCCGCGCATGCTGACCAACCAGCTGCGCGAGCTGGAATACGATGGCCTCATCGAGCGCAAGGTTTACGCCCAGGTGCCACCGAAGGTGGAATACAGTCTCTCGCCACTCGGACGAAGCATGGAGCCGATCCTTCTGGCGCTGAAACTCTGGGGAGACGCCAATATCGGTCTCTATGGCAAGCCGCATGGCATAGATCCCCGTGAGCTGAAGACAGACGATATCGCCGCGTAACCGGCGACGCATTTCACGCAGGATCGAGGCTCATCAGTCTGATCTGCTCGGCCTCATCGAAGCGGAGCAGTCCGCCATTGCGGTTCCGTTTCACGCGGTTGACGTGAGCGCGCGGACTGACCCCGGTCACACGCTTGAACATGCGGGAAAAATAATAGGGATCGCCATAACCGACCTCCGTTGCCGCATTGGCAACCGGCATCCCTGCCTCGAGCAGATGCATGGCGCGTTCCATCCGTTTCTGCTCCTGGTATTTGCGTGGCGTGTGTCCGACCCGCTTCTTGAACTCGCGCAGAAAATAGTCGTCATTAAACGGCGAGGCTTCCACTGCCTGTTCCGCGATGTCGGGGTCGAGAGGATTGGCGGAAATCATCGCCACCGCTTTCATCACCGCCAGATCCAGCGCATCGGCGCCCTCGGTCTGATATGTCGCACTGTCGTGCCAGCCGATGAAAGCGTCCTCGATATAGGCGATCAGCAGATACATGAAGAGGTGATGCTGGCTGAGCGTCAGCGACGAAGGCGGCGCCGTCTGGCGATATTGTCGCACCAGCGGCTCCAGTAACGGCCACTTTTTCAGACGGACATGAGGTCGCAGTTGCATCTGCGCGATCAGGTCGTGCTTGCCGTAGATGTCCAGGGTAAAATGCTGGGCAATGCCCCTATAGATTGTCGTCCCGCGGTTCCAACCTCGAAAACGCTGCCCCCTCCGGATCAGCATCGCATCCCCCGGTTCCATGACCCGGCGTTCGCCTTCGATCACATAGTGGCCACAGCCCTCCAGGCAGATGATGAAATCCTCGACCGGGTTTGTCTTGTCGATCCGCCACGTCCGTGAATGCTCCATTTTGATGGTCGCGCGCGTGAGTTTCAGCGCCAGCGCCGAGGGCGCGATGCTGGAGAGAATACCACCTTCAATTTCGTCCATCTTTTTTCCCGTGTTTGTTCATTCATTCTCAGCCGAAAATGAAATTATGTCACGCTAAATACTGGAGGAGGAACAGAATTGATGAATGTTCAGTCTTTCAGCTAAGCCACTGACGCATAACAGCCTTGCACTTATCGGCTGGAGGAGGAATTTGATTTGCACAAAAATGTATTTCTCTTGATCGGGTGTCATTTGCCCATTGGAGGCGTCACATGAGGGCGCAACGTTTCCTGGGGTACGCCTATCTCGCCCCCTACTTGGTCGGCCTCATTATATTTACGGCCATCCCTTTTTTGACGTCTCTTTATCTAAGCTTCACCAGCTACGACCTGATGAGCAGCCCGCAATGGACCGGACTGTCTAACTATGAGCGACTATTCACCCGCGACCGCACATTCGACAAGTCGCTGACTGTCACGCTTATTTACGTATTTTCCACCGTGCCGCTGAAGCTTGCTTTCGCGCTCTTCATCGCGGCCATACTCAACTATAAGCTTAAATTTATTAATCTCTTCCGGACGGCATTTTACGTCCCATCCATCCTCGGCGGATCGATCGCCATCGCCGTTTTGTGGCGCTACCTGTTCTCGGCCGAAGGCCTCGTCAACATGGCGCTTGCCGCTATCGGCTTTGCGCCTGTGGACTGGTTCGGCGATCCGACCAATGCACTTTTCACCATCACGCTTCTGCGCTGCTGGCAGTTCGGTTCGGCCATGGTCATCTTCCTTGCCGCCCTGCAGTCGATCGACAAGTCGCTCTATGAAGCGGCCTCCATCGATGGTGCCGGCAAGGTCACGACCTTCTTCTTCGTAACACTGCCGCTGCTGACGCCGGTCATCTTCTTCAATCTCGTCATGCAGATGGTCCAGGCATTCCAGGAGTTCAACGGCCCTTACATCATCACCCAGGGCGGCCCGCTGAAATCCACCTATCTCCTGCCTCTTTACATCTACGAGGAGGCCTTCAAGAAGTTCAACATGGGCTACGCCTCGGCGATTGCCTGGGTGCTCTTCGCCATCATCATGGTCCTCACGCTCGTCGCCTTCTGGTCGTCGAAGAAGTGGGTCTATTACGCCGGCGACAAGAGGAGCTGAGCCATGACCGATATTTCTATGCCTAAAACTGCGGCCCGCATCTCGGATGAAGCCGCCGCCGCAAAGCGCGCCCGCATGGACCTCATTTCCGCGGTCGTCCGTTACTCACTGCTCTTCGGCGTCGGCTTCCTGATGCTCTATCCGCTGATCTGGCTGGTCGGCGCGAGCTTCAAGACCAATTCGGAGATCTTTGCCGGCGCCGGCTTCCTGCCTGAAAGCCCGACACTCGAAGGTTATGTCCAGGGCTGGCAGACGTCCACGCCCTACACATTCGGCCGGTTCTTCTGGAATTCGTTCCTGATCATCCTGCCCAAGGTCATCGGCACGGCAATCTCCTGCACGATGGTGGCCTACGCCTTTGCCCGCTTCGAGTTTCCGTTCAAGAAAATCCTGTTCGGATCGGTCATCGCCGTCCTGCTTCTGCCGAACGTCGTCACCCGTATCCCGCAATACATCCTCTTCAGGGATCTCGGCTGGCTGGATAGTTTCCTGCCGCTCTGGGTACCGTCCGCACTCGCCGGTGATGCCTTCTTCGTCTTCATGCTGGTGCAGTTCCTGCGCTCGCTGCCGACGGACATGGAGGAAGCCGCACGCGTCGATGGCGCAAACAGCTTGCAGACACTGATCTTCATCGTCGTCCCCATGCTTGGCCCGGCTCTGGTCTCGGTCTGCCTGTTCCAGTTCATGTGGACGATGAACGACTTCCTCGGACCGCTGATCTACATCTCGTCGGTCGACAAATATCCGGTGAGCCTCGCGCTCAAACTCTCAATCGATACAACCGAAGCCTTCGAATGGAACCGCATCCTGGCGATGTCGGTACTCACCATCACCCCGGCGCTTGTCGTGTTCTTCGCGGCGCAACGGTACTTCATCGAAGGAATCTCTGCGGGAGGCAGAAAGGGCTGACATGGCACAGGTACAACTGAAAAACCTCGAGAAAGTCTACAACAAGACCAACAAGGTCGTTCACGGCATCAATCTCGATATCAAGGACGGAGAGTTCATGGTTCTGGTCGGCCCGTCGGGCTGCGCCAAGTCGACAACGTTGCGCATGATCGCTGGCCTTGAAGACATCACCGGTGGCGACGTCATCATCGGTGGAGAGCGCGTCAATGATCTGTCGCCGAGCAAGCGCCAGATCGCCATGGTGTTCCAGAACTATGCGCTTTATCCGCATATGAAGGTACGCGGCAATCTATCCTTCGGTCTTCGCATCGCGGGTCGTCCGAAGGCGGAAATCGCCGCAGCAGTCGATAAGGTCGCGGAAATTCTGGAAATCGAACCGCTTCTCGATCGCCTGCCGAAACAGCTGTCGGGCGGTCAGGCGCAGCGCGTGGCTCTCGGCCGCGCACTGATCAAGAATCCCGGCGTCTTCCTCTTCGACGAACCGCTGTCGAACCTCGATGCCAAGCTGCGCGCCTCGATGCGCGTCCGCATCACAGACCTGCATCGTCAGTTGAAGGCGGAAGGCAGCTCGCCAACGGTCGTCTACGTCACGCATGACCAGACGGAAGCCATGACCATGGGTGATCGTATCTGCGTCATGCAGGCTGGCCGCATCATGCAGGTCGCAACCCCGAAAGAACTCTACAACGCGCCCGCCAATCTGTTCGTCGCCGGCTTCATCGGCACGCCGGAAATGAACCTCGTTGAGGGCGCCATGGAAGGCGGCGAGTTCATCCTCGGTGGCCAGCGTCTGGCGCTGGGCACCGATCTTGCCGGCCGGCTTTCCAGCCAGCCCGGTGAGGCCGTGCTCGGCATCCGCCCGCAGCAGTTCTCGCTGGTATCGGAAGGACCGGCGCTGCAGGCCAAGCTCGTCAATGCCGAGTTCATGGGGCACGAGGTCTACATGCACGCGGACTGCGAAGGCCGCAGGCTGATCAGCGTGGTAGGCGCAGCAGAATTCGAGGCGCGGGGGCAATCCGACGTGATCCGCCTGCGCCCCGACCCGAAGACATTGCACGTTTTCGACAAGTCAGACGGCCGCAACGTTTCGCTGCATGGAGGCAGCATTGCGGCATAACCAACATACAGCCAATTTGAGGAGGCACAGATGAAGAACTTATTGAAATCATCCGTTATTCTTGCCGGCACTGCGCTGTCGGTCATCGCAATGGCGCCATCGGCCGGAGCTGCGGAACTACGCATGTCGTGGTGGGGCGGAGAAAGCCGTCACGTCGCAACGCAAAAAGCCATTGCGGCCTGCGGCACCAAGTACGGACACACCGTGAAGGGCGAATTCACCGGCTTTGACGGCTACCTGGAAAAGCTGACCACCCAGATGGCAGGCAAGACGGAAGCCGACATCATCCAGGTCAACTGGCCCTGGTTGCCCCTGTTTTCCAAGAACGGCAATGGGTTCGCCGACCTGCGCACGCTGAAAGATCTCGACCTTTCCAATTGGACCGAAGCCGATCTGGAATCGGGTTCCACCAATGGCGTTTTGCAGGGCCTGTCGGTCTCCACGAGCGGCCGCGTCTTCTTCTTCAACACAACGACACTCGAAAAGGCCGGCGTGGCAGTGCCCACTACCTGGGATGAGTTCTTTGAAATGACCAAGACGGTCAAGGAAAAGCTCGGCCCGGATTATTACACCTTCAACGCCGTCAAGGAGACGGCGCATCTTCTGATGACGCTGGCCGTGACGCAGGCTACCGGCAAGGGCATGGTTGATCCGAAGACCAACCGTGTTGCCTGGACGCCTGAAGAGCTGGAAGCCGGTATCAGCTTCCTCGGCAAGCTGGTGGAAACCGGCGCGATCCGCTCGCAGAAGCAGGAAGCCGCCGATGGCAACGTCAACCTCTTCGAAAAGCCGGCTTGGTCTGAAGGCAAGATCGCAGGCTCCTACGAGTGGGATTCGACCTATTCGAAATATGCCGATCCGCTGAAGGAAGGTCAGGTCCTGAAGCCGGTACCGATGCTGACGATGGCCAATGGCAAGACCGAAGGCGTCTTCCGCAAGCCGTCGATGGTGTTCTCCATCTCGAAGAACTCGAAGAATCCGGAAGCGGCAGCACAGATCACCAACTGCTTGCTGAACGAACCGGAAGGCATCGATATCCTCGGCACTTCGCGTGGCATCCCAGCCTCCAAGGCTGCGATGGCACGGCTGACGAATGCAGGCGAGCCGGAAGTCCAAGCCGCCAACGCCATCGTCATGGCCGCCGATGGTCCGACTATTTCGCCCTTCGACGAAAACCCGGTCATCCGCGGCATCATCATCGATACGCTTGAAGAATATGCCTACGACCAGATCGACGCCAAGGCAGCTGCAGAGCAGATCATCGACGGCGTGAACGACGCACTGGCCAAGTTCGACTAAGCGCGGACGAAGCTCACCACCCGGCCCGTTGTCGGGCTGGGTGGTGGATCAATCAAGAGA
This sequence comes from Pseudomonadota bacterium, assembly GCA_023451735.1. Classification (GTDB taxonomy): domain Bacteria; phylum Pseudomonadota; class Alphaproteobacteria; order Rhizobiales; family Rhizobiaceae; genus Neorhizobium. The sequence goes on along the minus strand of JAEXYH010000013.1, from coordinate 24,324 downwards.
GAAACGATGAACAAAGCCATTTCAGTTGCGATCTCCGCACGGATCGCGGCCATAAGGTTGGCTGTGCCCGGCGCACGTCATGCCCTGCCGCAGCCGTTAGCCTGGCGCTTGTTGCGCAATGGGGAAAGCGAACCGGTACAGCAGGGAACGACAACCAGCGTCGTCACCCTTCTGGACGCCCTTTATCCGGCTACGGATTACCGCTTCGAGGCAGAAGGATTCGAACCTCTTTTGTTCAAAACCCGTAGCTGCGCCGGACTTGTCCGGGCAACCGACTACGGCCTTATTCAGAATGCGGATCCATCCGACATCGGCGCAGCCCACGCGAATGCCGATGCCCTCGCCAAGGCCCTGGCAGATACACCTTCCGGCGGAACACTCTATATCGGTCCCGGCATCTGGACTGCCTTTCCACTTGGGCTGCGCAGCGACATGACGCTGCATCTCGCTGAAGGCGCGACACTTCGCGCGCCGAGCGTCCGCGACGGCTGGCCGATCCTGCCTGCGCACGGTGAAGATGGCCGCATGCTTGGCAGCTGGGAAGGGCTTCCCGATGCCTGCTTTGCAGCACCGGTCCACGCCATCGGCGCAGAACGACTGACCATCGAAGGCAGGGGCATTCTCGACGGTTCCGGCAGTGCCGGCGACTGGTGGACATGGCCGAAGGAAACCCGCGATGGTGCCCGCCGCCCGCGTGGCCTGCACCTGATCGACTGCAAGCAGACGGTCCTTCTCGGGTTCACCATTCGCAACGCCCCGTCATGGACCGTCCACCCGCAGGGCTGCGACGGACTGGCAGCGGTTGCACTTCATATCCAGGCGCCCCATGACAGCCCTAACACCGATGGCTTCGATCCCGAAGGCTGCAGGAATGTGACGGTCGAAGGCGTCCGTTTTTCCGTCGGAGACGATTGCATCGCCATCAAGGCCGGTAAGCGCGGTAACAAGGGCGAGGCAGACCATTTGAGCGAGACCCGCGGCGTCAACATCCGCCATTGCCTGATGGAGCGCGGTCATGGCGGCGTTGTCATCGGTTCGGAAATGTCCGGCGGTGTTCATGACGTCACCGTCGAGGATTGCGACATGGTCGGCACCGATCGCGGCCTGCGGATAAAGACCCGCCGTGGCCGCGGCGGCGGCATTAGCAATATCTCCATGCGCCGGGTGAAGATGGACGGCGTGCTGGTAACGCTTTCAGCCAATGTCCATTATTTTTGCGACGCAGACGGCCATGATGACTGGGTCCAGTCGCGTGAACCGGCACCGGTCGCCGAAGGCACGCCTTATATCGACGGCATCTTTGTCGAGGACGTGGATGTCTATGGCCTTGCGCTCGCAGCTGGTGTCTTCCTCGGCCTGCCGGAAATGCCGGTCCGCAATATCCGCATCCGCGGTCTGCGTATCCACTCCACCGACCCGGCTGCAGTAGCAGCACCTCCCATCATGGCCGATGGCGTGCGCGCGATGCGTCACGAAAAAATCCTCTGCGAACATGCGCAGGTCGATTGCGACGATGCGAGCCTCCTCTCTCCCGACCCCATATCCCTCCCAAACCGACTGGCACCCCAATGAAACCGACCGACTATTTTGACCAATACTGCACCCGCTACCAGGCGTATAAGAACGGCTCCTGGTGCTATGAGGATGGCTGCATCTATCGCGGGCTGGAACTGCTCTATCAGGCCACAGGCGAGCAACGCTGGCTCGATCACCTCCTTCGGCTGATCGAGCCCCAGGTCGGCCCGGACGGAACCCTTGCGGGCTATATCCCGGAAGAGTTCAACATCGACAACATTCTGCCCGGACGCGCGCTGATCTTCCTGAACCGGCAAACCGGCGATCCGCGATACATGGCGGCTGCACGCCGTCTGATCGGGCAGCTGGACGCCCACCCGCGCATTCCGGCTGGCAACTACTGGCACAAAAAGCGTTACCCGTCCCAGGTCTGGCTGGACGGCCTCTATATGGGCCTGCCCTTCCAGGTCGACTATTCGCTCGCAACAGGCGAAGCCCCGCGGGCTTCCGACGCCTTGCAGCAACTGGCAACGGCACTCGCGCTGACCCAGATCGGCAACGGGCTTTATGTTCACGGTTATGACGATAGCCGCGCGGAAAAATGGGCGGATCAGGTCACCGGCAAATCCCCGGCCGTCTGGTCCCGCGCCATGGGATGGCTGGCAATGGCGCTGGTCGATATCCTCGCTGTTCTTCCCGCGGATCAGGCCTCGGCCGCGCTGAGACGCCAGACGCGAACCATTCTTCTTGCGCTTGCCGAAAGGCAGCAGTCATCCGGCCTCTGGCCGCAGGTACTGGATGCCCCGGACCTTGTCGGCAATTACGACGAGACCTCTGCATCGGCCATGTTCGCTTATGCCTTGCTGCGAGCCGAACGCCTGGATCTGGTGTCATCGGAAGAGGCATTGAAAATCCGCGCATCCGGCCAGAAGGCGGCCGAAGCCCTGGTCGGCAAGCGTCTTGTCGAAGAGAACGGTGAAACCCGCCTTGTCGGCATTTGCCAAGTGGCCGGCCTTGGCCCCTTCAATGGCCGCTATCGCGATGGCTCACCGGCCTATTATCTGGTCGAAGAAGTCGTCGACGACGACGCCAAGGGTGTCGGCCCCTTCATGATGGCCTATGCCGAAGCCGCTCTGGCGATCCGGGCAAAGGCTGCCTGACCGCTAAACAGACGCGCCGCATGTCCTTGTGATCAAGCGGCGCGTTCAGCTTGTAGCGGCACATTGCTCTCGGGCCAACGCGCCGGATGGCTTTGCCCTCAAGCAGCCCAGCTGCGTTCCAGAACCGAAACCCAGTTTTCATGGCCGATCTTCTTCAGTTCGGCATCGTTGAAGCCGTGCTTGCGCAATGCTTCGACCAGCAGTGGCAGCCCGGCCGCATCCTTCATCTCCGCCGGAATGGTCGTGCCATCGAAATCCGAGCCGAGCGCTACATGCTCGACCCCGATCCGCTCGGCGATATAGGCGACATGGCGCACCAGCAGATCAATACTCGTATTCGGGTCCTTCACCCCGTCATCACGCAGGAACAGCACACCGAAGTTGATGCCGGCAAGCCCGCCCGTATCGCGGATTGCGTCCAGCTGGCGGTCAGTGAGGTTGCGGCTGTGCTGGCACAGCGCATGCACGTTGGAATGCGACGCAACCAGCGGCGCCTTCGAAAGCTTGGCGATCTCCCAGAAACCGGCCTCGTTCATATGCGACAGGTCGACCATGATCTTAAGCTCGTTGCAGGCCCGGATCAGGTTGCGGCCGGCATCCGTCAGGCCCGGACCGATATCCGGCGAGGACGGATATCGGAAAGGAACGCCATAGGCAAAAATATTCGGCCGGCTCCAAACCGGACCGAGCGTACGCAGGCCTGCCTGATACAGCACGTGGAGCGCGTCGAGATCAGCCGCAACGGCCTCGGCTCCCTCGATATGAAGAACCGCTGCGAAGCTCCCAGTGTCGATCGACCGGCGGATGTCGTCCGCCGTGCGGCACACAGTCACGCCGCCATCGGAGCGCGCCTCGATGTCGAATAGAAGCCGCGCCATCGCCAGTGTTTCGTTGAGTGCGTCGGGCTGCGCCGGCGTGGGATAATCCCCATTCGCGTCCTTCGTCATGCTTGGCGAAGGAACGTAAATGGCGCATAGACCACCCGCCAGGCCGCCGGCTCTGGCGCGGGGCAGGTCAATATGCCCCGTATCCTCACCTTCGAGAAAACGCTTTACCGGATCGTCGCCGCCACCACGCCGCAGGCGCAACAGCACATCGTTATGACCATCGAAAATCGGGAGAGGATTGTTCAACATTTTCAAATTTGTCCTGCCGGAACACTAGGAGTTTTGGCTATCCGTAAGTAGGTGGCGCCGCGGTCGCAAATGCAAACCACGCATAACCTATTCGAAAAATGGAATTGGTCCGCCTTTAAACGCACTGTTAAGACGCGCGACGAATTGCGGCAAAATCTTGCCGGACTGCGGCTTGCCCGCCGGCCCGGCCATTCAAGGGGAATATAGCAATGGTATCCAGACGTAATTTTCTGATCGGCGGCGCAGCCCTGCCCTTCCTTTCCTATATCAATCTGGCCGAAACAGCCTTCGCTGCCACGCCGAAGGACATTCTGGTCGTCGCCCAGCAGCTCGACAACATGACCAGCCTTGACCCGCATGAGGGTTTTGAGGCCGTCGGCGGCGAAATGATCAGCAACATGTACGAGAAGCTGGTTCGCGCCAACAGCGACAATCCCAACGAAGTGACCCCGGTCATCGCCGCTTCCTGGGAAGCCGATGCCGAAAGCAAGGTCTTTACCTTCAAGCTCGGCAATTCCAAGTTCGCCTCCGGCGCTGCCGTCACCGCTGAGGACGTCGCGTTCTCCCTGCAGCGCGCCATCAAGATGAACAAGAGCCCGGCCTTCATCATCAACCAATTCGGCTTCACGGCTGAAAACGTCGAGACGCTCATCGTCGCCAAGGATGAGAAGACCGTCACGATCACCACCGAAAAGCCGACGGCAATCTCCTTCCTGCTGTTCTGCCTGTCGGCAAACATCGGCGCCATCGTCGAAAAGAAGACCGTCCTCGAAAACGAAGTGAACGGCGACCTCGGCAATGCCTGGCTGCAGAAGAACAGCGCCGGCTCCGGTTCGTTCAAGCTGCAGGCCTGGAAGGCTTCCGAAAGCGTCGCAATGACGCTTAACGAACACGGCCCCTACAAGGGTAACCTGAAGCGCGTCATCGTCCGCCACGTCGTCGATCCGTCCTCGCAGATGCTGATGCTGCAAAAGGGTGACGTCGATATCGCCCGCGACCTGACCTCCGAGCAACTGAAGGTCCTGCAGTCCGACGAAAACGTCGTTCTGGTCCGCAAGCAGATCGCGTCGCTGATGCTGATCTCGATGAACCAGTCGAACCCGAACCTTGCCAAGCCGCAGGTCTGGGAAGCCGTCAAGTGGGCGCTCGATTACGAAGGCATCCAGAAGAACATCATCCCGCTGACCCATGCGGTCCACCAGAGCATGGAACCCGCCGGTTTCCCCGGCACGGTCATGGATACGCCATTCCAGAAGGATGTAGCCAAGGCCAAAGCCCTGATGGCGGAGGCCGGCCTTGCCAATGGTTTCGACATCACCCTCGACCACTACTCGGCACAGCCTTCCCCGGATATCGCCCAGGCGATCCAGGCAAACCTTGGCGAAATCGGCATCCGCGTAAAACTGCAGTCTGCTGAGAACCGTCAGGTTCTCACCAAAATGCGCGCCCGCCAGCACGAGATGGCGCTGTCGGCCTGGGGCACGGACTATTTCGATCCGAACTCCAATGCTGAAGTGTTCTGCATCAACAAGGACAATTCGGACGACGCCAAGAAGAAGCCTTTCGCATGGCGCTCGAACTTCAAGAACGATGAACTGGCTGCCAAGGCAGAAGCCGCTCGTGACGAGAAGGACCCGGCAAAGCGTCTGGAACTCTACGAAGCACTGCAGCGCGAATTCATGCACAACAGCCCGTTCGCGGTGATGTTCCAGAACACCAAGACCGCCGCTTGCCGCAAGGGCGTCGACGGCTTCCAGCTCGGCGTTCTGTCTGAAGGCAACTCCTATCTCGGGACTTCCAAGGCGTGAACAGACGTTTCAAGAGCCTTGCAGCAACACTGAGCAGCGTCCTCCTGACGCTGTTCGGTTTGACTGTCCTGACATTCCTCATCGGCCGGGTCATGCCGGTCGATCCGGTCATTGCCGCCGTTGGCGACAATGCGCCCGAGGATGTCATCCTTCGCGTCCGCACTGAGATGGGCCTTGATCAGCCCATTCCGGTGCAGTTCCTCCACTACCTGAACCAGCTCATCCATGGCGATTTCGGCATGTCGGTTCTGACCAAGAACCCGGTCGCAACCGATATCGTTCGTTTCTTCCCGGCAACCTTCGAGCTTGCCACTGCAGCCCTCATCCTCGCGGCGCTGATCGGCATTCCGCTCGGCGTCTGGGCGGCCGTCCGTCAGGGCACGTTCACCGATCAGGCGATCCGCGTCGTCTGCCTCGCCGGCCATTCCGTGCCGGTCTTCATGCTGTCGCTGATCTCGCTTTTGATATTCTATTCCTGGCTAGACATCGCCCCCGGCCCCGGCCGACAGGACATCATCTATGACGGCATGATCGACACGGTCACCGGCATCCTGACGATCGACACCCTGATCGCCGGCGATTTCGGCGCCTTTTGGGACGCGCTTGCGCATATGGCCCAGCCGGTCATCATCCTTGCCTATTTCTCGATGGCCTATATCGCCCGCATGACGCGCGCCTTCATGATCGATGCGCTGAAGGGCGAATACGTCATCACCGCCCGCGCCAAGGGCCTGTCGCTGACCACGGTCATCTGGGGCCATGCCTTCCCGACGGTTGCCGTCCAGCTCGTGACCGTCATGGCGCTGACCTATGCCGGCCTTCTCGAAGGCGCCGTCGTTACCGAGACCGTCTTCTCGTGGCCGGGCATCGGCCAGTATCTGACCGTATCGCTGATGAACGCGGATATGAACCCGGTCGTCGGCACCACGCTCCTGATCGGCATCATCTATGTCGGCCTCAACCTGATTGCGGACATTCTCTACCGCGTCCTCGATCCACGGGTACAATAATGATCGCCACCTTCCGAAACTGGGCGCTGGACGACACCCCGTCCTCGCGCCGCCAGGCCGCCTGGGGCAACTGGTACCGCATCTGGCTCAATCTGCGCGGCAATCCGCTCGGCATGATCGGCCTGACCATCATCCTGATCTTCATCGGCATCGCCATTTTCGCGCCGCTGCTCGCCACCCACGATCCGGCGGCACAGGATCTCGCCAACCGTCTGGCAGCCCCAAGCGCGCTGCATTGGTTCGGCACCGATGAGCTGGGCCGCGACATCTATTCGCGCCTGCTTTACGGTGGCCGCGTAACCCTCGGCATGGTCATCGCCGTGGTCGTGCTCGTCGCCCCCGTCGGTCTCGCCATCGGCTGTATCGCAGGATATTTCGGCGGCATCGTCGATACGATCCTGATGCGCATCACCGATATCTTTCTCGCCTTCCCGCGCCTCGTTCTGGCTCTCGCCTTCGTCGCTGCTTTGAAGCCGGGTGTCGAAAGCGCCGTGCTCGCCATCGCGCTCACCGCCTGGCCGCCTTACGCCCGTATGGCACGTGCCGAAACGCTGACCGTCCGCGGCAGCGATTTCATCGCCGCCTACAGGCTGACCGGCGGCTCGTCGTGGCGCATCATCTTCCGCCACATCATGCCGCTCTGCGTCCCGACGTTGATCGTCCGCGTTACGCTCGACATGTCGTCGATCATCATCACTGCCGCCTCGCTCGGCTTCCTCGGCATGGGCGCACAGCCGCCGTCGCCGGAATGGGGTGCGATGATCGCGACCGCCAAGCGCTTCATCTTCGAACAGTGGTGGGTTGCCGCCATTCCCGGCATCGCCATCTTTTTCGTCTCGCTCGCCTTCAACTTCCTTGGTGATGCGCTGCGCGATGTACTGGATCCGAAGGGGAACTGACGGATGCTGGTCGATATTCAAAACCTCAAGATCGGCTTCCAGTCACGCACCGGCTTCCATCAGGCAGTCAAGGGCGTGTCACTGAAGCTCGGCACCGAAAAGCTCGGTATCGTCGGCGAAAGCGGCTCAGGCAAGAGCCTTACCGCACGCGCGCTGATGAAGCTGCTCCCCAGCCAAACCGTCATCGAGGCGGACAAGCTGGAATTCGACGGCATCGACATCCGCTCGGCTTCCGAAAAGCAGATGCGCACGATCCGCGGCAAGCGGGCCGGCTTCATTCTGCAGGACCCGAAATATTCGCTGAACCCGGTAAAGACCGTCGGGAGCCAGGTTGCCGAAGCTTGGCGCACCCATAAAGGCGGCAGCAAGCGCGCGGCGCTGGAAGCAGCGATCAACCTGCTGGAAATGGTAAAAATCCGCGATCCGAAAAAGGTAGCCGCCTCCTATCCGCACGAGGTTTCGGGCGGCATGGGCCAGCGCGTCATGATTGCCATGATGCTGGCGCCGGATCCGGAACTGCTGATCGCCGACGAACCGACCTCGGCGCTTGATGCCACCGTGCAGGCCGAAATCCTGCGCCTGATCGAGGAACTGGTCTCGGAACGCGGCATGGGCCTTCTGCTCATCAGCCACGACCTGCCGCTGGTCTCGCATTTCTGCGACCGCGTCGCCGTCATGTATGCCGGCCATGTGATGGAAGAACTGAAGGCGTCGGAACTACTCTCCGCGCAGCACCCCTATACGCGCGGCCTGCTCAACTGCATGCCTTCGCTGATGCACCCCAAGGAGCGCCTTCCCGTCCTGACCCGTGATCCGGAGTGGCTGAAATGACGATCGAGATCGACAACCTCCACATCAGCTTCGGCGACAAGGAAGTCGTCAAGGGCGTGTCCTTCAATGTTGCCAAGGGCGCAAGTTTTGGCATCGTCGGCGAAAGCGGTTCGGGCAAATCAACCGTACTGCGCGCCATGGCCGGCCTCAACAATGACTGGTCGGGCCGCATCGCCTTCTCTGGTGAAGACGCCCCACTCTTTCGCCCACCGGCCTTCTTCCGCAAGGTGCAGATGGTGTTTCAGGACCCCTACGGTTCGCTGCACCCGCGCCAGACGATTGACCGCATCCTGTCGGAACTGCCGCTCGTACATGGCATGGACAATATCGACGACCGAATAGCAAAGGTGCTGTCGGCCGTTGCCCTGCCGCAGACCGCGCGCTTCCGGTATCCGCACCAGCTGTCCGGCGGCCAGCGCCAGCGCGTCGCAATCGCCCGTGCCCTGATCGCCGAGCCGGAAGTACTATTGCTGGACGAACCGACCTCAGCGCTCGACGTCTCGGTGCAGGCAGAAATCCTCAATCTTCTGGCTGATCTGCGCGCAGAGAGGAACCTCACCTATGTGATGGTCAGCCACAATCTCAGCGTCATCGCCCATCTGTGCACCGAAGTCGGTGTGATGATCGATGGCCACATGGTTGAACAGGTCACTGCCGAGGACCTGAGGCTCGGCAATGTCAATCACGCTCACACGCGCGAATTGCGCAACCTGAGCGTAGAGCTCGAAGAACCGGCCTGACCTACGCATCGACCCGAGAACCGGCACGGTTTTCGGAAAGTACGATGCGTCACGAAAGTGCTACGGCGCCCTTGCGGCGCTGTAGAGGGTTCTGGCGGACCCGGTCCGGTTCTAGAGCAGTAAGTGGAGAAGCGAGATGTCGATCACGGCCAATTGGGATAAGGCGCAACAAGCCGTCAGGAAATTCACCGACGGATGGGGTGCGGATCAGCCCGGTGGTGCAGTGATCGGCTTCGACGCCAACGGCATCCGTTTTGCCGAGGTTGGCGGCGTCGAAAGCCTCTCGACCATGGCGCCGTTCGGTGCCGATACGGTCGTGCGTTACGCCTCCGTCACCAAGCACGCCTTCTGCGCCATGGTGCTTTCCCACCCGGAGGCAATCTCCCTCGACGACAAGCTCGGCCAGCATCTGCCCGAACTTCAGGAGCCGATGGCGAGCGTTACGGTCGCCCGCGCGCTGGACATGAGCGGAGGCCTGCCCGACACACGCGAATGCCTCTCCCTTCTCGGTCTCTCGGTCTATACCGAAACCAAGGCCGGCCCGCTGATGGAGTTCCTCGCCCGCCAGACGCGCCTGAACTACGAAGCCGGCACCGAAGTTTCCTATTCCAATACCGGCTATCGCCTGATCGAGACGGCCCTTGAACGCAAGGGCCTGTTCTTCCGCGACTTCATCCGCAAGGGCGGTGCGCAAGCTGGCGCCACGCTCGACGCGCCCGATGTCTGGAACGACGCTGTCGCCGGTCTCGTGCCCGGCTACTGGCACGACGGCGAAAAATGGCAGCTATCCGCCGCCGGTCTTCATATCTCTGCCTCCGGCAGCATGACCGGCAGCGCCACGAGCCTCGCCAACTGGCTGCGCCTCCTGCTCTCCGGAAACGCGCCCTTCTCAGGCACGCTGGCCCGCCTCGCCGCCCCCCGCGCACTGAATGACGGGTCCGAAAGCGGCTACGGCCTCGGCATATGCCGCACCGTTCTGGATGGTCACGAATTCACTGGCCATGGCGGCTCGCATCCCGGTTACAAGACCTATTTCCTTCTCGATCAGGCAAACCGGACCGGTGTCGTCATCGTCTCCAACCGCGAGGACACCAACGGCAGCAAGATCGCGCAGGCAGCCATGGCCGCCCTGTTCGGCCTCGCCCTGCCCGTCCCCTCCTCTGCCTTAAAGGATGGCCTTTACGTTACCGAAACCGGTCCTTTCTGGATCGAAGTCAAAGGCTCCATGGTAAACTGGCTCGACGCCGATACCGCTGTTTATGAAGACGAAGACGGTTATGTCTCATCCTTTTCCGCAACCTCTCCGATGCGGCTGAAAATGGACGGCACGGCGATCACTGGCCAGATCGGTTACCCCGCCCGCCATCTTCTGCCCGCTGTCGATACCGGCATCCCGGCCTCGCTCTCCGGTCGCTGGCTCTCCAATGAAGGCGCCACGTTCGACATCGACGGCGAAACCCTCGTCATGGGTGCCGGCCCCGTCCGCCACCGCATGCTGCTCAAGGCTCTCGGCAACGGCCGCTTCCTGTTCACGCTGAAGGACGGCCCGTGGACGAAGCGCGTCTGCCTGCATGTTCTGTCCGAGAACCGCCTCGAACTGGTTTTGTCACGCGCGAGAATGATCGAATATAGCCGCGCTTGAGGGCAGCGCACTGACGCAATCGCATTCCAAAAGCTTGATCTGCTGATTGCATTTTGCCGCCATTCGGACCAATGGAAAACCGCAGCCGGTTTGCATTGGAGTTCGTGGTGGAAGTCAAATGGCTTGAAGATTTTCTCGCGCTGGCACAGACGCTGAACTTTTCCAAGGCGGCCGACGAGCGCAACGTCACCCAATCCGCCTTCAGCCGCCGCATCCGGCAGCTGGAAGCCTGGGTCGGCACCAGCCTGATCGACCGCGCCACCTATCCCTCCCGCCTCACCGAAGCCGGCAAACGTTTCGTGCCGATCGCCGAGCAGACCCTGCAAAATCTCTATCAGGCCCGTCGCAACCTGCAGCACGAGGAAGGCAACGACGCCCGCACCGTGACTTTGACGGCGCTCCACACGCTGTCTTTCACCTTCTTTCCTGACTGGCTGACAGGCTTGAGCATACAACTCGGCCCGATCGTTTCCCATATGCGGCCCGATTCCGGCAGCATGGAAGAAAACCTCAATTCGCTGATCGATGGCGATTCCGATTTTTTGTTGACCTACCAGAACCTGCATGTGCCTATGCTGCTCGATCCGCAGTTCGAACATCGCACGCTGGGCGCGGAGACGATCATCCCGGTCAGCGCTTCAGACAAGCGAGGCGCACCGCTGCACCGCGTCGAGCCGGGCTTCTCCCATGTCAGCTATCAGAAAACATCTTTCTTCGGCCAGTTGATGGATGGCGCTTTCGCGGCACGGCTGCCTACGGATAATCGCGTCCATGTCGGCAGCCATTCGGTCGGCCTGAAAGCCATGGTCATGGCCGGTTGGGGCCTCGCCTGGATTCCCGAAAGCCTTGTCGCCGCCGAACTGGCCGACGGCCGGCTGCTTCGCGCCGCCGATCCGGACTGGGATATCGAAGTCGAGATCCGGCTTTATCGCTCGAAGGAAAACCGGCGACCCATCGTCAAGCGCATCTGGGAGACATTGGCCGCCGGCTAGTGTTGTCAGCAATTCCAGCAAAAGTGGGAACCGGTTGTGCGTCCGGAATTGCGTTAAAAGAGATGCTCAGACCGCCGTGCGGCGGGCATTCTCCATGTAGAGCTCGCGAAGGCGCTTGAACATCGCACCCGGCTTGCCGTCACCGACCGGCCTGCCGTCGATCGAGGTGATCGGCACGATGAAGTTGGAGGCGCTGGTGAGGCAGGCCTCGCGCGCAGCCATGGCTTCCTCGACGGTGAACAGGCGCTCCTCGACAGTCAATCCCTGCTCGCGGGCAAGTTCGAGCACCGCCAATCGCGTGCAACCCGGCAGAATGGCATTGCCGTTCCCGCGCGTAACAATCTTGTCGTCATTGGTGATGATATAGGCCGTCGACGACGCACCTTCCGTGACAAAACCGTCTTCCACCATCCACGCCTCATCGCAGCCTTCAGCCTTGGCGATACGCTTGGCGAGAACCTGCGGCAGCAGGCAGACGGTCTTGATGTCGCGGCGCTCCCAACGCTGGTCCGGCACGACCTTGACCTTCAGACCCTTCTCGACCGCGGCCACATGTTCCAGCGTCTTTGCCTGGGTGAAAAGTAGAAGCGTCGGCTCGAGATCTTCCGAATAGAGGAAATTCCGGTCTTCGGCACCGCGGGTGTATTGCAGGTAGATCACCCCTTCGGTCAGCTTGTTCTCTTCGACCAGACGCTTTTCGATCGCGACGATCTCGTCGGTCGAGATCGGCAGATGGCCACCGATCTCGCGCACGCTGCGCTCCAGGCGCGTCATATGCAGCGGGCTGTCGATCAGCTTGCCTTCAAGAACTGCGGTGACTTCGTAGATGCCGTCACCGAACAGAAACCCGCGGTCGAAGATCGAAACATGGGCTTCGTTTTCAGGCAGGAAGGCGCCGTTCAGGTACACGATGCGGGGCGTTGCGGCAGGCATGGTAACTCCAGTCTTGGGGATAGCTTAGCGGCGCTTCAGAGCGTCAAGGGAAATGGCGTGAATGGTAGAAGGCTTGTCCGTCCCGGCATTGTAGCCATGGGTCGTCACCGCCATCGTCATCGAATTGAGGATCGCCTCCTCGGCAGCCTCGATCACGGCTTCGAAGAGCGGCGAGACGACATCGTTGGAAAGAACGGGGTAAGTAGCGACCGCCTTGCGGCGCTCGGGCGTCCGGCGCACCTCCTCGGCAGTCGAAAACGCCAGCGCATAATCGCCCGAGCCGTTGCTGAGTGCCGCACCGGTACGCGCCAAGCCACCGAAGCAACGCTCTGCAAGACGCTTCAGATTGCGCGAGCAGAGCGGCGCATCGGTCGCAACGATCATCACGATCGACCCATCCTTGTCATGCGCCCCTTCCGCCTCATAAGGTTTTCCGGCTACCATCAGCTTGCCGCCGTAATTGGACTGAACCAGCACGCCGATTGTATAATCGGCGCCAGCAACCTTCACGACCCGCGAACTGGTGCCGATCCCGCCCTTGAGGCCGAAAGCAACCGTACCAGTACCGGCACCGACAGCACCTTCCGCAACCGGCCCTGTCTTGGCAGCAGCAAGCGCCGCCGCCATCTCGTCCACGCCCGGACGGGCGGCGCGAATATCGTTCAGCCGGGAATCATTGGTTTCGCCGACAACTGCATTAAGCGACACGACGCGTTCATTCCCGGCCTGCGCCAGCACATGCCGATTGATCGCCTCGATCGCGCGGCCGACGCCGAGCGTATTGGTGAGCAGGATCGGCGTCTCGATCTCGCCAAGCTCCGCGATTTGCGTCGAGCCGGCGAACTTGCCGAAACCGTTGAACACGGCAAGCGCTGCCGGCACCTTGTCCTGAAACAGATTGCCGGAATGCGGCAGGATCGCCGTCGCACCCGTGCGCGTCCGTTCGCCTTCGACGCAGGTGACATGACCTACTGAAACTCCGACGACATCGGTGATCGCATTGAGCGCGCCGGTCTCATAATGGCCGATGGAAATGCCGAGATCACGCAGGCGCGCACGATGTTCAATGGTCATTGAATGGTTCCGGTCTTCAAGCTTGCCGGAAGACTACTTCAGCCCGATACGAACCGGCACAACAAAAACGGAATAGTTTCAGACCGCCTTTGCAAGAGGACAGAATGCCAAGGATGCATTTTACCTGGCCGCGCGACCGCTTGCCGGGGCGGATACGAGGATGCGTTCTCCACGTCTTCGGGCCTTCAACAATCCCGATCTTTAGTGTTCCGGCTTCAGGCCCAACACCCGCGATCGGGCCATCACCTGCGCCAAAAATAAAAAATGTACACGTGTACAATTTGTCATCTCTCTGTTGTGGAGCGCTCCTAATGTCCGCCTCGTTCAGGATCAACTCCTTGCTTTCCCGACCGGATAACGCTGACGCGACCGCACCCGGAGGAAGCGAGATCGCTTATCGGGGATAAGTCATGACCGTACTTCCGCGTTTCAAATCCGCCATTCTGGCGACAGCGCTGCTGGCATCGACAGCAACGTTTGCCATGGCCAAGGACGTCACCATCTCCGTCTGGGCCGGCGGCACCGGCCCGACCAATGATTACCGCATTGAGGCCATCAAGATGGCGGCCGACGTCGTTTCGCGTCAGGCAAAAATCCGTGGTGAAGACCTCACCATCAAGATCGAATCCCAAGCCTGGACCGGCTGGGACGACTTCAAGCAGGCAGTGACGCTGGCCGCAGAATCCGGCAAAGCGCCGAACATTATCGTCTCTGGCCATGAGGACATCGGCCCGTGGTCGCAGTCCGGCCTTCTGCGCCCGATCGAGGACTATGTGGATTTCGACGCCTGGCCACTCAACCAGCTTTATCCGAACCTGATCGACGTCTCGTCCTATGACGGCCGCATCTGGGGCATCCCACAGGATGCCGAAGCACGTCCCTTCTTCTTCTCCAAGGCGCATCTGAAAGCGATCGGTTATTCGGATGCCGATATCGAGGCGCTGCCGGCAAAGGTCGAAAGCGGCGAATACAAGCTCTACTCCATGCTCGACGACGCCAAGAAGATGCAGGATGCCAAGGTCGTCGAACCCGGCAAGGGCTTCATGCCGCGCCCGAACAACGGCACCGACTACTGGCAGTTCTACCAGAGCTTCGGCGGCGAGATGGTCGATGCGGAATCCGGCAAGCTGGTGCTCGACCGTCAGGCACTGACCGGCATGTATCAGTTCTTCGTCGATGCGGTTGAAAAGGGTGTCGTTCCCGCCACCTATCTCGGCACGACCTGGGATACCTGGCATCAGGCCGTCGCCGGCGACAAGGCCGGTATCTGGCACGGCGGCACCTGGCACAAGGCCGAATGGGAAGCCAAGTGGGGCCTGAAGGACTTCTTCGGCCAGATGCAGTACAGCCTGACCCCGGCCGGCAACGAAAAGGGCCGCGCCAACACGATCACCCACCCGCTCGTCTATCTCCTGTCGACCGGCGGCACGGACGAGGATGCAACGCTTGCAGCCGAGCTGATCACCACGGCCTCCGAGCCTTACATCAACGCACTTCACGCTGTGAAGTCGGGCCATCTCGCCATCGGCTCCGCCGAAGCGTCGATCCCCTTCTATGCCAATGACCGCTGGACGACCGCTGCCACGGAAGGCCTGCTGCCAAAGGCAAACGCCATCCCCAACAACAGCGATTTCGGCATCGTCTGGAAGGCCATGTACAAGGGGCTTGAAGCCTCCTGGACCAAGACCAACTCCGTCGCCGATGCCGTCAAGGCAGTCGAGACGGAAGTGCGCAACGCACTCGGCGACAAGATCGTCATCCGCTGATCCGCTCCCTCCACCGGGCGGCGCAAATGCCGCCCGGCTCCTCTGCATACCTTCAGGTTCCCATGCGCACCTCTTCGCCTCACAGGGCAAATCTCCTCGGCCTGGCCTTCATGACGCCGGCCATGGTTCTGCTTCTCGGCTTCTTCTTCCTGCCGGTCGTGCTGACCAGCGTCTTCGCCTTCACCAACATGAGCACCGCGACCGGCATTGCCGGCGGCTCTTACGTCGTCACCGGCAATCTTCTGCGGTCACTCACCGATGAGGGACTGGATGCGAAAACGATCGACGCGCTTGGCCAGTCAAGCTACGTCATCGATCAGGCAGGACTGGAAAAAGCCCGCGCAGCCGGTGTCGATGCAAAATTCATCGCGGAAATTGCCGAACGGCTCAAGGATCGCTCCTTCACCAGCTCTTCCGCCTTCGAGCGCGAACTGAAAACGCTGCCCTCCCGCCCGACGCGCGTGCGCGATCTGAAAATTGCAGCCAGCGCCTTCGAACAATCGGTTCTCAACGTGCGTTACGCCAGCCGCGGCGAGATCGAGGCAGCTCTTTCGCATATGCTCGAGAACCCGCCAGAAGGCGCGATCGAAAGGATCGCGACTGCAAGCTATACCGGCTGGACCTGGACGACGGAGAATTTCAAAAACCTCGTCGTCGCCCCCGACACCTGGCGCATCGTCGGCAACACGATCTTTTATGTGGTGCTGACGCTGGCCTTCAACGTCCTGGTCGGTCTGTTCCTGGCGATCACCACCTTCTATCTGCCGCCTGCGGGCGCCGGTTTCTTCAGCGTGCTCTGGCTGCTGCCGCGCATTACCCCGGTCGTGCTTTACGCCGTCATGTGGAAGTGGTTCACCTGGGAAGACGGTTTCGTCTTCAACATCGCCCAGGATCTCGGCCTGCCCGCCTTCAACTACATGAAGGGATCGGTCGCGAGCGCCTGGACGGTCGTCATCCTCGTCAACGGTTTTGTCGGCGCATCCTTCGGCATGATCCTGTTTTCCGGCGCGCTCAAGGCCATTCCGGTTCAGCAGCTCTGGGCCAGCGAAGTCGACGGCGCCTCGCGCTGGCAGCAGATCCGCTACATCATCCTGCCGCACATGCGCTGGCCGATCCTGTTCGTCACCAGCTATCAGACGCTATCGCTTCTCTCTTCCTACGAACAGATCTGGCTCACCACCAATGGCGGCCCCGGCAGCACCACGACGGTCTGGGCGCTCGAAGCCTTCAAGACCGCACTCAACAATTACACCGGCAACCTGCAATACGGCCTCGGTGCCGCCATGGCGCTCATCCTCGTCGCCGTCGGTCTGGTCCTCTCCATCCTCTACCTCCGCCTTTTCCGCTTCGACGAGATGATGTCGAAGCCGAAGATCGAATTTTAAGGGAGGACGATCATGACCCGCAATTTCGCCGCCTGGCCGATCATCCTGCTGTTGACCGTGCTCAGCCTGCCGCTCTTCATCATGTACCTGTTCCTGCTGGTCGACACGTTCAGCAACACCGCGCCCGGCTCGCTTCTGCCCAACGAGTTCACGCTCGAACACTGGCGTTTCCTCATCGACCCCACCATTACCGGCGACATTTGGAAGCCGACGCTGACGACAGTCATCTTCTCCGCAAGCCTGATGGTCATCGTCGTCTCCGTCTCGGCCACCGCCGGTTATGCCCTATCGCGCCTTGCCCTGCCGTTCCGGCGTTTCGTCCTCTCCGGTATTATGGTCATGCATGCCTTTCCGTCGGTCACGCTGATCATCGGCGTTTTCCTCGTTCTGCAATTCGCCGGTCTCTACAATTCCCTGACCGGCGTCATTCTGGTCAAGGCCAGCCTGATGCTGCCCTTCGGCATCTGGATCATGAAGGGTTTCTACGACGCCGTTCCCTGGGAAATCGAGATGGCCGGCGTGCAGGATGGCGCAAGCCGTTTCACCGTCTGGCGGCGCATCATCCTGCCGCAGGTCAAACCGGGCCTTCTGTCGCTCGCACTCTTCGCCTTTATCGATGGCTGGAGCGAATACATGCTGCCGCGCATCCTCGCGCCATCCAGCGATTTCGAAGTCCTGTCCATGTATCTCAACACGGTGTCTGACCCCAATTCCAGCACCTATAATTTCAACATCTTCAAGTCGGTCGGGCTGTTCTACACGCTGCCGGTGCTCGCACTTTTCGTGCTGTTCCAGAACCGTCTCATGAACATTTTCGGCGGGGGCACCAAAGGCTGATGCAGATCTCCATCAACAATTTCACCAAGACATTCGATGGCACGCCCGTCATCGACGACATGAACCTGACCATCCGCGATGGCGAAATGCTGGCGCTGCTCGGCCCTTCCGGCTGCGGCAAGTCGACGACGCTGTTCACCATCAGCGGCATCCACCGCATGGACAAGGGCCAGTTGATGTTCGGCGACCGCGACGTCAGCGGCCTGCCGAGCCAGAAGCGCAATGTCGGCGTCGTCTTCCAGAACTACGCGCTCTACCCGCACATGAACGTCTTCGAAAACATCGCATTTCCCCTGACCGTCAGGAAGGACAACAAGGACGATATCGACCGCGAAGTGCGCGCCATCGCAGCACTCACCCATATTTCCGAACTGCTGGAGCGTCGCCCCGGCCAGTTATCGGGCGGCCAGCAGCAGCGTGTGGCGCTTGCCCGCGCCCTGGTACGCAAGCCGGACGTACTGCTGCTCGACGAACCGCTGGCCAATCTCGATGCCAAGCTGCGGCTGGAAATGCGCTCGGAAATCCGCCGCATCCAGCTGGAAACCGGAATCACGGCCGTCCTGGTAACTCACGACCAGGTCGAAGCCATGTCGATGTGCGATCGCATCGCCATCATGAAGAAGGGCGAAATTGTCCAGATCGACACCCCCGCCGACATGTACAGCAATCCGCGTACGTCCTTTGTCGCCGGTTTTCTTGGCAATCCGCCGATTTCCTTCCTGAACGGCATTGCCATGGAAAATGCCTTCTCCATTGCGCAGATCAAACTGCGTGTTCCGCTCGGTGCTCACGAAGGCATTGCCGACGGTACGCAGTTGAAGCTTGGCGTGCGGCCGGAACACTTTGGCCCTGAAGGCGACATAGCGGTGGAAGGCAAAATCGCCTTCGCCGAAACCCAGGGCCGCGAAAATCTCTATGACGTCGCACTCGCCGATGGCTCGGTACTGCGATCGATCCAGCCTGCGGGAAGAAACTGGGCGCTAGGCGATACGGTGCGCTGGCATATCGACAGCAAATCGGTTTTCGTCTTCACTGACGATGGTCAGAGACTTTGACGGGGGACACGGTCATGACGTCTGCATCCACCTCTACACCCGCACGGGATTTCTCGGCCTTCTTCTCGCGCTTCGGCTGGCCTGAAAATCGGGGACGCCTGCCCTTTTGCGTCGGCCATCGCGGCGCCAGCGGCCACGAGACGGAAAACACGCTCGCCGCCTTCCGCCGCGCCGCCGAACTCGGTGCCGAAATGTGGGAGATCGACACGCAACTTACCGCCGACGGCATCGTGGTGATCTCCCATGACGACCATCTCGAGCGGGTCTTCGGCAAGGATCTCCATATCTCGCAGCTCTCCTTTGCCGACCTGCGGGCCGCGGTGCCGGATGTGCCGAGTTTCGAGGAAGTGGCAACCCTCGCCCGCGAAACGGATTGCGGTCTCTATATCGAGCTGAAGCGCGCCGGCACCGGCCCGCTTTGCTGGCAACACCTGAAGGACATGGAGCAGCGCTTCGCCTGTTTCGGCTCCTTCGATCCGGCACAGATACGGCAACTGCGCGAACTCGGCTGCGATTATCCGCTCGCCGTCCTGATCCGCGTCGGCGCCGATCCCCATGCCATGGGCGACGAGGCATCCGCTGATATCCTGCATCTGTGCTGGGAAAAGGCGAGCGACACTCCGCAGGAATTCGTCACAGATGAACTGGTCGAACGGGCTTTTGCCGATGGTCGCGAAATCGTCCTGTGGCACGAGGAACGGCCGGAAGTCCTTACCGACATCATGTCTATGCCGGTACTGGGCATCTGCACCAACCTGCCGGACCTGATGCGCCCGCACGAAAATCACGGCAGCGATCGCCCTGCAAAACGCGTCACCTCGCATGATGTTGCACGCGCCGCCGGCGTTTCCCGCGCCGCCGTCTCCCGCGCCTTCACGCCGGATGCCAGCGTTTCGGAAAAGACCCGCGAAAAGGTCTATCAGGCCGCCAAGGACCTCGGCTACCGGGTGAATTATCTCGCCCGCAGCCTCACCAACAAGCGCTCCGATTTCGTCGGCCTTGTCGCCGCCGGCCTCGACAACCCTTTTAGAACGCAGCAGGTCGAGCATCTCGCTCGTGCACTGATCGCCCGCAACTACCGGCCGATCCTGCTCCCCACCTCAAAGGAAGCCGACAGCGCCACCGTCATCGGCCAGTTGCTGCATTACGCGGTATCGGGTGTGATCGTCACCTCGGATGCGCCTCCCTCGCATATCTGCGAGGAATGTGCGGCGGAAGGCGTTCCGATCGTGCTGATCAACAAGGGCGAAGATTATCCGCTCGTCGATCGCGTCCTCTCGGATGACCACAATGCCGGCCATCTCGCCGTCGACCACCTCTTGCAGGCGGGCGCAACCCGGCTTGCAGTCATCGCCGGCACCACCATCTCCTATTCCTCACGCCGCCGCGCCGAAGCTTTTCTGGCACGCGCAAAATCGATTGGCGTGGAAGTATCCCATGTCTCCGTTGCCCAGAACGACTACCGCAACGGCCGTGATATCGTGCCCGTTCTGCTCGATAACGCCGTCAACGGCATCTTCGCCGTCAACGACTACATGGCCTGCGGTGTCCTGGATGGTCTGGGCGACGCCGGCCGAAACGATGGTTCGATCAAGGTCATCGGCCATGACGACATCCCCCAGGCCAGCTGGGGCGCCTATGACCTGACCACCTTCCTGCAGCCCTGCGATATCCAGGCGGAACAGGTGATCGACCTCCTGTCCAGCCGTATCCTCGACCCCGATGCCGTTGCCCGCGTGGAGTTCACGCCGGTCACATTGATCAAGAGAAGAAGTGCCTGATGCCATCCCCCTTCGATCTTGCCTCGCTGCGCGAACGCGCCGAGGCCGCAATAGACATTGCCCGTCAAGTCGGTACCGACACCGCGAAATTCCGCGGCGACGTCCAGCCGGAAACGCTTGCCGTGGAGAACAAAGGCCTCCAGGATTTTGTTACTGTAGCAGACAAACACGCCGAGCAGATGATCCGGAAAACTCTTCTTGACCGGTTTCCCGATGACGCCTTTCTCGGCGAAGAAGGCGGAGCAAGCCGGACCAGTTCGTCCAGAGGCACATGGGTGGTCGATCCAATCGACGGAACCACGAATTTCATCCGCGGTTTTCGCCACTGGGGCGTCTCGATCGCCTTCGTCGCCGGTGACGAAATCCTCGTCGGCGTCATCTATGATGCCACCCAGAAAGCCGTTTTCAGTGCTATCCGCGGCGAGGGCGCCATGCGCGAAGGCAAACCGATCACGGCAGCAAAGACGACCGATCCGTCACGCGGCATCGCCATTCTCGGCCACTCCCGCAGAACCGATTTCGAGGACTATTTGTCCATCTCCCGACAAATCTACGAAACCGGCATGGACTACCGCCGCATGGGCGCGGCCGCGATCGGCCTCATCCGTGTCGCTGAAGGTGTGGCCGACCTTTATTACGAACGGCACTTGTCTGCCTGGGACATGCTCGCCGGCTCATTGATCGCCCGCGAGGCCGGCGCCGTGGTGGCGCTCCCGCCGCTCGCACCACTTCTCGCCCATGGCGGCCCGGTCGTCGCCTGTGTGCCCGGTGTGGCCAAGGACCTGTCTTTTCTGATGGAACTCGAAAGAGAAGCCTTCGCAGCCGCCTGATCACCGGCGGCTGCGATCTCCAGAATTCTAGGCGCGCTCACCCTGTTCATCAAATATATGCAGATGCTGCGGCGGGAAGGCGACATAAACCTTTGGCCCCGCAGAAAGAGCGCTACGATCCAGTGTGAACACCTTGAAGGCCAGCCCGTGCAGCGACAGGTGCAGAATGATGCCGAAACCGGTTGGCTCCACCAGATCGACGCTCGCCGCCATGCCTGTGCCCTCGCCGCCCATCACCACATGTTCCGGGCGGATGCCGACCGTCACCGTGGCGCCATCGCTAAGGGTCAGCGGCGCCGGGAGGGTGACCACGGTGCCGTCTTTGAGCGTCACATTGCCGCTGGAATAGGTTGCCTCGAGAAAGTTCATGCCCGGTGAGCCGATGAAGCCCGCGACAAAAATGTTGGCGGGACGGTCGTACAGCTCCAGCGGAGCCCCCACCTGCTGGACCACCCCGCCATGCATGGCAACGATCCGGTCCGCCAAAGTCATCGCCTCGATCTGGTCGTGGGTGACGTAGATCGAGGTGGCCTTGAGGTCGCCATGCATTTTCTTGATTTCAGCACGCATCTGTTCGCGCAGGCGGGCATCGAGGTTCGACAACGGCTCATCGAACAGGAACGCCTTCGGCTGGCGCACGATGGCGCGCCCCATGGCGACGCGCTGGCGCTGCCCGCCCGAAAGCGCACGCGGGCGGCGATCCAGTAGAGGATCAAGCCCGAGCTTGGACGCAGCACTTGCAACAGCAGCGGCAATCTTCTCCTTGGCGATTTTTCTGAGCTTCAGGCTGTAGCTCATATTGCCGGCGACATTCATATGCGGATAGAGCGCATAGGACTGGAACACCATGGCAATGTCGCGATCTTTGGGGTGAAGTTCGTTGACGCGCTTACCATCAATGCGCATCTCACCATCGGTGACGCCCTCCAGCCCCGCGATCATACGAAGCAGCGTGGACTTGCCGCAGCCGGACGGGCCGACCAGTACGACGAACTCGCCATCCTTGATCTGCAAATCGATGTCGTGCAGCACCTGTACATGGCCATAGGCCTTCTTGACGTTCTGAATATCGATCGAAGCCATGTGATTACCCCTTGACCGCGCCGGCCGTCAGGCCCTGGACGAGGTAGCGCTGGATGAGCAGGAAGAAGAGAGCGGCCGGGATGAGCGCGAGCACGCCCGCCGCCATCATCTGCCCGAAGTCCACCGAGAACTTGGAAACGAAGGTCAACAATCCGACCGGGAAGGTCGCGGCATTGTTGCCGTTGATCAGCATCAGCGCGAACAGCAGTTCACTCCACGCGGCGGTAAAAACGAAGCCAAGCGTTGCGGCAATGCCGGGCAGCGTCAGCGGCAAGATGATTTCGCGAAACGCAGTGAACTTGGTCGCGCCGTCAATCATTGCGGCTTCTTCGAGATCCTTCGGGATACCGTCGAAAAAGGACTGCATGAGAAAAGTCGCGAAGGGCACGTTGAAGGCGGTGTAGACAACGATCAGCCCCGTCAGGCTGTTGGTGAGACCGAGCGGCGTCAGGATCTTGAAGATCGGCGCCACCAGCATGACCAGCGGGAACATCTGGGTCAAAAGCATCAGGGCTACGATCCAGTATTTGGCGCGGAAGTTAAAGCGGGAGAGCGCATAACCGGAGAGCGAGGCACAGATCGTGACGATGACGGCCGTCGAGCCGGAAACAATAAGGCTGTTCTTGAAGAAGGTCGGAAAGGCGCTGTGCTGCAGCACGAAGGAATAGTGTTCCCAGGTGGTCCGCGACGGCCACATGCGTACGCCTTCGGAATAAAGAAGATCGTTCGGTGTAACCGAGACCTTGAGCAGCCAGAACAGCGGAAAGAGCGCGAAGACTATGTAACCGAGCAGCGCCAGACGATGCGCGATGGTCGGAAGAAGCGATGTTCTCATGATTTCACCCCTTGTTCAGCAATGTCTGCCGCAGCAGGATGATCAGCATCGAATAGGCCAGAAGCAGCACGAGCAGCACCAGCGCAATCGCCGAGGCATAACCGAAATCGAGCGCCTTGAAAGCCTGGGTGAAGATGTAGCTGGCAACGATCTGGGTGCGATCCGCCGGACCGCCACCGGTCATGACGACGATCAGATCGGCGAAGTTGGAAATCCAGACGGTGCGCAGAAGCACGGTGATGGCAATGGTCGGCGCCAGGAACGGCAGCGTGATCGACAGGAACCGCTGGAACCATGTCGCGCCATCGATCGAGGCAGCTTCATAGAGATCACGTGGGATGGCCTGCAATGCAGCCAGCAATGTGATGGCGAAGAACGGAATGCCCCACCACACATTGGCGATAATAGGCCCCCACATCGCGTATTGCGGATCCGAGAGAATATTGCCAGGCTGGCTCATCAGGCCGAGATCGAACAGCCAGTGCGGGATGGGGCCGATGACCGGATTGAACAGCCACGCCCAGTTGAGGCCGGCGAGAAAGGACGGCACCGCCCAGGGCAGGAACACCAGCGCCTGAACCAGGCCGCGACCGACAAAAGGCTTGTCGAGCAACAGCGCCAGAATGAGGCCGAAAGCAAATTGCAGGAACACGGAAGCGCCGGTCCACCACAGCGTATTCTTCAGCGCGACATAAAACGCCCTGTCCTTCGAGAGGGTTTCGAAATGTTCGAGCCCGATGAAACCGCCGGAAAACGGATTGAGCAGCTGGATATCGCGGAAGGCATAGGAAATGCCGACAACCAGCGGCACCAGCATGACGACGATAATGAGGATCAGCGCCGGTGCGCTGTAAAGGTAAGGCTCGGAGGCATCGGCAAGGCGTTTTTGCCACGGCCTGCGATCCTGGCGACGGTCATAGACGTCGGCGGTCATGGACATCAGACAGTTTCCCGTTTGCGGCGCAGATCTGCGCCGTCATTGCATGAAGGAAGGCGTGGTGGGGGGGCGCGA
>JAEXYH010000033.1 GCA_023451735.1 Pseudomonadota bacterium | reverse complement strand
CCCCCAAATTGTGCGACTTGCTTCGCGCTACTTTGATGCTTATCACGCGTGCAATCTCCGTTCCCCGGAATGAGATGGAATTGAGAATGCAGCTCGTACCGCGGCTGAACATCTCCTCCATGAAGTCACTGATCACACATTGGGTGGCTTTGAGATAGGCCCTAGCTTCAGCTACGGCCTTTCTCGTTTAGGATTTTGTGATCTGGCTATTCTGAGCCAGAAAGCGGCAATTCGCTTAAGCTGGCCGCAATACCGGATCGAACCGATCGAATACCCGCGCCGCGAATTGCGCAAATGCGAGCCCTACAGCGGCTAACGCCTCTTCGCGTTCAAAACCATACACATCAGTGGGGCGAAATATCTCAGCGCTAATCAGGCTCGCCCAACCATCGCTTTCGGCCGCAGACTTTGAAATGAGCTTGGACTTGAATAAGTTTGAGAGGATTCGAGCTCGCGCCGAATTCTCGGACTGGGCGATATAGGCGTAGGCATCGATTCCCGACGCGTCGAACTTGATCTCCAGCAAAATCAATCGACGTGAGGTGGTCCAGTCGTCTGCCGACTTGAACCCTCTGATCTTATCCCACTCCTGTATCCCAAATCTTATGATTGAGGTGCTGTGCTCTTCCTCCACAACCGTCATGTCGGTGTTGCTCGCCGCCGCTGCCACCTCACTGGCGCGGTCCTTGAGGGCGAGAAACATTTCACGGATCGGCATCGGTCGATGACGGACCAAAAAGTCCAAAGCTTCGCCATGCTGCGCCCAAAGTTTTCGGGCCAATTCCTCAGTTAGGTCATCACCCACGTGGTGTCTCCGCATCATTGAGAGGTAGTATCGAAGGTACTCTAGGGCTGGAGCCGACCGCTCTTCGGCTGCGACCACGTCGAACTTCGTCATCAGCGCTTTGAGGCGAAGATCGGTCCAGTTGTCGTTGGATAACTCACCTCTCTTGGTTAGAAACAGAAAGGTGCTCTGCCAACCCTCAGCAGGCAGCCAATTCACCTCGACGATTTCTCGATAGGTCGCCAACTGGTGTGCACTCTGGAACGCATCGATCTTAAGTTCGACAACGACCACTTGCTTGCTAACGCCGAGTATAATCATCAAGTCGATGTCACGCCACTCACGGCGTATCTGGACGTGACCCTCATTGCGCTCCACAAGCTTGCGGGCATCATTTGCGTTCAGATGAAGGGCTGCTTCCAAGAATGCCTGGAGTAGACGGGATCCGAACCCATGCGGTTTTCGTGGATCCAGCATGTACGCCATGAAAGAGCCATGCCGGATTTCGGCACGAACCATGCCCGTCGCTTCAAAAGGGCAAAATTGGTTGAAGCGACCGGACAGTTTTTGGAATTCGTTGCTGGTCAGTAGTGTTTGTACATTTGGCTTTGACGACATCACTCTCAACGGGCTCCCTGATCGCTGTCGTCCCGCATCTGCTTGAGCAGGTTCGCAGTTTGGTTCTCTCGCTCTTGTATTGCCCGTACAATCGCGTTCGTTAAGTTTTGGCTCATTGGGTCACTTCTTGGACAAGACACTCGTTAGGGGCATTTGATCGGGCCAAACGAACGGTGTCACACGCGATACCCGATCCGATTCGAATGCCTCGGTACTTTGCCGACGGGGTAGGGGCTGAAGCAACAGCCAAACGTGGGGCAAAATAACGGTAGGTTGAAAAAGTTGTTCGCTGCTTCTAGCGATAAAACGGGGCATGGATTTTATGCATGAACGGCCTCTACTGAGTAGTCCCGCGCAGCATGTGCCGTCGCGGCGGCTCTGGCAGACGAAATAATCACGAGCCGCATGTTCTGTGTGAAAAGCCAAAGGATAGACGAGGATCAACGCCGGGTTCGGTGACTCTTTAGGAAAAAGACCGATAGTCGCCAGAGGCGTCTGGGCGATTCTTACTTCTTATATATTCCCATTTTTCGAGTTCGAGCTATCTATTTGATATGATTGTTTAATCAATGACCCTCCGGCCGGAACTTCACTAATTTCTGAACGCTTCTTCCTAAAATCCGAACACTACCGCACTGAACGAATTGTTCGACGTACCGAACAGTGGATGGTCATTGTTCGGAAGTTCGGGATAAAGATGATCTCCGTTGAGCAAAAATGGCAGCTGCGCGCGGTTGGATTATGAAGCGAGGCGGCCATCGCGAAGCGCCAGGCTGACGCGTTCCTCAACGCGAATGCTCCCATCAAACGTAAATGGGCCAAACAACACCATTTCTCCTAATGTTATCCACTACGGTTAGGTAAAACACTTAGGAAGAACAGCTAAGAAGTTGCCAATTGACGACTACACACCAGCGAGCGTGATCATCGACGAACCCGTCGATTTTCATCTGGGAGATCAGATCTGGGCTCCCAAGAATGACGCGAATGAATACGAAGGGCCAGCGGTCCTTAGGTTTGGCCTCGAGCATTCCCGTAACGTCATGGCGGCCAAGTTGGCGGACGCTGTTGGGATGGATACCGTCACATCCTACGCACAACGGCTGGGAGTCTACGACGAGGGCGTGAAGCCGCTCCTGTCGATGTCGATCGGCTCAACAGAAACCAGCCTCATGCGAATGGTCTCCGCTTACGCGGTAGTCGATAACGGCGGCATGCAGATTGAGCCGACCTTGATTGACCGTGTTCAAGATCGCCATGGCCTCACAATCTATCGGCAGCAAGACGTGCGCTGTGAAGACTGTATGGCATCCGGTTGGAATGGTCAGCCCGAGCCAGAACTACAAGACGGGCGGGAGCGGGTACTCGATCCCATGACCGCGTACCAGGTGACGTCGATGATGGAAAGCGTGGTAACGGATGGCACTGCGGCGAAGCGAGTGACACTTGGGCGTCCAGTCGCAGGTTAGACGGGGACGACAAACGAGAACCACGACGCATGGTTCATTGGTTTCACGCCAGAGCTTGTAACGGGCGTCTATATTGGCTTTGACGAGCCGGAAAGCCTCGGTCGCGCGGCAAGTGGCGGAGCGCTCGCAGCGCCAGTCTTTAACTCGTTCATGAAGGCAGCGTTGGCCGGAAAGCCTGTAAACAAATTTCATATGCCTGCCGGGATGACCGTCGCTGACATCGACTTACACACGGGTATGGCCAGCAAACCAGGGACCTCAGGTGCTGATCCTGAGCCGTTCAAGCCGGGGACCGGGCCTGCGGAGGTGTTCTCTACAGTGGACGAGACAGAAACTTCAGGGGCCACTAGCTCTGAGATCAGAAGGGCTATGCAACCAGGCGCGGTAGGGTTGTTTTGATTGACGCCTGCATTGAATCCGCAGCCGACAACTCGAATTCGACGGCGGGAGATTAGTGCTACGGAATGCGGATGGTTCGCAATTAATACACGCACGCGTATCGGTGCAGCTCATAATGGGGCTCGTAGCGGTCCTCGGCCGTAGCAAGTGTCCTACGCACCCTTGCAGAGGCCGATGACGGGACAGCCCACCATCGTATGGATGGATCAAACAAGCCGGGTAGCGGGAAATGCCGATGGATGAGGGCAAAGTCTTGTGTATCTAGCGTCGCTATCGGAAGATTATAGGTGATAGCGTAGGCCGCAATCGCCACGTCTTGGCCAGGTGGCCGTCTGCGTTTCCCGAACCTCGGCGTGCCTAGATGCGACAGTTCAGGCACCTCTGACATTCTCGCCTGCAGGCGAGTGAGCGCGGCTGTGGGCGGGGGAATATCGTATTTTGCTTTGTCGATCAGATCATCTAGCCAAGCGAGAATTTTTGCTGCCCGCTCAGGATCAGCTCGCATCTGCTTCCGAGCGCCCCATTCAATTTCATAAATCACGGGATGGCTTATAATCAGCTTCGGCCCCATAAAAAGCCAATCAAGAATGGCGGGATCGGGTCGAACTTTCATGGTTTGGCTTAGGATATTCGTATCCACCAACATGCCTCGATTAAGCATGGAAAATTCCCCGCCGCTAAGGTTTGCTTGATTTAATCGCCTAGATTGCCCTTACATGCTGTGACGCTACCGATTCTTTGAGTTGACGCGGTTTTGGTTAATGAAACCTTAAGCGGAGGAAATCTGTGCCCAACTTCGACGATGAATGGAGCCGCAGCGATGCCGAACGGCAGGTTTCTGCGCTCTTTACGGCTGCTAAGACAGGTCACGCCCAAAAAATTATAGACGTAGATGGTACGTTTGAATTGGTTTTTCGGCAGGCTTCGACAGGGCCAACCGTTGCGGAGTTTCTTCTCCAACGCTCGCCCATCGACAATGACGAGGACTAGATAACGTCGACTATTTTAGGCTCCATATCTATCTGGACGACGCATGATCGAAATCTACACTGATGGCTCATATGACACTCGAACTCGGCACGGTGGATGGGCGTTCGTCGTGTTCGAAGGTGGTAGCGAGGCACTAAACCGTAGCGGTCTCGCCATAGGGCACTCCAGCAACAGCCTTGAAGTCCTTGCGGTACTGCAAGCTGCGCTATGGGCAAGAGCAAAGCACCCGGGCGAGCAGATTAATATTTGGACCGACTCCTTTTACGTAATGGAGGGTGTCAGGCGGTGGTTGCCCATCTGGCGCAACAATGGCTGGAAGAAGTTCGACCCGAATCCGAGAAACCGACGGCGAGCCGCTCCCGACCACATCATCTGGCAATCTCTAGACGCGGAACTGGCGCGGACCTCATTAATATCGATTGAGTGGTGCAAAGGGCATGTCGGTTTGACGGGGAACGATCGAGTCGACCAGCTTGCAAATGTAGCCCGTGCCTCCATCGATAAATTGGGAAGCAGCGCATCGGCTAACATCGCCTGAAGAAAGTCGCGTTCAGTTCCTGTGTTGACGCTGCTCCGGCTCAATATGCTCAACGTGGTGAGGATTTTCAGCCTTAGTCCAAAGGAAGTCAGTAATTTTTGAGCCAACAATACGAACGGCTGTGAGGTTCCCCGTCTGACATGCTCCGGTATCGATACCCACGCGGTTAGGATACACCTCGGGCAAGCGGCTACTCGTCACCGTATGACCATGGATGATAATCTTCTCGAAGTCGTTCGGGTGGGTCAGGAAAGGCTCTTTAATCCACATTAGATCATGAGAGTCCTGTTTTTTTAGGAGTATGCCAGGGCGTAGACCCGCGTGGACTAGAATATGGTTGTCGAGCTCAACGTAGTGATCGGCGTCTCTCAAGAAGGCGACGTGGGACGGATCCAGTTCCGCCCGTAAGCGGTCAACAGTGATCGTTGATGGGTCGAAGCCGTATGACAGCAAGGTTGCGGCACCGTTTTGGCGTTGCATCCAGAACGCCAGGCGCATGTCTGCCTTTTCAGGATCAACCTCATCAATAATGGTCACCGGTATCGCATCATGGTTGCCAAGTATGAGCTGGGATTCTGGCACCGAGCGAACAGCGCCGATCACTAGATCCATGGCTTGGCGACTTTCCGGGCCCTTATCGATGATGTCTCCCAAGAAGATGACGCGATACATAAAACCGCCTGACGACGCCATTCTTTCGATATGCGAGAGCATACTGTTCAAGAGATCGGCACGGCCGTGAACGTCGCCGATGGCAAAAGTATGGATTTGATTGGACTGCAAAACGGAGACCTTCAAAGACATTTTTTGACGATTGTTAAGCCGAATTTCTAACAAAGGTATTGATGCGCTTTACGCAATCTTGGGAGTTATCTTTTACTCGACGCCTACCAACGGGGGCGTGGGTAACTTGGAACATCTGCAACAGCTATTTCAGTACGATCGACATCTCAACCATCGTGAAAAGATCCGGGTGCTGAGCACATTCTCCGGCATCTCGGCAGCCGGAGCAGGCTGGAAGGCCGCGAATTTCGAGTTCGTCGGATACTGTGAGCCTGAGCCTTTCCAAAGCCATGTGCTCCACTACAGACGCGGAGCATCGAGGCCAAAATACCTACCAGCGGGGTTCAAGCCACGCGACTATCTGTCGATCCCAGAAGAGGGCGTCCCGAATTTTGGCGACATCGTCCAAATCACGGACGATGACCTAAGGTCTCTGGGAAGGGTAGACATCCTGGAAGGTGGAAGCCCATGCCAAGGTTTTTCGGTCGCGGGCCTTCGGCAGGGCCTTGAGGATCCCCGAAGCAATCTGCTGCTAGCATTCTGCGAGCTAGCAGACCGCATGCGCGAAATTAATCAGCTGAAATTTGTAGTCTGGGAAAACGTCCATGGCATCGTCGGAAAGCAAGATCAATCGAACGGGTTCGGAAGTTTTCTGGGAGCACTATCGCGATCCGGGTGTGAGCTTCAGCCTCCAGGGAGTGGATGGGGTAACTCAGGTCATGTCTTGGGACCCGACGAAACTCAAATTGCCTGGCGGACCATCGACGCTCAATACTGGGGCCTCTCCCAACGTCGCAAGCGAGTCTTCGCTGTCGCTAGTTTTGCAGCACGAGATGGACTCGGAGACCCTTCAGAAATACTCTTTGAGCGCCAAGGCAGTTCAGGGCATTTTACGCCGTCGGCAAGAGAGATTGTCATCCCTACCTACCGAGGTCTCGGAAGCATTGAGTACCGCGGCGAGTGGGAAAGACGCCAAGACCCGGAAGTTCAAAGAAGACTGAAGCTACTCGCCCTAGAGCGCATCAGGGCAGAAGGTAGGGAACTGGATGGCGATATAGATGTCGTTAGGATTGGGCTGCCTATCGAGCCGGGCACTCCAGATGAGGACGTGATCCCATACGGTGACGTGCATCTTGCTGATATTGAAGATGTCGAAGCACATGTAGTCATGTTTCCGCCCGTTGTCGGTACCCTCAGCCACAGCGCGGCAGGTCTCTCGCGGCCCGCAGGGCAGGGTAACGAACTTGATTTTGTCATCGTGACGAGATCGCCAGACGCCGAAACTGGATGGGTTGTACGGAGGCCAACACCTCTCGAAGCGGAAAGGCTGCAGGGCTTTCCTGATCATTGGACAGACGTGCCCTACAAGGGGAAGCTTCCAGCAGATAACGTACGGTATCAGGCTCTGGGCAACTCGATGCCTGTTCCTTTCGTCGAGTTCTTGGGTCATCAGATCAGCCGACATTTTCGTGTGATGCTGAAAAACGAGAAGGTGGCGGCCGGAGTGCTGCCTAGTCCATCGAGGGTGGAAGACGTGACTAGGAAAACGTGGAAGTATATGGCCAAGCCATACGCATACTTGGAGGACTAGGGATTCGTTCGGGCCCCCGAGCTGCATTTCGGCGTTGAAAGGCTCTGTTCATACCGTTAGGCTTACCTTGTCCATGGCGTGACTAGGGGCCTGTAGCTCAACGGTTAGAGCCGTCGGCTCATAACCGATTGGTTGCAAGTTCGAATCTTGCCGGGCCCACCATCACGATCCCTCTTTCACGGCGCTTCGCTTTTTTCCGCTTGGCTCCGCGTGGCAAAACCTAAAATAACGTCGGATATCTAACTGCTGTCATTTACGATGTTTGACTCTGACGTTACAAAAAAGGCGTTGGAGGAACACGGCCATTTACCTGCACCGATTGGAAAAATCCGCAGGGTCCTCTCATCGGCATGTGATTTTCATCCATGGATTAGATGGGAGGCATCCTGACACTTGGTTATCAGGCGGTACGAAGGAGTTTTGGCCCAACTGGATTGCGGCCGATCTAAGCGATGTTGCCATTTGGAGCATCAATTATTCTGCTCCCAGCAGCAATCTTTTGTCGGGCAATGCGATGGCGTTACCCGACCGAGCGACATCGATGCTGTCTATCATCGAGACCGAAAAAGAGCTTCGGGAGGGGGAGCTCAACTTTGTCTGTCACAGCAAAGGCGGGCTCCTTGTCGGGTATTTGCTTCTGAAGGCTGCCGAAAAAGGTCACCGAAGTGATATCGCCGCCGGGATCGTTAGTCGGACCCGCAAAGTGGTCTATCTGGGAACTCCGCATAGGGGCTCAGTTATCGCCGACTGGTTTCCTCGTGTCCTACTTCCTTCACTTGCAACAACCGCGATGCGCACAAACGATCCGCATCTGCGGAGCCTGAACCAATCTAGCCGCGAGATCTTCGTTCAGCAGAAAATCCAATGCCTCACATTCACTGAAACGAAGAAAACCAAGCGTTTCTTTCAAGTGGTGTCACAGGATAGCGGTGACCCCGGGTTCCTCGGAGATGTGATCCCTGTTGACGAGGACCACATTTCTATCTGCAAGCCACAGAGCCGAGACTCTCATGTATATCGCGCATTGCTGGATTTCCTTGAACGGCCGAGCAACAAGCTAGACACCGCTGTAAACGCCGGAAATGTCCTCCAAACGCCTATAACTGAAATTGGACGACTTTTAGAGACAGCCGGTGAGACGGAAACTGGCAATCCTCTGGTCGATAAAGAAGTCGAGCGCCGAGTTCAGATTATCAGGCGAGGCAGGTTTTTTAGTGGAGCGAAGACGAGAGAGCTCGTTGAAAAACTGTGTGACGAGCTTCGCGTCGGCAACCTGAAGGCATCTAGCAAAACGGTGAAAGGCAGGGCTTTCGCATTTTGCGCGCGAATGCTTGCCGCGAACGACGAAACTAGAGAGCACGGACGGTCCGCGTTGCAACATGCGGTCCGGCTTCTAGACGCCGATGATGACATCATTATCGCTCAGTCGTCCCTAGAAGCGTACGATGGTGATCTCGATAAGGCTCTCTCTACTCTGGCCAGTATAGATAGCCCACGCTCACGCGGGGTTGCCCTTCGCCTGATCGGCGCAAAAAAGGGTATTCAGGCTGCCAGGACTTGGCTGTCTCAAACGGGCTTGGACGACCAAAACCTCGATGCAGAGGGCAAGTCACTACTTCTGCAGGGAGATCTAGAAGAAGAACACTGGGACGCAGCTCTCGTTCGGGCTGACAAATTATCGGAGGCGGACTTCGATGATGCCCCAGTTCTACTGAACCAGGCTGCAAATGCTTACTTAGCTCAGCTCGTGCCTGATGAAAACAAAGCCTTCATTGTGGAACAGCTACCTCTTCAGGCGGCGGATTTCAGTCTGTCCTCCGATCGAGGCCGCGAGTGGGCGCGTGCTGTCGAGATGCTCCGGCGCTCTGCGTCCGTGTTGATGTCCCTGGGGCTGTATGATGCTGCCAATTACAATGAAGACATCGCGCTGTGGCTCGATTTGAGAAATTCTGACACAGATATTGCCAGTCAAGCCCGGGGCGTCTTGGCTGAAAGCGTACGAACAGATCGGAAAAGCCTACTGCGGCGGCTCCACCTGATAGTAGCCTTTGGGATCCCCTTCGATTTCACAGCAGTAACAGAGCAAATCGACAATGAAACTGCCCTGACTGGTGGACGGTCGCACGAGGCTGCGATGGCTCGCTTCGCGCTGATTTTTGCTATTCCGACGGCACGCGAGGCCGCCGATTACTTAGGGCAGCATTTAGCTCAAATCTCGACAATCGTGGACAAAAAGGTGTTGTTGGGTTTTGAAATCCAGCTTCGAGCCAAGGCGGGCGACGCTGAAAGTGCCAAAGCACTTTTTAAGGAGCTAAAGTTAGCTGGCGTCGGAAGAGACCAGGAACTCAATCTATCGAGCATCATCGAGGAAGCTGGCGGGGCTGATCCACTCGAGGTTCGACGCCGCTCTTACGAGAAGACTGGAGCGATCGCAGATCTCGCCAATCTGATCGTAGCGTTGGAAGCAAGTAGAGATGCCGAGCAACTCATTCCATATGCCAAAACGATGTTCGAGCGCACCAAAGATCGTCGTGACGGTGAGCGCTTGGTCGCGGCTTACACGGTCATCAAAGACCATAAAAGCATATTGGAGTTCTTTGCACAGCATCCGGCGTATGGGGCCCTCTCACCCAAACTATTATGGTCGCGCGCCTGGGCGCTTTGCGAATCCGGGATGTTCAGTGAGGCGAAGGATACTATCGAACCCCTCCTCGAGGGTGGTAATCGCCCGATAAGAGATCTGCACGTGGAGATCGGCATCGCATCAGGAGACTGGGAATCGCTTACGATATTTGTTGAAAAAGAATGGTCGAAGAGAAAGAAGAGGTCGCCCGGGGAGCTCCTCCGCGCTGCCGAACTCGCTTTCAGGCTGGGCCTCCAAAGGGCTAAACCACTCGCGATTGCCGCCGCAGAGCTGGCGAAGGAAGACCCGGCGATTCTTATCGGCTGCTATCACCTTGCGACGCAGGCTGGATGGGAGCGCGACCCCGAAACGGTCACTTGGCTGCCGCGGGCCGCTGAACTTTCGAAAAGTGACGGGCCCGTTCAACGTTTTTCCATTCGAGAAATTTTGGAGATGAAGCCGGAATGGGACGCCCGGCAAAATGAGACTTGGCAGCAGATGCTGCGAGGTGAAATGCCCTTGTTCGCGGCTGCTTTGGCTACAAACCGCCCGCTGGCGTCGTTAACTCTCCTGAGTGCGGTCGCCAATCTCACTGAGAAAGATGTTAGAAAGCGGGGCGCGGTCTTCGCTTTTGCCGGGTCGCGCAAAGTTTCCGAGATAAAGGCCAAAGTTGTAGGATTCGATGTTACGGCGACTTTCAATTTAGGGCTGCTGGGCCTTCTTGATACCGCGATTGAACACTTCGACAGGGTTGTTCTGCCACACGGGACACTTACCTGGCTTTGGAATGAAGCGGGGCGCGTTGCTTTCCACCAGCCAAATCGAGTGCGGGACGCCGAACATCTTGCTTTGCTGACCGCTCGGGGCGCAGTAGAGCAGTTTAAGCCGACGATTGCGGTTGATCCTCTGTTAGCGACAGATGTTGGCGATGATCTAGCTGAGATGCTTACCCACGCTGACGCGGCAGTGGGCCAAGTGAGTGTTGTGCGATCAGGCCCATTGCATCAAGTTAGCTCATTGATGGAAGCCGAAGCTGATCTAGGTAAGTATCGATATCTTCTATCTGGGTGCAAGGACGTTATCGATGCCCTAGTGGAAGGTGGGCAACTGACCCACGAGGCGGCTTCAAAAGCAGTCAGTTATCTCTCGCTCAATGAAAAGTCTTGGGAGCGTATAGCGCCACTTGCACTCGGGCAGACGCTTTATCTAGACGATCTTACCGTTTCGACATTCCAGCACCTTCAAGTTCTTGAACTCGTCGCAGCTAACTTTAATTGCATCGTGCCGAAGATCGGATCGCGGCTCAGTGAGAACCTCCTGGAATATCAGGCTCTCACCAATCGCGTGCTGCAGATTTTAGGAGATGCGAGAGAAAGCATCAGGAAGGGCCTTGAAAACGGTAAAGTAGTTGTTGCAGGTCGTGGCCTAGATGCAGTTTCCAGTGAACAATCGGCGAGATCTCAACCATCAATCGAGCTTCTTACCCTCAAAGAAATCGTCGATGCCGTTGTTATCGACGATCGCTCAGTCAATAGATTTCAGGAGGTTAATGACCACGGATCGAGCCTCTCCACGTGTACAACGTTGGACCTTCTTGGAACATTGCGCTCCGGGAAGGCCATTAGCGTACAGAAGTACAGAGAAAGCCTAACGACCCTTAGGCAGGCCGGGTATTTGTTCATACCCGTAGAGCTCGAAGAGCTTGGTGAGTCGCTAAGCTCTGCGGATATCTACGAAAAGCGACGAGAAACAGCTGAACTGCGTGCTATCAGAGAAAGTGTGGTTAAGGCACGCATGATGAGCGTGTTGCAGCCTGCAGAGCTTTATTGGTTGGAGGATCTTTCGCGATCGGCCATCGAGCTTATTTCTCGTGAACTTTTGAGCAACGAAACGGCGGAAGGCGTAGAGCGCGCTGCCTATCTCTGGGATATGATCGATGCCAAAGGTTGGGCGCATTGCTTTAAAGACCATGCGGTAGTCTTCGCCCAATTTAGCAAGCAGCAGATGCTGTTGTTGATCATTTCCGCGGCCCAAAACGGAGTTGGTGGTGCGCGCATCAGGGTATGGCTTGATGATATCCTTTCTGAGCTGAAGACTAGGGACGGCGAGCTTTACTCACAGATTGTCGAGATGGCCGAACGACTTATCTACAATTACGCGGATACCAACAAGAAGGTCGACCGCTGATGAGGCCAAGACTAGCTGGTTTGGCAGCCCTCAATGCGATGCCCAAGTCTCTCCGAGATGACTTGGCAGCGCGAGACAATATCCGCGAATGGCTTGAGCTGAGCTCAGACTACGCCTTAAGCTTCGCAGGTGCAAAAAGCGATACGTCACGTCGGGCTATCTGTGATGTTGTGCGAAAGGCAATGTCGACTGACGCGGTCGGTTTTCATGATGTGCATGACCTTGATGGCAATACATGGAAGATCGAGGTTTTCTCTGATGACCATGCGAGGCGTGTTCGGCTGCATCCGGACGGCGCGCCGCTAGAACTGCCCCACGCGTATGTTTTCTCCAGCAATCCGGCCGAACGGATCGCAGGTTTTCAAGCTGACGTGAGCCGCCTCCGTCTTGACCAGGAGGCCGCGGCGCATTGGCTGAGCGCGCTTGAAGCACGATCGTTTAGCGATGAGGAGTTCTCGAAGCTACACGCCGACTTGTCCGCAACGCCGGAGGTGGTCAAAGCTAGTCTCTATGAGAGTATCGCGAACCTTGAAATGCGCGTCGACGTTCTCGTGCCCGAAGACGACCGTTATTACCTCAGGCTTGTCGGCAGCATTTCTACACCTGGTGGATTCGATCGATACATCGAATTGTTCGCGAAGGAACATTTGTCTGGCCAAGCCATAGTCCCCGATATCCTGCACCTTTGTCTTCATCGATCTCTCAGCAAGGAAATCGCAGCTAGGGTTACATCCGAACAGCTCATTACAATTTGCGATTTTGCGGCCTCAGCAGGGGCCGTTCCACGGGTTGCCGCAATCGAGATTGCTCTTCTAGCTCCCACCGAAATTAGTGAGCCCGTAGAAGACAAAGTCAAGGAGTTGGTCGTTTCGCTTGTTGGTGTCGATGCCGCCGAAGAGGGAAATCTGTTTGAGCGCTACGTCACATTGTCTGCGTTCATTCTTTCCCAGTTCGCAATGAGACATCAGCTTTGCGGGAGCCCCGCCTATGTCCGAAGGCTCAGTGGCCTAGCGCACGCATCGATTCTTGAACAGTGCCTGTTGGACCTGGAAATTGATGTGGCTGCACTCGACTTTAGTGAAACGACAAGCGATGCCGCTCTTTTCTTCGGCTCAATTGTAGATTTTCGAGAGGAAAATTGGTGGCATGCTGACCACTTGAACCCTCCTGAGATGCGGCGATGGCTTATCAAGCGCTTACTCTGGGCCTTCACAAGTGAGACACCAACCACATTGCAATTGGCCGTGATGGAAGGCGTAGAGACGGCAGGCATCGGGAGGGAAGTTTCCTTGCGGGATCTTTGCAGTCCAGATCCAATTATCGCACGTGAGCAAGTCGCACCACTGGCTTCAGCATTAAGGGAGCGAGTTCAGGGTTCGCTTGCTGAAAGGCCTTTGACGATCGACGCCTTTACACAGTTTATCTGGGCCGTTGAAGCAGGTTGGGTAGATAGGGCGCTCGCAGACGATGTTGCGCTCGTGTTGGCGGATGTCCGATACACGATTGCCCAGTCCGAAATTCCAGAAGCGGCGTTCACTTTACTCCGAGGATTGGCGCACGGAGCGGCCCTCGCTAGGAGTGAGAACCTATCTACCGGTGTAAGGATACTAGCCCGCAACTTCCGAGACCGTTTCAGGAAGCTGAATTTCGAGCAAGAAGTCAGAATTGCGTTAATCTGTGCGGCTGGTTCAGAAGATCCGAACAATTGGGCAATGTTCGTGGAAGCGTGGCTTTTGGAAATCGGTTATACTGATTTGACCCCTAGAGAGGCAGCTCAATTCCGATTTGCTGTAAAGCAGCTGGGATTCGCCTCGTCAGAGTTCGCCGCCATTAGTTCGCGACTTGACGCGGTTCTAGATGCGACTTCATGGCTATCTGCGTAATTGGGACTCAAGCAATAGTTTGCGGGGTTACTGTCTCTCTTACCTCACTAGTGCAATCTCATCGAGTATTGAACCACCCGGAATAAAGGTATGTCAGTAGTCTTCGCCTGATTGCAACATCGCGAGAATCATCTCACATCAGCATGAAAGTGGAGGGATCGATGCGCCTTATAGCTGTGACAGTTGAAAATTTCAGAGCTTATCAGACGGCTACGCGAATTGATTTTGAGGACATAACGACGATCATCGGCAGGAATGATGTCGGGAAGTCGACGATCCTTGAGGCGCTCGAGATTTTCTTCAATAATGACACAGTCAAAGTGGAGCAGGGTGACTGCAATGTCTTTGCGAATGGCACCCCGATAAAACTTACCGCCGAGTTCTCAGACCTCCCAACCGAGATTGTTTTGGATTCGGGTGCGCCGACAACGCTCGCCGACGAATACCTGCTCTCCGCGACGGGGAGCCTGATCATTCAGAAGGTCTACGACTGCTCTAAGAAAGCGCCGACGGCCGAGACCTCTATCCTTGCCCGGCATCCGACTGCGAAGGGCGTGGAGAACTTGCTCGAGCTCAAGGAGAAAGATCTCCAAAGCTTGGTGAAGGCGCAAAACCTTGACGTGAAGCTCAAAGGCAATCCTGGGATGAGGAGGGCGCTCTGGGACGCCGCAGGCGAACTTTCGCTAGCTGATACTGCAGTTCCTGTTTCAAAGGCGAAGGAAGATAGCAAGCAAATCTGGGAACAGATTGAGCGCCACCTGCCCATGTTCGCGCTATTTCAAAGTGATCGCGCCAGCAAGGAAAGCGATGGTGAAATTCAAAATCCGCTAAAGGGTGCGATTGCTACGGCGATTGCGGAGGTGCAGAACGAGATTGATCGGATACAGGCTAAGGTGAAACAGAAGTCGGAGGAAATCGCGAAGCTAACTCATGACGCGTTGCAAACCATCGATCCGAAGCTCGCCAAAACGCTCGTACCAAAATTTACCCCACCAGGGGCATCCAAATGGACAAGCTTATTCTCTCTCGGAATGGATACAGACGACGCAATTCCGTTGAACAAGCGAGGGAGCGGAGTTCGCCGCTTGATCCTTGTTAGCTTCTTCAAGGCCGAGGCTGAACGCAAATTGGCCGCTTCAAGCAAGGCAAACATCATTTATGCCATAGAAGAGCCGGAAACGTCGCAGCATCCCGCCAATCAACGCATTCTGATTGAAGCATTTAAAGACTTGGCACGTGCGCCAAATTGTCAGGTCATATTGACGACGCACAGTCCAGGTCTCGCAGCCGATCTGCCTGTTGACAGCATTCGGTTTATCTCGAGCGGTGGGCCACCTGAAACGCCGACCGTAGAAAAAGGCTCGGACGTGTTTGGTAAGGTGGCTGATGTGCTGGGGCTGACGCCCGATAGCCGTGCCAAGGTCATCGTTTGCGTTGAAGGTCCAACAGACGTCGAAGCTTTGCGTTATCTCAGTCACGCTCTGCATGTGGACGACAACACCATACCGAGCCTACTGAACAACTCGGCGTTTGCTTTCGTGGTGCTCGGCGGATCAACGCTCAAACACTGGGTGGCAGAACACTATTTGCGAAATCTGCGATGCCCTGAGGTCCATATTTATGACAGCGATGTGCCCAAGTATGGCGAAACCGTCGATGAGGTGAACGCACGTACTGACGGTCTAGGGTCTTGGGCTGTGTTGACCAAGAAGCACGAGATGGAATGCTATCTTCATCCCAACGCGATCATGGAAGTCTATGAGGTGGCAGTCGACGTGGTTGATCAGCCGGAAGAAAATCGACCCTCTGTACCTAAGGCTTTTGCGATCGCGTACACGGCACACAAAAGCCTTGATGCCTTAATGAGGGACGGGACGGCAAAAAACTACCTGACAAAGGTCTATCCCAAAATGACTGCGGAGATGATCCGCCAGCGCGATCCCGACGGAGAGATTGAAGGCTGGCTCAGAAGAATTGGTGGCTTTCTGAACTGACGTTCAGTTGTCCAAAATGGGGGCATGCTGGAGTGTCGCCTGAATTGTGGTTGAACAGAAATCCACAGGGTGTGCGGCCATTCCAAGCTCGCGGCAGCATCGAGCTCCGATCGAGAGGGAAGGTAGAAGCCTTCCTTAATAGAACGGAATGGGCAAGGATCAGATATGCAGTTTCACATCATTCACCGCGGAAACAGAATTCCCGATGGAGGGAATGCTGACATTTACCTGCGTACGGACAATTGGAACGACTTTGGATTCGTCACATCCTTCGAAGTATCGCTGTACGATGACGCTGGCGTCTTTCACGAACTAGGAGGCGTGAAAATCGGCTTTGTTGGCCAAACTAATGAGGTCACGACCTTTAGCGTGCTCGAGAGCTCGTTCCCAAGTCTTAACGAAGCATTTTTCTCGGTTGGTGCGGATGTCGAATACTACCGAGGTTTGGCCAAGCTTTCCGAGAGCTTTCGTGACGAGTACCTCCGAGCCATGGCGGATATAGCTTCCGATACTCGAATTTTCGACCGCGTCTCAGGAGAGAAGGTCCTCTCAACATCGCTGATGAGAAGCGTCACTTTGAAGGCCATCAAGGAGCAATATCCGCGTATTCTACGGGGTGGTGCCCCAACAACGGACTATGACTTTGGGTTCTTTCGGCCTGATCATCCCAATTATGCTGAAATCGACATGCGATTCCGAGTGTCTGCCAACTCAACGCCAAGCACAAACATCCACGCTCTAATTGGACGGAATGGTATCGGCAAAACTACCCTGCTGAATCAAATGATAACCTCAGTGACGGGGCCTCCGCCGCATGATTTCGCTTTCTACCTGCACGGTCTGTTTGGAAGAACTGCAGTTCCCAGCCTTTATTTTAGCAATCTGATTTCAGTCGCATTCAGCGCCTTCGATCCCTTCACTCCCCCCAGTGATCAATCAGACCCGGAGAAGGGGCCCTGCTACTATTATGTCGGACTGAAGGACAATCAGGATCGCTCAGGGAAAGCTCTGAAAACGTTAGAGATTTTGCACGATGAGTGTGTCGGGAGTATTGCGGAGTGTTTCTCGGACATCAATAAAAAAAGGCGCTGGCTCGCCGCAATCGAGACGCTGGAGTCGGATGAAAATTTTGCCCTAGCCGATCTTAAGACATTGGCTGACTACTCCGGCGAGGAGGTCAAAACCAAAGCGCCGGAGGTCGTAATGGGCCTAAGTTCGGGTCATGCGATTGTTCTGCTTACAATTTCTAAATTGGTAGCTAAGGCCGAAGAAAAGTCATTGGTATTGATCGATGAACCCGAGAGCCATTTGCATCCGCCCCTGCTGTCCGCGTTCACACGTGCGTTGAGCCAATTATTACATGACCGAAATGGTGTCGCAATTGTAGCGACACATTCGCCCGTCGTACTACAGGAGGTGCCGCAGTCCTGCGCTTGGGTCATAACTCGATACGGCATGTCAATCTCAAAAACCCGACCTCGAATAGAGTGTTTTGGCGAAAATGTTGGGGTTCTCACGCGAGAGGTTTTTGGTCTCGAAGTGTCCAAGTCTGGTTACCATGCGATCCTAGACGCTGAGGTGCGCGCCGGGCTTGGTTATGACGAGATTCTTGCCAAGTATGCTCAGCAGCTAGGGCAGGAAGCACGAGGTCTACTGAAAGCTATGGTCGCGGATAGAGACCGGAGCGGCCGCTTTCAATGAGACAGCTAAGCCTTCCCGCCTTTGATCCGATCGCCGTACTCGATGTCTGTATTGGAAGCGTTGAGGACAAAAACCTCAACGACAAGTTCACGAAAAACCAGTCTCACTTTAAACAATTCTACGACGACTTTGCTACCGCGAGCGCATTGTATGACTGGTGCAAACTGCCGCGAGTTAGCCGTGGCAACGACGGAACTGCAATTGTCGGCGAGCTGACGAAAGGCGAGCTGAAGACGCTCTATAATTATCACATGGTCGGGGCCAAAAGCGCCGGGCGAGCGATCTACGATCAGATCAAGGCGGCCGCGAATGACATGTGCCCATTCTGCGGGGGATTAGGTCACGTCAATACGCTGGACCACTACCTCCCTAAGTCTAATTTTCCAGCATATGCCGTCCATCCGTCCAATCTCGTTCCATGCTGCCGTGATTGCAATACCGGAAAAAACGCGTCGTTCGGCGCTTCTAGACGGGAGCAAACCATCCACCCTTACTTGGATGACGCGAAGTTTTTCGTTCAGCGTTGGGTAAGGGCATCACTCGTTCGTGTCGATCCAGTAATCGTACAGTATTCCTGTTCACCGCCGTCGGAATGGCCATTGGATGACCAAGATAGGGTCGCGCACCACTTTCAAGGATATCAGCTAGCTAAGCGGTACAGTATTCAGGCGTCGGCGGAGGTTACCCGAGTAATCGACGCTAGGCGTAATAGCCTTCGTCATCTTCCGTCCGATATCTATCGTGGCTTCTTATACGATAATGCAGAGAGTGGGAGTTTCGACTTAAATGGTT
The DNA here is from genome assembly GCA_023451735.1 of Pseudomonadota bacterium. Classification (GTDB taxonomy): domain Bacteria; phylum Pseudomonadota; class Alphaproteobacteria; order Rhizobiales; family Rhizobiaceae; genus Neorhizobium. The sequence continues at coordinate 30,537 of JAEXYH010000033.1, read as the reverse complement.
GGAGCAGATCTATGTATTTTGCTTTAGCGGAGAGCGAATGGTTCGCTGAAGTGGACTTCCTGCAGGCAGGCTGGGCAGGTGGATGAGTTTGGGCAGGCGGCAAAGGCCTTGCCAACGTAAATTTGGTTTGGACTGACGGTCTTGGCTCGATTGTGGCGTGCCTATGCAGGAACCGTCGTTCGTAGTTAAAGTCGGGGGGTCGCTGTAAGATCCGGAAATCGACCTTCAAGCCTTCATCCACGGAAGAATGACGGCGGCCTTGTCGCCTCTGTAACTTACATGAATAATCCCACCGAGCGGCGTTCGTGCCTTCATCTAACGACGTATCCCGAGTAAAGACAATTCCTGAACATCGAGCGACAGCTTGACAGCCGGGGAGCTGAAATCGCGTTAAGCGTGTCAGTGATGCTTAAAGGTTGCATTTGTCCAAACAGACAGGCTTTGCATCCTAGAATTAATGCTTTGTTCAAAGTTCCGAGCGACACGACGACTTTGACACGTTGCAGCAGACATCGATGACCCCATTGCTCAAAAGACAGCCTCTCACTGATGAGGAATATCTAGCCGCTAAAGCTCGCTCAGCCATAAACAAAGCCAACGGAGACCGTTTCGAGTTTGTGATCGCAATGCTTTTCGTGATGCGAAGCGCAATTCGCTCTATGCATCGGAATTGCGGCGACGCCCGAAACGTCGAAATTCACATGTTCAACGGCGAGTTCGTCGACGATTTGAAGGTTCATCTTTCCAATCGCAACACAACACGATTTATTCATGCAAAGTCGGGATCCAACGTATTTTGGAAACGAAACTTGATAAGGGATTTCAAATCCCAAGCAGATCGTACTTATGGTGATGACGGCGTAGCATTAGAACTATGGCTCACTTCCGCTGAACGAAAGAAGAAGCTTGCCGCATCGATACCAATGGACATGCCGCCTATAAAGTTCGTTCTTTGGCAGGACCAATGGCCGCTGCATGCACCTTGGTCTGCACCGAGGATCGCTCGCTGCCTTCGGAATCTTGTGCACCAGCGTGATAGTGAAATGCTTCTCGAAAACGCATGGGATGCGATCAAAAATGCATGCGAGAAGGCTAATGGACCGGTTGCCGTCGCAGACATTATGACAGCTGCACACGTAGCTACGAGAGGTGCGGTCAATTCCACGGCGGATCCAAATCGCAACCTCGTACAGCTGCTACCTCACTTCAGGAGAGTAAAGGGTTTGAAGTTTGCAGTCGACGGTGACACCCTACTATTTTGGAACAGCGATGTCATTGCGATATACAGCGGTGACACTAGGAGGGTCACGTGGCCTCAGATCGACACATGGCTGAACGCTGGGCGACCGCTAGCGTCGTTAACAGACTTTTATATGATGCTGGGTGGAGTCTGAACATGTTTCTCTCCAAACAGGGGACCGCAGCAGCCAAACGCGAAAGCCGTTTTCGAAACGTAAATGACCCAAAAATACTGGGTGCCGACCTGGAGGCGACGGCGAATGAGCTAAGCACGCAGCTCCTAGATATAAATTTCCAAGTACATCGGTCTACGGTTGTCATCGCAACGGGCGGTGACTTCGAAGAATTCGGATTGCCGGTCTTGAAGCGGCTGGATCCCGAAGAAAGTGTCTTAGTGGGCTGCTTATGGCCAGTTCACGGTAGCGATGAAAGCAAGCTGTTTTTCGAACAAGAATATTTTGAGCCAGAGGCTCGGGGATGCAGGCAAGCAATTATAGCGGTCTCGATTGCCAACGACTACTCATTTCTCCAACCCCTGCTACGACGCGTAAGAGAATTGCTACCCCATGCCGATCTCATTGTTGTTAGCGCATGCGCAACGGTTGAAATACATGAGAGACTCTTATCCGAAGACATCAGAATGATCGCGGCAGTTATCCGCTCGCCCAACCAAGTGGATTACTGGACATCGATCAAGGCTCTCGATTTGCGACCTGTTACCGTCATCCCCAGAATGACCAGGTGGTTGCTCAATCGGATGGAAGTAAGAGCCGCTTTGAGGGCTGAATACGAAAATGAACGCGATAACGGAGACTTTGAGGCATCGGAAGACGCTCTCGACATACGCAGGAGTGAGCAAGATCAAAAAGCGGATCGCCATGGTGGCGATGACCAAGATATTGAAAGTTCGGCCTCGCCAAAGCCTGGCAGAGGCGGATGAAGCTGAGAGGGCCGCCGTGTGATCGGGGCTGTTTCACATACATTGATTTTTCCGTAAGTTTCCGCGATCCAGAACTGGTGCCTTGCAAACAAAACTTGAAAGCTCGGGAAAATCTCGGGAGTTCGCAATGGCAAACCTAATTCACCCAGCACGTGCAGCATTTCTCCAGACTGCGATCAGAATACGCGAGGAAGAAAACACAGTTCGATCTTCGCATCGGGCTAACATTGTCGCTGCCAATACGTTTCGCGAACAAGCCGCCATACAGAAATGGATCAAGTCGACCGAGCGGGGAGGGCGGAGCCGTCAGGAGTTCGATGAGCTTTGTGCAAAGGCCGGATTGACTGCTGAACTTGGAAAATCGGTCCTCACCTCGGATGATTGTGCCATCTTCGACGTCTCATGCCTGCTGCCCAGAATTGCTGACGACGATATCTCGTCATTCTGCCTTGATGGCTTGGTCCTGCCAGGAAACAGCGTAATCTTCCTCCATTTCGGACGACAAGATGATCTGTTGCTGGATGACAGTGGCTTATCGTACTTGGAGGGCGCTTATGTGATGCAAGTCAGCCGAGAAATGGATGACGACGCAGCTCAGGCGGTAAGGGTCCTGCTCGTTAAGAGTGATCCCGATTTCGATGATAGAATGGCGACCCGCGCAACAGCGGAAACGCTGCGGAGAAACACCGAATTCGTGACGCTCCAGATCGAGCACGGTCAACTCATCAGGGACGCAGACGATGCTTGTTGGGATGTCTTCAGTGAAGAAAACGGAGCCGTATTCTCAAAAGCCTTCCATCATGCGGTGCGGGCAGCTATCTACGTCTCACAACCCGGAGCCGACCTTCAGTATGGCTATCAGAAAGATGCTCCAATCGGTGCCGTAGGCCAAGCCATGAATGGCGTTGCGATGGCGCGGACGTACCTTGCCGATGAAGGCTTTCCCGAGATGCTGTTCGCAGGCCGCTCGCCTCTGCCGATAGCTCGTTTAGAGGAACCCGACTGTGGTGCCAGGAGATATATGGGCGGGCCGTAATCAGGCTAGCTATGATCAGCGAACGGGTTTGAAGATGTTGTCAATGAATGCACCCAACCCAAACCGAGCCAAATCGTGCCATTGCGGCCTCCGCAACGCGCTGATCGCAGCCATCTGAAAACACCAGGCCAAAGGGCTTGAGCACGGGCTTCGGGTCTCCAAAACTATCAGTGCCTCCGGTGTACCCACTGCCCGCTAGAGCATAGCGAATGGATGCCCAAAGTTCCCAGGCTAGTTCAAGGTCGTGATCGCTCCCTGGGTACACACGGCTCGCAGGCACCCATTTCTTGGCTATACCGAGCTCGTCCAGGATTATGGTCGAAAGAAAATGCGCGCAGCAATCTGCCAGCTGAATGCCGATGATGTCCTTTGAGTCGCAGTCGGCCTCCAAATCAAACCCTGTTGGCAAAATAACGCCGTTGGTCTTGATACCCTCGTCCAGATAGACTGTGGCTTGTTGGGTACCGTGATTTTCGGCAATCGCTTTACAGAGGTCTGCGATGATCTGACCAAGGTGAGGCCTTTCAGCGATCGCGCAGATGCCAATGGCGATCTTACATCTACCTATGATCCACCGAAAGCGCTCTCGAAGCTCCTGGGCCTTCTCGTTCCTGTCCATTTTCATTGAACTCTTGAATTCATTGAGCCCTGGAATGAAACCGCACTCGCTCAGAGCTTCGGTAGCCTGCAAGATTTGGTCAGGGGAGGCGCATACAGCAGCCGTGACGATGAAGTTTCCCCGATCATGGATGCTTTCATCGACGAACAGAAACATTTACCGCAGCCTTTTGCTTTCAGAACGCAAATCGTGGATGCGTGCCTGACCTTCAGAGTGGTGTTGTACTGGTGATTTGTCACCAGACACATATCGCGATCGCATCGGCAGCGGAATACGTACGCGGAACATCGGCGGAAATCTTGGCTAAAATGTTGTCGTCGGATGCAAGGGTAGCTAAAGCCTTAGCTGTCCTAAGGGGCATGGAAGCAATAGGGGGATTAGGTTTGAAGCTGAAAATAGCAGTTTGCGGGGCAGTTGCTGCTGCGACGGTTGCGACATCCGCAATGTCGGATGATTTTGATATCAAGTCGGTACAGATCCAAGGCGTCTCAGAGCTGAAGGCTGTGGAAATTGCTGTAAGTCGGCCTAGTGAGCCGAAAGCTACTTACAACGTCGTCGCAATCGGAAAAGGCCCAGAAGGCTCCGTTATCTCTGTAAACACTAGATACTCGGACATGTCTGGTTGGGTTTACACCACGCGAGCCATCAAATGCGCTATCGGCAAGATGAAAACACTCGGCAGCGGGGAGACCGTTGCAGGAATGCTGAAATCAAAGGCGGACCCTTCGTGGGGGCCACTGATCGGCGGCTCGTCAGCTTGCCAAGTCGCTGAGATCGCCTGCTCTCAGAGCGGTAAGCCACTGTCGGGAGTGCGGTAATGAAAGACCAGTTCTCTTCGGCTAAGAAGCGCATCGTTGCCGGAGCAAAGGCTCGTCCCGCCGAGGCGCGTTGGTCATTGATCGGAGCTGTCGCCGGAGCGGGCGTTGGTTTGTTGATCGGCGGAGTTGGCATCGCAGCAATGGGAGGCGGCTTCGGGATTCCTGCAGCACTAATCCTTGCTGCAGTAGGTTGCGCGCTTGGAAACCGCTACGGAATTTCGAAAGACAGACCTGTCCGGTGAAGGCAGGGTTATCGATAAGTCTGCCACAAATTGCAGAATGGCCGCCGCGTTTGGAATTACGGCGCATAGTTAAGACTAAAATTGTACGTGATTTTTGGAGGGGAGAGGGGCCATGGCCCGCTGATTGAAGGCCTCCCGGTAGAGACACATTGATCCACGCATAAGGGTGAATGTTTCCCGACTTTAAGATTTCTTTTGGAGGCCGTCCTGAGCAAGTACAGCCGATCCCAAGGGCAAAGTAGCTAAGTCTGCTCCTATTACCTCTCGGTTGAGGACATCCAATGTTTCTACGACCGTAGACCAGAAACATAGCCGCCTCAGACGAGTGTGCGTGGCGGAAATCTCGGTGAGCTAATTCTTATTGTTCCCGCTTTCGGCTCGCTAGTGAAATTGCTCCTGACCCCACCCCTTCATCGGTTTCCCGGGATCGGGCCCATAGAGCGACATTATCTCATCGATGTCTTCCTCAGAGTAGCCGCTCATAGAAAGGCCAAGTCGAATGGCGGGGAAGTCGAAAACTCTTCTAGATGTCTGGAGATCATATTTGATGTCTTCATGAGCTGGTATGCGCGCCTTATTTCTTCGAGCTGAACAGGTGTTTCTCATCGACTAGATTCCCAATTAAAAGTTCACCTTTCCAAGTGGATCGGCTCGTAAGGAGTCTGAAGCCAACACCTGCCGGCGACAAGGGATCATCTACGGAGCCAGATCCGTTACAAAGGATAGGAAGCAATTCAGTGTTGTTTGCTTTGACTAGCCTTTCCAGTTGCCGTTGCACTGGACGGCCAAAGGCTTCGCCGCTTTCTAACAGCTTTTTGGCAGAAGATTGCAACTGAGGATAGCTAAGGGCTGTAGGACGGAAACCCAGGAGACACCAAACATAGCGGCCATCGAAGCTGGCAGTGAGCTGAATCTTAGTAAAAGCCGTACCTTCTAGGGTGAGGTAAAGCTGCTGGGTGAATTTTCTGCATAGCCCACGACGACGCTGATCCGTCTCTACAGTGAAGTGGCCGATGTCAACGAAGCCTTCCGCGAAGCTAAATTTTAGTGTGGCCCTCACTTGACCGGAAACTTCACCTATGAACCTACCGTCTTTAGCCCTCACTACCTTTAACTTGTGGTCCCCTAGCCCGGATGCGGATACGGCGAGTATCCGTGTCACACGTAAAGCCATTTCGTACGAAATAGGTGCTGCTTGCGGCGCTGCGACTGTCACCTCGGCAGGATAAGCCCGTGGCTTGGATCGGAAGAGGTCTCTAAGTTTTGAAATGGGCTTTATCAAATTCGGGCTCCAGAGAAGTCCGACGCCTTAGCCTTCCGCGATGAAGAATGTCGAAACGACGCGTTCTCAAATCTGACGAAAAGCGATTTGGTTCGAGCCTGCTAGCCGCTTCACTGGGCTAGATTTCGCGGCTTATCTAAGACGGTGCAACGGCTTGGGTCGCTCATGCAAGGAGCCCGGCCCCTAGACATTCGGTTGCTCGGGAAGGCGGCAGCCTCAATGTTGACCCCAATCAAAACGCTTCGTCGCGCTCCCACGGCCGCCTTCTCGATAATTCCCGAAAAGCTCGTAGGTGAAGGGGGGGCGGAAAATTGTACGGCGATCCTGACAGCTACGACAGCGTGAAGTTACTGTGACCGCAGCGTTGCGATCAAAGCCCAGATTTCAGGGAGTTCTGCCCTATGGACAGACATATGGGATCTTTTGGACGCGATCAGGCAGTTCCTGGACAGATCAACGGGGCGAAATCAGCTTTGGTAATCTTTTTGATGAAAAGGCTCTTGCACCTCTAGTGACTAGAGGTCCTAGAAGAGGTGCTCGATGCAATGGCGGAGAGTGATATGGCGGATCAACGGGTGAATAACGGGACGTCGCAACAGGCGCGATACAAGGTCGGCGGCATGGATTGCGCCAGTTGCGCAACGAAGATCGACACGGCAGTGCGGCGCGTTGCAGGCGTCGAGGATGTATCCGTTTCGGTTGCTGCCGGCACGATGACGGTGAGCCACGACGGCAGCGCCGATCTCGCCGCCATGGAAAAGAAGGTTTCGGGGCTGGGTTATTCGTTGCGGGCGTTGGGTAAGAAGGGCGGTGCGCAGGGCGGCATACCTCCCTCTGCCCTGCCGGGTGACCGGGGTCGAGCCACGTCTCTCGATCCGCTCTCCGCTGCCCCCACAAGCGGGGAGATCAGCCGGCCGCACGATCACCATGGGCATGACAATGCACACCATCACGGCGGTGGGCACGATCATGCGGATCACGACCATGATCACAGCGAGATCGAGGGGCTGCATGGCCATGACCACGCGCCGATGGATGGGCCTTGGTGGAAATCGCAGAAGGGGCGGCTGACCATCGTCGTCGGGCTGGCGCTTGTTGTTGCCTATGGGCTCGGGCATCTCGTTCCGGCCTATGACAGCTATATCTTCACTGCTGCGATGCTGATCGGATTGGTGCCGATCGCGCGGCGGGCGATCATGGCTTCCTTTGCAGGTACGCCCTTCTCGATCGAGATGCTGATGACGATCGCCGCGGTCGGGGCGGTCATCATCGATGCGTCAGAAGAGGCGGCAGCCGTTGTTTTCCTTTTCCTGGTTGGCGAGCTTCTGGAAGGGGTGGCGGCCGGCAAGGCGCGCTCCAGCATCCAGAGCCTGACGGCGCTGGTGCCGAAGACAGCGCTTCTGGAGGAAGGCGGCAAGACGCGCGAGGTGCCCGCCGAAAACCTTTCTGTCGGCTCCGTCATCCTCGTGCGGCCAGGTGACCGGATATCTGCCGACGGTGTCATTATCGCAGGCGAGAGTGCCATCGACGAGGCGCCGGTGACGGGCGAAAGTACGCCGGTTTCCAAGGGCGAGGGCGAGCAGGTTTTTGCCGGCACGATCAATGGCGATGCGGCGCTGCGCGTACGCGTGACGGCCGCGGCCGAGGACAATACGATTGCCCGTGTCGTGCGGCTGGTGGAAGAAGCGCAGGAAAAGAAGGCGCCGACCGAAAGGTTCATCGACCGCTTTTCACGGTATTACACGCCGGGCGTGGTTGTGGTTGCTGCACTCGTTGCCATCCTGCCGCCGTTCTTTGCCGGTGGGGATTGGGGCGCATGGGTATACAAGGGGCTGGCCATCCTGCTGATCGGCTGCCCTTGTGCGCTGGTAATTTCGACCCCCGCCGCGATTGCCGCATCGCTTTCGTCGGGCGCGAGACGGGGGCTGCTGCTGAAGGGCGGCGCGGTGCTCGAAACGCTCGGCAAGCTGACGGCGGTTGCCTTCGACAAGACCGGGACGCTTACCTCGGGCAAGCCGCAGGTGACCGACGTGATCGCCTTCGGCCGCAATGCCGATGACGTGTTGCGGATCTCGGCAGCGCTCGAAACCGGCTCCAGCCATCCGCTGGCGCAGGCCATCCTTGCAAAGGCAGCGGAATATGAGCTGGACATTCCGGCAGCAAACCAGGCGAGAGCGCTTGGCGGCAGGGGCGTGACGGCGATCGTTGATGGCGGCGAGGTGTTCCTCGGATCGCCGAAGGCGGCGGCGGAGCGGGTTTCGATCCCGATGGCGCATTCGCGCCGGATCACAGGCCTCAACGACGAGGGCAAGACGGTGTCGGTTCTGGTTGTCGGGGGCGTGCTGGCAGGCGCGCTTGCCATGCGGGACGAACCGCGGGCCGATGCAAAGGCGGGTCTGAAGGCGCTTGCCGCTGCCGGCGTAAAGACGGTGATGCTGACCGGCGACAATGCCCGCACGGCAGCGGCGATCGGCAAGGATCTGGGGATCGAGGTGCGCGCCGAACTCATGCCGGAGGACAAGCAGCGCATCGTCGGCGAATTGCAGCGTGAGGGGTTTGTCGTCGGCAAGGTAGGCGACGGGATCAACGATGCGCCTGCGCTGGCGGCTGCCGATATCGGCATCGCCATGGGCGGCGGTACCGACGTGGCGCTGGAGACGGCCGATGCGGCAGTGCTGCATGGCCGGGTGTCCGACATTTCAGGAATGATCGACCTCTCCAAGCGGACGATGCGCAACATCTGGCAGAACATCACCATCGCTCTGGGCCTAAAGGCGGTGTTTCTGGTAACGACCATCATCGGCGTCACCGGCTTGTGGCCGGCTATCCTTGCGGATACGGGCGCGACCGTGCTGGTGACGATCAACGCGCTGAGGCTGCTGCGCATCCCGGTAAGGGCCAAAGCTGCGTGATAGGCGAACGACACTGGCGTGCCTTAGATGGCGGTGTGTCCGGGAAGGTTGTAATGCGATCCGGAAAAGCCGTTACCCGGACACTCCGCAAGCAACAGCCGGCGCTCGACGATCCTGTCGCTTCCGGCGAATACGGATCTGCCAGTGAAGCGGTCGGAATTGTGCTTCGCGTGCTTCAATAGCCTTACAGTTGGGGCGGTTCCTGTCACGGTCCTGCGGATATTGCCCCGTGGGATGGACTTTCCGTCGGATCGGGAAGCCCTCGATGAAAATCCGTCAGGCGCTGCGGCGGATCAGAGGGGAAGGGGATGACGGGATGTTGGCGGACAGGATCGTGCCACCACGAGCGGAAGCCTTGGCGTGATAGAGCGCGGCATCCGCAGCGCCGATCGCCGCATCGCAGGACGTTTCCCCCTTTTCAACAAGCTTTATGCCAAAGGACGCGCCGATCGAGACTTCGCATTTCGACAGGTCGATAGGTTTTGCCAGGCAGGCCGAGAGCTTGTGGCAGGTTTCCTCGGCCGCGGCGGATGAGACGTCCGGCATGAAAATGGCGAATTCGTCGCCGCCGAGACGGAAGAGCCGGTCTACGGCGCGCATTTCCGCGCGAAGCCGTGACGCGACAATCTTCAGCAATTCATCGCCGGCTGCGTGCCCGTGGATGTCATTGACGCCTTTGAAGCCATCGAGGTCGAGGCAGATGACAGCGAGCGAGCCTTTTGGGCTGAGAGCCTGAAACTCCTGTTCCAGCAGGGCGCGGTTGGCAAGACCGGTCAGGAAGTCGTGGGTTGCCGCATGCCGCATGTGCTTTTCGCGTGCGACCAGCGTGCGTGCCGCGTTGCGTGACATGCGCAACGTGAAAATGCCAGCGGCCAAAAGAACGGTGCCGACTGTGAAGATCAGGGGAAGAGATCGATAGAAGATGTCGGCCGCCGGCGATGGCGGGCGCCATGACAGGACCTCGATCTCGCCGCCGGGACCGACGGCGATTGCAGCACGCGCCCTGTCCGGTGTCACCTCCGCGAGCGTGCTGAGGCGTGCATCGTCAAGCAGGAAACGGGTGCCGAAAAAGTTCTGGATATTGCCGGCGATCGGCATGGCGGAGATCAGGATCGGTGCCCGCTCGCCTCTCGGCCTGGCCGTGCCGAAATCCGCCTGGAATAGCGATGCGGTCATCAGCACGGCATCATCGCCGAGGATCTCGATCCGGCTGACCGAAAGCTGTTCCGGTATGCCTTCGACAACGCGACCCTTCTCGGTGAAGCGGATATTCGCCACCAGCGTCGATGCTGCCTCCGCCACGATGGCATCCGCGCCTCGCTTGAAGAAGCTCCGGTCCTTGATGCTGTCGTCGGTGCGGGAATAGATCAGGCGGTCCTGCGCATCGAGGATTGCGACAAACCGGGTTCGTGAGGTGCCGAGCAGGGATGCCCCGATATTGCGGTCAGTCCACTCGAAGTCGAACACATTGTCGATCTTGGCGATCGACTCGTCCCAGATCGTCCAGGCGGAGAGCGAAAACTCGATATCGTCGATCCACAGTTCGATATTGCGCCGGACCAGCGTCTCCTCACGCTCGCGCAGCGAAGCGTCGATCTGGCTAAAGCCGAAATAGGGAATGGCCGCCATGCCGACGATGAGCAGCGTCACCGCGATGATCGCGGGGCCGACAAGCTTGAGCTGGATGAAGCGCATGAAGGCGCGCCCTTCGGATGAGTGAGTGCTAATATCTGATATGATGCGCACTATCCGTAGCAGTTCTTACGATGGTGTTATCGTTGTGAGCGTATTTCAGAAAATGAACCGATATTTTATAAGCTGACCATGTTGGATGCGGCAGCCAGTTCCGGTGGCTGCAGGTCTGCATTGATTTTTACCGGAACCCTCTGCGGAGTGACGGGTTGGGATATTGGGAAACCCAAAACCAAGGAGGATCCCATGGGTAGCAGACTTCCCCCCACGCCAGCCGAAAACCTGAGCCACAAGGGTTCCGGCGAGCACGATCATGCAGATGTCCGCCGCACAGAAATCAAGGCCGCGGCAGACCCCAGCAAGCAGGGTCAGCAGGGCAACAGCAAGGTCAACACCACTCACCAGGGCTATCAGCAGGACCGATAAGGAGGTTTCCATGTCGACTTCGACAAAGACGCCGGCCAGTATCCGTCAGGGCGGGCCGGGTTCGTCCCATGAAAATGCAAAGAAGCCGCTTGAGGTGAAAAAGCCGCCGGCGGATGACGAAAAACGCGCCCAGAGCCAGGTGTCTGGCGGGGGCGGGGAACGAGACCGCCACCACACCCATGATGCGGCAAGGAAGGGTGGTCATCACCCGGCCTAGCCAGGCGCGAAACCCGCTGACGGTAAACACGCCCTTGGGCAAGCCGGCCCAAGGGCTTTTTGCTGGCAGCCTGTTCAAGCCTGGCACAGATGACTCGTAAAGATTGCATTTAGGATTTTTCAGTAATGTCCCGTTAGCGCGAAAGCCACATAACCCATTGATTTTGTACAATGTGGTTACGTGGCGTTACTAGTCGCGTTACCGCTTATTTTGACGCCCTACTGATCGAGCGTCGGCGAAGCGTTCTGCGGCCTCAAGAGCGGCACGGTCATACACCGCAGAAGTTGTCTTGGAAGATGCGTGACCAGCTACCTTGGCCGCATCGTCCGTTGCGACGCCAGCTGCGCGTGCTTCGGAAATTCCGCTAGCGCGCAGGTCACGCCCCCAGAACTCCTTAGGCACGCCAGCAGCCTTCCGATCCTTGGAAAACATCGTAGTGAATACCTGGCTGATGAAAGGCCGGCCGGTGCGCTCGAAGACGACTACGGGACCACTCGCTTTTCCACTGTGGTGTGTTAGTTCCTCCATAACCATTGGCGCTCGATTGAGCGGGTACGTGACGGCAATGCCGGTCTTCATCGACGTTTTTGACGGTGTATATTTCAGCACCATATCGTCGCCGATGTGATCCCACCGCAATCCAAACCATTTCTTACCATTCCTGGGGTTGATGATGTCGCTGATCCCGTCGGCATCGGCGGGCATCCATTGCCCGATCACATCCCAAAGGCGGAGTGTGGTCTCAAACACCAGAGCATAGGCAAGAGCGCTGGACGGGCGTCCATCCTCGTGAGCAGCCTTCCTCAAAGCTATCACTTGATCAGCGCTGATTACTGCCTCCCTCCGCTTCGGAGACGGCAACTTTCGTCCAGCGGCTCGCAAGACCTCTCGAAGTTCGAGACAGGTGCTAATGCGACACATGATACCGTAGGCCACAGCCGCATCCACGATGGACCTCATCATTTTCGAGGTTGCCAGCAACTTCCCTCCGGCAGACCATGCGTCATGCCATCGCTTGAGGTCGACACCGGTGATTTTATCCAAGTGCCTGTCGCCTATCTCGTGAATGAGCTTGGGGATGTAGTAGTCATACGAACTGCGTGAATGCGGGCGCAGTGCGAAATACGGACTGTCTTCCTCTGTCTGGTACTTCTCAAAGAGCGACCGCAATGAGCCATCAAAGTCCTTCTTCCGCTCATGTTCCCCTTTGGCCCACGAATTCATTTCGGCTTGGAGAAGGGCGCATTTAGCCATTAGGATTTCTGGGTGATCGCGAAGCGATGAGAGGTTCACCGTGCGGGGATTAAAGTCCTTTACGGATGCGACCCAAATAGGTGTCCTGCTTGCTTTTCGCTGAATCCATTTCAGCCCCGGCGCCGAGATTTCTTCCACTCGCCTAACCTTTCAACCCCATCTGGAGCGATTGCCGCGAACCCAGATGATAAACCAAAATACCCGTCATAGAATTTCTTCACCAGTGGAACCGGTCTGCCGGAATGGAGGGGGTCTATCCTCGGGAAGCCTTTCCTCTCCAATTGGGGGATGACCGTTTTCACCCATAACGATGCCCGGGCCTTTCCGACGATGGCCACAGCTAACTGCTGATCCGTCGCGAACACAGGAAGGCTGTCTAGCGGAGCAAAAGCAGGAAGAGTGTTGTCGTTTGCTGCCTTCACGCCGCAGCCCTCCTTTCGGCTTTTCTTCGCGCGCTGCAGATCCGCCATTGCTCTCGGCGAATGGCGGCATGCTTTGCGTTGATGTGGTAGTAGACGGTGCTTGCATCGACGCCGTATTGCTCGGCGATCTCCTTGACCGGAACGCTGCCGGCCAAGGCTCGCCACTGATTGGCGGTTTTGATGGTGATGCGTTTGGTCATCGGCCCATCCTTTCAATTGCGGTGACGATAGCGAAGCCGCCAACGATGGCGACGATTGTCCAGACGCACAAAATCAATTCCCAATTCGTCATCACTTCGCCTCCAAGACATATCCGCGCCACTTGGGCATTGGATCGCAGCCGCGCTGCAGGGTGGAAGTGCAGCAGCCCGTCAGGGCCGCTGCGAGGAGCAACAGGGCCAGCCTACGCGGCACGGCGCTGGGGCCGGCGGTTGTCGTTCGCTGTCCGAGGCTGGGTTCCGCTTGCAGTGCGCAGCGCGGCAGCGATTGCCTGATGGCGTCGATTGCGCTTGCGCTCGTGCCAGCCGGCGACAGCGGCGAGCACTTTGGGCGTATTGGTGTTCGAAGTGAGGTTGGCGATGATTTCCAGACTGTCCTGGCTGCGGGTCGGCACGAAGTCTGCGTGGAATTCGGCCGCAAGTCTTCTGGCGTCCTGTTGGCGCATAATGTGGTCTCCTTCTGTGGTGGTGGTTATTGGTGACCGGCGCGACCATGATGGAAGTTTGGCAGCCACCATCCGCAGCCGCGCCGGTATTGCCCCGAGGGCAATTAGAAATTCAGATGGCTGCCCCAAATGGTGATGGCAGCGATGCAGCTACCTGCGGCCAGTGCGGCAGCAACGTCATGCATGAAATCGCGAAAGGTCATATGAACCTCCAGTGCGTCGGCGTGTAGTAGACGTACATGGAGCCGTCCGGGTGCCACCAAAGATTGCCGTTGCGCTTGAGCCTCTGGATGTTCCGGATGCCGTCCGCGTCGTCAATCTTGGTCTCCACGACAACTCCAACAGGCGGGAGCTTGTCAGCTGTGGAGAACCACATCAGGCAGCGTCTTGCCGATCGTTCCAGTCAGTCCCGTCAATCATCGACGACACGGAGAGAACATCGAAGCGACCGCCGTGCATTTTCTGCAGGCGTGCAGCTTCGATACGAGCCGATTCGGCATTCGGATGTTCGAACGGATAGCCGTTCGGGGTGACGCGGCCGTTTCGATCGCCGCGGCGGAACACAAAATGCCCGCCGCCGACTTTTTCGTTACGGCGCGGGCGGGATTTCTTCTTGGCCTTATGGTCAGGGCGCTGCATTGGCTCGGCCGAGCTGGCGAGCGTTCTGATGTCTTCGAAATCTTCCGGGGTAGGTCTGTACATTGGTAATCTCCTCAAGAGCGTGGTGCCCGCCGCGGTTCCGGCGGATGAGGAGGTTGTACATCCATTAGAGCCGCAAAGCAAGTACGAAACGTACAAAATAAATTTGTACAGATCGAGCGTGTTCCGCTGAGCAAGTTTTACGCCTCTCGAATCAATCGACTCGACATCGCTCAAGAGTCCTGCTTTAAAAAATAGAACGAAAAGGGAACGGGGTTCAAGGCAATGCGGCATGCGCCAGTCAATCATCCTGATGCAATGCGACTGGTGATAGAGCTATCGAGCCTCTATGTCGCATGCGATGACTGTGGGCATTCTCGGGTGCTCAGTATCGATGGATTGAGGCGTGCCTCCGAGTTGGGGGTGCACAATTACATGCAGCTCTGCCGAAAGATTAGGTGCAGCGAGTGCCCTAAGGCGCCGCCCGCTCACAGGAACCTCACCATCCGGCCGACCTGGCTTGAAGAGGTTGTAGTGTCTTACACAGTGGCGTGAAAGACGATCTTGTGAACGGAGAAAACGCGCTCTGAGTCGAACTCTAGTTCGTTTGTTTCTGTTTCATCAGGGTTATGCTGCCAGAGCCTGGTTACCTTGGATGACTTGGAGACGAAGCGCTTGATGTAACTCTCTCGTCCATTCTCCTCGTCGGTTAGGAGCTGGACGACCACGTCATCGCCTTGCCTTACAGGCTCATGAGGATTTAACCAGACCGTTTCACCTGCGTAGTAACGAGGCTCCATAGAGGTTCCGTACACACGCACAGCATATGCATCTTCGACGCCCTCTAACATTGGCGGCGTGAAAACGCGTCCAACCTCGCTGCCATTCAGGATGAACCTTCCATTGGCGCCGCCAGCTGTCTGACCAAGAAGCGGTATCGATTCTGCTGCCGAGAATCGCTGCCAGCGGGGAGGGAAACTGGCGTTTGGAGTCGGCTTGGTCACCTCGATCTCTTCGACGAGGTCGTGCCCCAGCAGGTGCGACACACTTACCTTGAATGCCTCGGCGTACTTGCGCGCGAATGGTTCGCTGATCTTTCGGCGGCCGAGCTCATGGCTCGAGTACGTGTCTTGGTTCCACGAAGGAAATCGTTCGAACACCTGAGATCGCTTCTGATATCCGGCAGCAACGCGCGCGGCGACGAGCCTTTGAGCCATTTGCTCTGTAACTTCTTTGTTTAAATTGCTTTTTTCGGCCATGCACATGGGGTACTAAAAATATTATGTACCCGCTGTACGAATTTATGTTGCATCCTTAGTACAAACCATGTACTCATTCAAGTGTCACCGGGTCGTAGGGCAAACACAACCGCGGAGACAAACATGGCGAACGAATTTGCGTTGACCTACAGAAGACGCTCCCTGGGGAGGGAGATGATCAGAAGAGGTATACTGAAAGGGCGAGGACCGCCCAGATACTAGGCCATGAAGGTCGCAAACCATTTTTATCACCACACATGAGGAGAAAATATGCGGATTTCAGAGGGCGATGGCGGAAGAAGAAGACTTGATAGCAGGTGGATTCCACCCAGAAGAAGACGCAAGCCGCCTCCGGGCGGCTTTTCCTTTTTATAGGAGCAGTAGTTTCTGCGCCCACCACCAACCACCACACTTCGAGGGGACT
Source organism: Pseudomonadota bacterium (assembly GCA_023451735.1). GTDB lineage: Bacteria > Pseudomonadota > Alphaproteobacteria > Rhizobiales > Rhizobiaceae > Neorhizobium. The sequence continues at coordinate 14,452 of JAEXYH010000033.1, read as the reverse complement.
ATGAGAAGATTTCAGGAAACAGAACAGATTTGTGCGCTCGCTGGCGAAGGCCCGCGGCGCTTTTGGCGCTTGGAGCTAAAAGAGCGGGACTGATCCCCCGCCACCCGGCAAAAGTCCGGGGACAGTGGCGCCTACCAAGCACTCCACCATCCCCGTCGATCGCTTCACCACGGCAAGCCGGGTCACCAATTTTTTTCTTCAAGGTGCAGGCAGACCCGAAGGTCGGCACCACCCGCTTAGCTGCTGCCCTTGAAGTTCGTACTAAGCCGAGGAGGAGACTGCCGCAGCGGTTTTACTCAAGGCTGTTCCATACCGACACCACATCGGCGATGTCGTTATGACTCGATTTGTGAAATTTGTCAAATATCTATGATGAGAAATAGCATCTGCTAATGCGGCCGGAAAGCCGGGACCTTGCGACGGGAGTTAGATGCGCTCTGAGAGGACGATTACGTGCACAGCATCAACGTCAGCGATTTCAATTGGATCAGCTCCGAACCGATGCAGGGTCGCATTGCCGTTTTCAAGCTTCGCGAGCCTGCCGATCCAGCCATTGCCCCGAGCGTGAGCGACAACGTCGTGACCCGGTTTTGGCCAGATGCCAGGATCAAGCCAAGCTTTGCAGCCGACAGGAAGCGCTGGCTCCATGATTTTCGTGTCGACGATAACAGCATACCTACCTTCAGGGATGTTTTTGCGGCTTGTGTCGAACTTCAGTTTAGCTTCCTTGCGGTCAGCCATTCGCCCATACGTGCGGACGTTGCTGTAAACCGACAGGGCAGGGAGCTTGCCGCCGGGCGAGCCAGTCGCTTCATCGATCAGATCCTTAAGCGCGTCCTCAGGCACGTTCAGAAACTTCGAAAGAGCAGGCCACACCTTTTCTCGCGGTATGCGGCCAGCCTTCCATGTGCTGTAGGTCTGCTGAAGGACACCGAGTTCCACGGCACACTCTCGCTCGGTCAGACCGCGCGCTTTCTGCTCGTTGATGATGAGTTGTGAGAGGCGAGATTTTTGTTCAGGCATAGGGAGGACAACCGCCAAATATTGACAAATTTGTAAAAACAATATAGTCTACGAACGTTAATTACAAGTGCAACCACACTTGGCCGGGCACCGCCCCGTACACCACATCAGAGGAGCAATATGACGCAAATCACCAGCGAAACGCTGGCGGATATGCATGCTCGTCGCCTCAGAGGCGAGAGCTGTGCTGATATCGCCAGATCCTACGGCATCAAAGAGATGACCGTCTACCAACGTCTGCGCCGCGAGTTCGGCCTGGATATCTACAAGCAACGCCCCGTTGCGGCAAACGACAACGTGCCAGGCCGGGTCCGCAAGATGGCCGCACATAACGGCGGTTGCTCGACGTTGTCGGGGATGATGCCGGTGACATTGGCTCGCGTGCCGACTGTCGACGGCCCCGATCTGCAGGTGGCGGCATGAGTTGCCCTGATTGCGGAGGTCTCGACGTCGGCGATGTCGTCGAGCACAAGATGAACACCAACGTCATCGGCATCGTCATCGGCTTCATGGGAAGCCTTGCGGTTATCCGCACCAGCCCGACGCTCGAAGTGCTTTCCTTCCACGAGTGGGAACTCCGGGCAATCGCAGACGACGAGACGCCGCCGAGCAAGGCGGAGCCTGCACCTGACAACGTCATCGTTGTCGATTTCACCAAGAAACAGGATTTGCGCGGCGCGAAGCCGGCGGGGAGGGCGTGATTATGGGTAAGTTTGAAAAAGGTCAGAGACTGCGCGTTATCGACAACGCCGGAGCGCCGCTGCGCTACGTCAAAGGCGAAACCGGCCTCGTTGAAGAGGTCTACGCCGGCAACATGGTAAGGCTCGCTGGAAAGTCAGCGGGAATGTACGAACATCGCTTCGAAGCCTGGCAGCCGAAGGTCGGCGACCGAGTGCGGGTCGTAAAGGCAGTGTTGGCGCACAAATACGACTACGTTGGCCGAGAGTTCACGGTCACGAAAGAAGCTTACAAGGTCGACAGTGGCGTCCAGACCTGGGGCGGCGACAACGCTGGTGGCTTCGTGTGGCGAACGGATGAACTCGAACCGCTGACCGTCACCGTTGCTGCGCCCGTTGCTGCGCAAGCACAACCGGCTACCCTCACCATTGAAGCCGGCAAGTTCTACAAGACGCGCGACGGGCGGAAGGTTGGGCCGGTGAATCAGCGTGATGGCTATCTGGAAGTAGAGTTCTTCCACTACAGCACCACTGGCGAATGCTGTTTCCTTGGAAAGTCTGGTGATGACACGCATCCCAAACGAGACCTCATCGCCGAATGGGTCGACGAGCCCACAGCGGAGCCCGCCAAGGCCAACAACGACAACGCGGCGCCGTTGGCCAATCCGAAGTTCAAGGTCGGTGATAGGGTGAAGGTCACGACAAGTCGCCACGGAGAAAGCCAGCTCGGCAAGACTGGCGTAGTCATCAACGACAATTACCGAGGTGGAGATCTCACCATCGAGATCCGCTACGATACGCCGATGCCATCGGGCTTGGACCACAATCAGTACAGCGTGTCGGACCTTGAACTCGTCGCCGCGCCTGCCTCCACACCCGCCATCGTTGCCCTGATCGAGAACGGCACGGCCAAGCCGTCCACCCGCCCGAAGGTTCATTCGGACCAGGCAAGCGCCACCACGGAAGCCGAGCGTCTCGCGCTGGAATTCCCCGGCCAGCAGTTCGGCGTCTTCGTTCTTGCGGATAGCAAGATCGCTGACGTGGTCAACGTGCCGACGGCCATACTCCGCGCCGCCTAACCACCCAACCACCACCATTACCGCAGCAACAGCCGTGCGCCTCACCGCGCACGGCGAGAGGAGAACTATGTCCAGACAGACAGAACGTGCGGCCGCACGCCGACAGGCCAAGATAGACCGCGCCAATGCGCGCAAGCCGAACAGTTATCCAGCCAGCCGCGACGAGCCTTTCCAACCTCGCGGCAAGGATTATCGCGCTTTGCGCAAGGCGGTGCAGGCATGAAGACGGCCAGCAACATTTTGGCGGTGATTTGCCTCGTAATGGCAACCGTCCTCGCATTTTTCGGCAACTACCCGAACGCCGCCTACCTCATGGGGCTGGCCTGCTTCAATCGCCTCAATGGGATGGATATCGAATGACCACTCAATCCCCATGGGCACACTACGCCACGACTGGCACGCCGCTCGACTACACGCCGATCGATGCGCCCATCGTCGCCAAATCCGACATCCCTGACCGGCCTTCCAGGCTCTGGGGCTACGTCTACTTCGTCGCCGCGCTCATTGCCGGCGTGTTGCTCGGCGCGCTGATCTAACCACTCACCACAAGAGGAGACTGCATGGCTATCAGCCTTTCATCCCTTAAATCGACGAAGAGAGCCGACCCTCCGGTCATCCTGCTCTACGGCGTCGACGGCATCGGCAAGACAAGCCTTGCCGCTGAGTTCCCCGACGCGATCTATCTCGCCACCGAAGGCGAGCGGCCGCCGTCAGACGTCGAGCTCGTTACGCCCGGCACGATCGAGAGCTTCGACGAACTGCTCGACATCTTCGGCGAACTGCTCACAGAGGAGCACGACCGCAAGACCGTCATCCTGGACAGCCTCGACGGCCTCGAGCCACTCGTCTGGCGCGCAACATGCCAGCGGATCGGCGTGGCGACGATCGAAGAGGCCGGCTTCGGCAAGGGCTACGTCGAGGCCGATACCGAGTGGAACGAGCTTATGGCCGCCGTATCGGCTCTGGCGCAGCGCGGGATCTGCGTCGTGATGCTGGCTCACCCGGAAATCGTTCGATTCGACAGCCCAGTGACGGACCCGTACAGCCGCTATCAGCCGAAGCTGCACAAGCGCGCCAATGCGCTGGTCCGCGAGAAGTCCGACATCGTCGCCTTCATGAACTACCGCGTCTCCATCAAGGAGAAGGAAGTCGCGCGGCAGACGAAGGTGGCGCACGCCGAGGGCGGCAAGGAGCGCCAGGTGCATCTCAACGAAGGCGCCGGCTTCAATGCCAAGAACCGGTACAGCATGCCCGACGCCATTCCGTACAAGAAGGGGCTGGGGTTCGCCGAGCTGTCGAAGCACTTCCCGGCGCCGACGGGAGTGGCTGCCTAATGTTCGTCGAGAAGGAAAGCTGGTTCGCCTGGTTCCCGGTCATCGCCCGGACCTCGCGTGGCAAGCGACTGGTGTGGCTTGAGACCGTGCAGCGCGAGCGCATCGTCAGCCCCTATAGCAGCGGGCCTTTTCGCTACTACGCAATTCACTGACTACACCACAGAAGGAGACTACGAATGGCCGGACTTGGTCAAAGATTTAACGCGCAAGATCACGACACCGAACAACGCGGCAGTAACGTCCCGAACGGCACTTATGTGCTGGAGGTTTCGGCCTCCGAGGTGAAGCCGACCGCTAAAGGCAACGGCACCATCCTCAAGCTCACCTACGACGTCGTCGAGCCGTCGGAGTTCAAGGGCCGGAAGATCTTCGCGAACATCAACCTCGAAAACGCCAACGCCACGGCGCAGGAAATCGGCCAGCGCGATCTCGCGAAGCTGTGCCGCGCCATCGGCCTCGACGAGGTCAACGACTCCGACGAGCTTCATTTCATCTCGTTCACGGCTAAGGTCGGCGTTGAAAAGCCGAGCGAAGGCTACGAGCCGCGAAACGAGATCAAGCGCTTCTTCTATCCGGACGAAGGCAATATTCCGGCGGCCGAGATCGACGCCAACCAGCCTGCGCAGCGAGCAGCTCCGGCCAACGACAACCGCCGGCCTGCGGCAAACGACAACGCGGCCAGCAAGCCAGCCGGTGGCACAGCTGCAGGCGGCACGCGCCGTCCTTGGGGCAACAAGTAAGTAGCGGGCGGGCCGCCTCACCAGCGGCTCGCCTTTCCACCACAAGAGGAGAAGAGAATGTCCGATTACACGGCGGAAGCCGCGAAAATCAGAGAGAAGTGCTACACGATCGCCGGCTCATTTGTGGCCGGCGGCGCAGTGACGAGCGTCTTTACCGGCAAGTCAATCAACGACGTCGACATCTACTTCAAGAGCCGCGAGGCTTTCGAATACGCAGTCGCCGATGCCTATGAGAACGGCTACTGGTGTGTTGCCGCCACGAAGCGAGCCGTTACGTTCGTCGACAATGGCGGTGCGCCCATCCAGTTCATGCACTTCGATTTCTTCCCGACGGCGCAGGACATCTTCTCGGCGTTCGATTTCACGGCCGTCATGGGCGCCCTGGATTTCGACACGGGCGAGTTTGTCTTCCATGACGATTTCCTGAAGCACAATTCGCAGCGCTTCCTTCGCTTCCATCCCGGCACGCGCTTCCCGCTTGCCTCGGCCACCCGCGTCCTGAAATACCAAGATCGCGGCTACACCATCGGCAAGGGCGACATTCTCAAGATCGCGCTCGCTAGCCGCAAGGTGAAAATAGACACGTGGGAAGAACTCAAGGACCAGATCGGCGGCGCCTATGGCGAGAAGGTCGTGCTGGCCGGCGAGGACAAGGAGTTCTCACTCGACGCGGCCATTGAGGCGCTCTCCGTCGATGAGGAGGGCAAGGAAAAGTTCATCGCGAACGACAACGAGGCGCAACCCGGCACGGCAATCGCCCTTCACATGAAGCTCGCCTATCTCAACGGCAAGGACTGGGACGACCTCGACGAGGCCCGTTTCGACGGCGACGGATACCCGCACGGATACAAGCCGTCCTACCTGAAAAATTGGGCTGCCTAACCAACACCCGCTGCACGGCTCACCACCGTGCAGCATCCACCACAAGAGGAGACCATCATGCAGCTGACCATCAGCCGTACCGAACTCGCGCGCGTCGTCGGCGCCGTGGGCAAGGTTGTTGAAGCCAGAAACACCATTCCAATCCTGTCTAACCTTCTGCTGGAGGCCGAGGGCGACACGCTCAAGGTGACCGGCACGGATCTCGACATTCAAGCCACTGCGACCGCTGAGGCGACCATCCAGAAGCCCGGCCGCATCACTGTCAACGCTAAGCTGCTCGACAGTATCGTGCGCAAGGCGACGGGCGATATCTCGATCGAACTCAAGGACGGTCGACTCGATGTGAAATCTGGCCGCAGCAAGTTCAAACTGGAGACCCTGCCGGCCTCTGACTACCCGGATCTCGCTGGCGGCACCTACGTTGCCGAGTTCGACATAGATCTCGCCGGGCTGTTCGCGCCGGTCTCGTTTGCGATCTCCAACGACGAGGTTCGCTACTTCCTCCAAGGAGTATTCATTCACAACCACGGCAAAGACATCGCTGCTGTCGCAACAGACGGCCACCGTATGGCGGTGAACACGTCGCCGCTGGATACACCGTTGCCGTCTGTCATAGTGCCACGCAAGACCGTCGGCCTCTTGCCGAAGGGCATCGTGAACGTCTCTGTCTCGGATACGAAGATCCGCATCGAGGCTGGCGACTTCACCATCGTGTCAAAACTGATCGACGGTACGTTTCCCGATTATCGTCGTGTCATGCCCGTGGCCAACGACAAGATTGTCGCCTTCGATCGCGACGCCCTCATGAAGGCATCAGATCGCGTGGCGACGGTATCTTCGGAAAAGGGCCGGGCGGTCAAGTTTTCCGTCACACCTGGCGGTATCTCGCTTTCAGTTAGGTCTGATGCCGGCGACGCAACGGATGAGATCGAGGCCGAATATTCGAGCGAGCCCGTCGAAATCGGTTTCAACGCCGCTTACGTCCGCGACATGCTGAATGCGATCCCGGCCGGTCAGACGACATTGGCTCTCGCCGACAGCGGATCCCCTGCACTCGTCAGGTCGACGGGCGCCCCAAACTGGACCGGCGTCTGCATGCCGATGCGGGTTTAGTCGTGGAAATCACCATCGACTATCTTCGCCTACGATTCCGATACGAACCTGCGACTGGAAAGCTGATCTGGCGCGAGGCTGCGCCAGAACACTTCAAGCTGCACCGTGCCTTCCTGACTTGGAATAAGAGGTTCGCCGGGAAGGAAGTCGGTGCGAAGCTGAGCAACGGCTACCTGTATGTGAACCTAAAGAAGAAGGTGATGCTTGTTCATCGCATCATCTTCGCAATGGTCCACGGCTACTGGCCGGAACAAGTCGATCACATCAATCATAACCGCGTCGACAATCGTATCGAGAATCTGAGAGCGGCGACATTCGTCTCCAATGGCCAAAACATCTCGCTGCCTGTCGATAACACCAGTGGGCGGATCGGCGTCTACTGGTTTCGTCAGCGTGGCGTCTGGTACGCGCGCATCAAGACCAACGGCAAGAACCATCACCTTGGGTACTTCGCTGAGAAAAGTGACGCCATCGCTGCGCGCGAAGCGGCGGAGGTCAGGTTTGGTTTTCATCCGAACCACGGTGCTCCGGACAACGACAACCGTAAATCGGAGGCAGCTTAATGGCCCCACTTCCACGCCCTGAAGCCAGCACTGTCCGCGCCATCTACCAAGCCTACGAGGCCGCCGCGTCTTCATGGGACAGCCTCGGCATCTCGGTCGGCGAAGCGAACGCACCCTGCGATCGACAGCTATGGTACGCCTTCCGCTGGGCCAGCCCGCTGGAGAAACACCACGGCCGCCAGTTGCGACTGTTCGAAACCGGCAACATCGAGGAAGACCGCCTCGTCGCCGACCTCGAACGCATCGGCGTCGACGTCTACGGTCAGCAGGATCGCATCCGGCTTGTCGGCAGTCATGTTCGGGGCAAGTGCGACGGCAAGGCAATGGGTGTCGTCGAGGCGCCGAAGACAGAGCACCTGCTTGAGTTTAAATCGAGCAATGCCAAGGGCATGAAGCTGATTGTTAAGGAGGGATGTCAGAAGGCAAAGCCGCTCCACTACGGCCAGTGTCAGCTGGGAATGCACGCCTTCGGCCTGACACGATGCCTCTATCTTGTCAGCTGCAAGGACGACGACACCCTATACGCCGAGCGGATCGAATATGATGCCGAGTTCTGCCTGCGTCTGCTGGCGCGCCTGGAGCGCATCATCAACTCGCCGGAGCCGCCATCGCGCATCAGCGAGGATCCGGAATGGTTTGAATGTCTGTTCTGCAAGCACAAGCCGGTTTGTCACCAGCAAGCATGGCCGCGCGTCACCTGCCGATCCTGCATTCACTCTACCCCGGAGATGGGCGGCGACGGTCACTGGTCATGCGCCCGCTGGGCCAAGCCGATCTCATTCGATGAGCAAAAAGAGGCATGCCCGACGCACCTGACGATTCCGGCCATGGTGCCGGGCGAGCAGATCGACGTCGACGAGGATGCCGAGACCATCACATACCGGCTCGCCAACGGCGAGACATGGACCGACGGCGCCACCACCGCCGCAGCCTGACCACACCACATTGAGGAGACCGCCATGACCAAAAACACAAAGCCCACCAAGCCGGGCAGACCGAAGGCTTTTGACGATCGGCTAGTCTCCTACATGCCCGGCCTGCGTGCTCTCGCATCGCGACTAGGATTTCGCGGCGACGAAGGCACAGATCTTGTATCCGACACGATGATGACTGCGCTGCACCGCTGGGGATCGTTCCGCGAGGATGGCGGTTTCTGGAACTGGCTGTCTCTGACGATGCGCGCCTGTGCTCAGGAACGACGTAAGGCCGCGCGCCGGGCAGTCCAGACCGTCGAAGATGCCGACGGCCGCTACGCCAGCCGTATGGCAATGAGCGCGCCGCAGGAACGGCAGATCGAGGCATTCGAAACCATCCGCGCCCTGTCGGGCCGGGACGGCGAGGCTCTCGCGCGTTTGGCCATGGGCGACACGCTGGAAGAGATCGGCCAGAATTACGGCGTCGGCCGTGAGCGAATCCGTCAGCTTTGCGAGCGCGAGCGGTCGCGGCTTGCCGCGCTTCGCGAGGCTGCGTGATGGGCTTGCTTTTTGCCGATAACGACAACAACGATCCGTCCGAATTTTGGGCAGGCCTCGAAATCGAAAAGCTGCCGCGTGAAGCGAAGTTGGCAAAAGCTGCAGGCGTCAAGTTCTATTTTACTGGCGAAGCCTGCATTCATGATCACGTTGTGCCCCGTTATACGGCGGGCGGCCGATGTGTTGCGTGCACGAGGCAGAGTTCAGCAGCACAGAAGGGGCTAGAATACAAAGGCAACTTCAGGGCAGCCCGGGCAAATATGCAGCGTGCGATTGCTGCCGTGTCGATGAGGCGAACGTACGAGCCAACTAGACCATGTAAGCATGGACACATGCTGAGGTACGTGAGCTCCAACAATTGCGTCGAGTGCGACGACAATGCGCAAAAGAGGAGGCGCGAAGCGGCCAAGTATGCTCGGCTGCGGAAGCTGTACGGAATTAGCGCAGCCGACAGAGATGCAATGGCGGTAGCGCAGGAAAATCTATGCGCCATATGTCGGGATTCGTTCACCGATAATCGAACAATGCATGTCGATCACTGCCACAAGACTGGAGAGGTGCGGGCCCTTCTTTGCTCACCGTGCAACCAAGGGATCGGCTTACTCCGCGATAACCCGACCATTATGAGGTCGGCCGCCAAGTATGTTGAAGAACACCGGATGAAGGAAGCGGCCTGATGGGACTGCGATATTTCCAGGAAGAGGCCGTTGAGGCGCTCTTCGACTATTGGTCTGAAGAGCCGGGGAACCCGCTAATCGACTTAGCGACAGGTACAGGCAAATCGATGGTTATGGCCACGGTCATTCAGCGCCTCAGCCAGGGATGGCCCGATATGCGCATCATGGTAGTTACTCATGTTGCTGAATTGATCGAACAGTCTTTCCTCGAGCTCATCGGCGTCTGGAAGAACGCGCCTGCGGGGATATTCTCTGCCGGCCTCAATCGGCGGGATGCGCGCAGCCAGATCATTTTCGCGGGCATCCAGACCGTCTGGAATAAAGCCGACTTGATCTGCGGCGCCCGCATTGTGGACGGCGAGAAGGTTTTCGACCGGCCGATCGACGTTGTACTTGTCGACGAGTGCCACCTCATCCCGAAGAACAGCGACACGCAGTACGGCCAATTCTTCCGCGTCATGCGCGAGGTGAACCCGGATCTGAAGATCGTCGGTCTTACTGCGACGCCGTTCCGCCTGGATAGCGGCCGTCTAGATCAGGGCGAGGATCGTATGTTCGATCGTGTCGTCTACACCTACGGCATCGCCGACGGCGTGCGGGACGGATATCTCGCGCCCTTGTCATCGAAGCACACCGCGATGGAACTCAACACCAAAGGCGTGGGCAAGCTGGGCGGGGACTTCAAACAGTCAGCGCTACAGGCTGCTGTCGACCAAATGGGCGTCACGCGCGCCGCGGTCGATGAAATCGTAGCGAAAGGCGCCGACAAACGGTCGTGGCTTTGCTTCTGCTCCGGAGTCGAACACGCCGAGCACGTTCGCGATGAGATCCGTTCGCGCGGCATCAGCTGCGAAACAATCACCGGTGACACGCCGAAGGACGAGCGCCGCCGGATCATCGAGGACTTCAAAGCGTACCGGATCCGCGCACTGACCAACAACAGCGTGCTGACAACGGGCTTCAATCACAAGGGCGTGGATCTCATCGCGGCACTTAGGCCGACGCTTTCGGCGTCGCTCTACCTGCAGATGATGGGCCGCGGCACGCGCGTGCTTTACGCTCCGGGCATGTCTCTCGACACGCCAGAGGAGCGCCGCGCCGCTATCGCTGCCGGGCCCAAGCCGTCCTGCCTTGTGCTGGACTTCGCCGGCCTCGTCGATAAGCATGGCCCGGTGGATATGGTCGAACCGAAAGAGCCTGGCACCGGTGACGGCGAGGCGCCGATGAAGATCTGCCCGCAGGACGGTTTCGACAAGCATGGAGCGCCTGGCTGCGGCGAGAAGCTGCACGCATCGGCACGCATCTGCACCTGCTGCGGCTTCGAGTTCGACGTCGACGACAGCCCGAAGATCTCGGCCAACGCCGCCGATGTTCCGATTATGACCATGGCCGAGCCGGAGAGCAGGATGGTCACGAGCCGCACGTTCCGTTTCCATGAAGGGAAGGGCGATAAGCCGCCTTCGGTGAAGGTAACGTACATGTCCGGCATGACTGCGATCAACGAGTGGCTATGCCCTGAGCATTCCGGTTTCGCCAAGTCGAAGGCCGACAGGTTCTGGATGGCCCATGGCGGGCAAAGGCCGTTCCCGCGTGCGGTCCTAGAGTGGATCGAGCGCCAGTCGGAGCTGAAGGAAACGATCGAGATCACCGTCAAGCCCCGAGACAAGTATTGGGATGTGGTCGGGCACCTCGTTGGAGAATATGTGGCCGCCAACGACAATGATGAGCCGGCGGCGAATGATAATCGACCAGCATACATGCAGGAGACTGATTGGGACGATATTCCATTCTGAGTTTGACAAATTTGTAAAAATATGCAAAATGCAATGACCATGCGTATACCAAGCGCGACACCACACCACAAGAGGAGCCACCATGCCGAGATCCGCAGCAGTTCCTGATTTCGATCCCACCGACATCGCCGGCGTCGGCCATAACCAGCCTCCCGAGCCGCCCTACATCGCCATCTTTACCGAGATCGATGACCTCTACGAGGAAGCGAAGAATTTCGCCGACGGCGAGGCCATCTCCAGCCAGGAGATGCACGACGCGATCGAGAAGCTCTACGACGGTCTGCATGACGCCGGCAAACGCGCCGATGCCCTGCGCGTCGAGGAGAAGAAGCCGCTCGACGAGAAGGTTGCCGCGGTGCAATCGCGTTACAACCCCTACATCCAACCAAAACGGGGCAAAGTCGATCTCGCCAAGTCGACGCTCGGCGCGTTGCTTGCGCCGTGGCGCAAGAAGGTCGCGGACGAAAAGGCGGCGGAAGCCGCCACGAAAGCAGCCGAAGCAGCTGCTGCAAAAGAGGCTGCGGAAGCCGCAATCCGATCTTCCTCCGGCAATCTTGGCGCCCGCGAGTATGCAGAGGAGTTGCTTGCCGATGCGAAGAAACTGGAGCGCGGCGCCAAGCGGGCCGACAAAGCGGCGACGACCGGCTTGGGGCTGAGGTCGGTATGGAACGTCAACATCGTCGATGAGGAGAAGGCTCTGGAGTGGGCCTATCTGCTCGCGCCGGGCGACTTCATGGCGCTGGCCTTGTCCATGGCCGAGGAGAAGGTGCGCGGCGGTGTTCGCTCTATCGACGGGTTCTCGATCGTTGAAGACAAGGTGGCTCGGTGATGGGCCTTGCTGACGGAATGGCATGGGAGCGCGAGCACGGGTGGATGACGGAGCGCAGCGCCGATATTTCGGCACTCGCGTCGTCTCGTGACGCGAACGACATCATCGGTGACGCCAACAACCGATATATGCGGAACAAAGATCCTGGGGCCCTTGCTGAAGCATATCAGTTAGCCGCCGAATGGCACGACAGCCAGGCTGCCACCTGCAGCGAAATCGCCAAGGATGAGCCACGCCTTGGCGCGGACATCCGTGCAAAAGCAGAAGTGGCGGCTACCCATCATGGCGCCAGCGCGGCTGGCCTTCGTATCGCGGCAACACAATTGCTCCGCACAAAATAGCGCGCCACCACCGCGCAAAGCACCACAAGAGGAGACTATATGAGCTACGCCGAGCTGTTGGCGCGAAAAAGCGTCGACGCGCCCGTACGCGGGCTATCGCAAATCCCGTCACTGAATGGTGACATGTTTCCATATCAGCGCGACGTCACGAGTTTCTTGCTCGGCGTTGGCGGTGGGGCGGCCTTCCTGGATACGGGCCTCGGCAAGAGCTTCGTTTCGCTGGAATGGGCTCGCGTCGTCGCTGAAAACGAGAACAAGCCAGTTCTTATGTTGGCACCGCTTGCCGTCGCTCCGCAGCATGTCCGCGAGGCGAAGAAATTCGGCTACGACGATGCACGGGTGGTTCGCGACCAGAGCGAGGTCGGACCTGGCATCAACGTGACCAACTATGCCAAGATCGACGCTTTCGATCCAGCCGCATTCGCAGGCGTCGTGCTCGACGAATCCAGCATCATCAAAAATTTCACCGGGCAGACCACGCGCAAGATGATTGCGATGTGGAAGTCGACGCCGTTCCGGCTGGCTTGCACCGCAACGCCGGCGCCCAACGACCACATGGAGCTAGGCCAGCATTCGCAGTTCCTCGGCGTCATGAACAGCAACGAGATGCTGACGCGCTGGTTCATTGCCGACCAGACTAACATGGGCCGCTACCGCCTCAAGGGGCACGCGGTCAAACCGTTCTGGAACTGGGTTGCCAGTTGGGCGCGCTGCATCTCCAAGCCGTCTGATCTAGGCTACTCTGACGAAGGATTCGAACTGCCGCCGCTCAACATCCATCGGCACGAGGTCAAGTCCGACATCTCCATCGATGCCGGTGACCTCTTGTTTCGCATCCCCGACACAAGCGCAACGGCCATCCACAAGGAGAAGCGCCTCACGGCCGAAGCTCGAGCGGCGGTTATCGCGGAGCGGGTGAACGAGGAGCGTGACGAGCCCTGGATTGTCTGGTGCGACACCGATTACGAGGCCGACGCACTGGCCGCGCTCATACCTGATGCAGTCGAAGTTCGCGGCTCAATGCCGGACCACGTGAAGGAAAGCCGGCTTGTCGGCTTTAGCGAAGGCAGCGTCCGCGTCCTGATCAGTAAGCCGAGCATCGCAGGGTTTGGGTTGAACTGGCAACACTGCGCCCGCATGGCGTTTGCCGGCCTGTCCTTCAGCTACGAGGCTTACTACCAGGCCGTACGCCGCTGCTATCGGTTCGGGCAAAAGCGCCCGGTAGATGTCCATATCGCACTCGCCGATACCGAGCGCGCCATCTGGGACGTAGTCAACCGCAAGAGCGGTGACCACGAGCAGATGAAAATCGAGATGTACGCCGCCATGCGCCGCGCACACGAAAGCCGCCAAGTCAAAATCGACTACCAGCCGACCAAGCCTGTCGCGCTGCCTGCATGGATGAGAGGAGTTGCTGCATGAACGTTCTGGATCAAGCTTCAGGTCAAAACTGGTCAGCCTACAACGCCGACTGCGTGCCGTTTGCCGCCGGTCTTCCTGACAACAGCATCGACTTCAGCGTCTACTCGCCGCCGTTTTCGTCGCTCTACATCTACTCGGAGAGCGTAGCCGACATGGGTAACTGTGCCAGCGATGACGAGTTTTTCGAGCAGTACCGCTACCTAGTGCGCGAGAAGTTCCGCGCGACACGGCCCGGCCGCCTGACCGCCATCCACGTCAAGGATCTCGTCTACTACCAGAACAGCAGCGATCGCGGCACGGCCGGCCTCCGCCCGTTCTCCGACGATTGCACGCGCCTCCACATTGAGGAAGGCTGGGACTTCCACAGCCGTATCACGATCTGGCGCGACCCGGTGCGCGAGATGCAGAAGACGAAGGCGCACGGCCTTCTCTGGAAGACGCTTCGCGCCGACAGCACGTTCAGCCGAATGGGCATGCCTGAGTATCTGCTAGTCTTCCGCAAATGGG
>JAEXYH010000078.1 GCA_023451735.1 Pseudomonadota bacterium | reverse complement strand
GACGGACCTCCGCGCCGTCTATGATGCCCTCGTCGCCGCGGAGCTGGCGACGGCGAATGCCGGCGTCATCACCGCCATCATCGCCTGCCCCGGCCTCGCTTATTGCGCGCTCGCCAATGCCCGCTCGATCCCCGTGGCGCAGCGCATCTCGCAGCGCTTCGGCGACATCGCCCGCCAGCGCGAGATCGGCGATCTGAAGATCAAGATCTCCGGCTGCATCAATGCCTGCGGCCATCACCATGTCGGCCATATCGGCCTTCTGGGGGTGGAAAAGAAGGGTGCAGAACTCTACCAGATCACGCTCGGCGGTTCGGGTGACGAGCAAACCTCGATCGGTGAGATCATCGGCCGCGGTTTCGAACCGGCCAAGGTGACGGACGCGATAGAAACCATCGTCGACACCTATCTCGGCCTGCGCCAGAGCAAGGACGAAAAATTCCTCGATGCCTATCGTCGTGTCGGACCGCAGCCCTTCAAGGATGCGCTCTATGGTGAAGCCAAGGCGGAGGCTGCGTGATGACGAAGATCTGGAGGGAGACCGGTTTCGTCGCGAACGATCCGTGGGTGATCGAGACCGATGAGGTGAGAGCCGAAGGCGAGCAGAAGGCGCTTCTGCCACTGGAAGAGTTCATAGAAAAGGCGGAAGGTAGCAACGATATTGGCCTCGGCGTGCTGATAAAGCCTGCCGACGACGTGCGCAGGCTGGAGCCCTATCTCTATCGCATCGAGATTGTTGCGGTTGATTTCCCGGCTTTCAACGACGGCCGCGCTTTCAGTCACGCTTCTCTGTTGCGGGATCGTCTGGCGTACAAGAACGAACTGCGCGCTGTCGGCGACGTCCTGATCGATCAGGTACCCCTGATGCTCCGCTGCGGTGTCGACAGTTTTGCCGTTACCAACGCGACGGCGCTGAAGCGTCTTTCGGAAGGACGCCTGCCTGGTATCGCCGTGCACTATCAGCCGACCTCCCGCCATGCCGAAGCCGGCGAAGGTTACAGCTGGCGTCGCCGTTCAGTGTCGGCCTGAGGCGATTTCGACGAGGCGAAGTGCCGCAAAGGTGACTTTTCTACGCATATTTTCTATGCTTTCCGCGACAATGGGCGGGGATGCCTTCAAATAAGCGGCTTGATAGTATATCTCGCTGTCAAAATGATGAGACTGGAAGACCGATCGCGATGAACGCTCCCACCAAGACCGAAGAATTTGCCGTAAAGATCCCGGACGGGGTTTATGCCGAGACGGTGCTGGATGTGCAGCACTATACCGACAGGCTGTTCCGTTTCCGCATGACGCGCCCGGCTGGTTTTCGTTTCCGCTCGGGCGAATTTGCCATGATCGGCCTGATGGTCGGCGAAAAGCCGATCTACCGCGCCTATTCGATCGCAAGCCCGGCCTGGGACGAGGAACTGGAATTCTTCTCCATCAAGGTGCCGGACGGCCCGCTGACCTCGCATCTTCAGAAGATCAAGCCTGGCGATACCGTGTTGATGCGCAAGAAACCGACCGGCACGCTGGTGCTCGATGCTTTGACACCGGGCAAGCGTCTATACATGTTCTCCACCGGCACCGGGATTGCACCCTTCGCAAGCCTGATCCGCGACCCGGAAACCTACGAAAAGTTCGAGGAAGTCATCCTCACCCATACCTGCCGCGAAGTCTCCGAGCTGAAATACGGCCAGGATCTGATCGAAGAGATCAAGAACCACGAGTTCCTTTCGGAACTGGTCGGCGACAAGCTGAAGCTCTATTCGACCGTCACCCGCGAAGACCACCCGTTCCAGGGCCGCATCACCGACCTCATCGAGAACGGCAAGATGTTTACCGATCTCGGCGTGCCGCCGCTCGACCCGGCCATCGACCGCGGCATGATCTGCGGTTCGGCTGCGATGCTGAAGGACACCAAGGAACTGCTCGAAAAGGCAGGTCTGACGGAAGGTGCCAACAACAAGCCGAGCGAATTCGTCATTGAACGGGCATTCGTCGGGTAAGATCCGATCGGGCAGCCGACGAAACGATCCAGTGAACCGTTTCGAGGACAGAACGCCCTGAGCCAAAGCAAAGGGCCGGCGGGCAACGGTAGGGCGAAGCCCAAACAATCGATCCAATGATCGATTGGACAAACCAGCACTACAGGCCACTGGACTGTAGTGCTTTCTCTGTGCTGGGCGCAATCTCCTTCCGGTAGATCGCAAAGACCGCAAGGGCGATAACGGCCACTCCGCCGCCGACGAGATGTGACAGCGCATAGCCGCCTTGGCTGACCAACCAGCCGGCAACGACATTGCTGAGCGAGGCTCCAACGCCTTGAACGGTCATCACACTGGCGAACCCCACATTGAAGCGGCCGCTCCCCTTGAGGATGCGCTCCACCGCCACCGGCGTGACAATGCCGAGAAGGCCGGCACCGGCTCCATCCAGGATTTGTACCGGCCACACCACCCAGAACCCCTCGAAACTGCCCGCGATTACCCCGCGTATCGGTAATGCCGCCAGACCGATCGCAAGTGTTGCCCCGAGTCCGATCCGTCGGATCAGGAATGGCGTGAGCACGGCAATGGCGATCATGGAAAGCTGGGCGATGCCGGTGATGATCGCTGTGGTGCGGAATGGCGTACCAAGCTCGATGGCAAACTGCTGGGCGATAAGCCGGCTCATCGGTGCATTGCCGAAATGAAAGATCAGCAGGATCAGGGCAAGAAGGATGAGGCCACGGCTTTTCAAAAGAACATCGAAGCCCGACGGCGTTTTGGCTTCACTCGGCTCTGACATGCCTTTATCCGGTTGCAGACCACGGGCGACCTGATGATCGATACGCTCAGGATCGATGCTCGCAACCGCAACTAGTGCCCCGAAGGCGGTCGCGATCATCAGCCAGATCATGCCTGCTTGCCCGAACAGCGAGATGATCACATACACGGCAAACAGAGAGGCGAAATTGCCCGTGTGGTTCCAGAACTCGTTGCGAGCGATCTGCTGGGAGAAAAGTCGCTCGCCCACCAGCCCGAGCGTCAATCCTGCCAGTGCGGGACCGATCACGGCGCCGACCACCGCCGTGCCGATCTGCCCGATCCAGACAATGACCGGCTCCGGAGAGACGAGCGTTATCAACGCTGCGGCAGTAACGAGGATGACAGGTCCGGCGATCAGGGCCCGTTTCCACGGCGTTCCATCCACCAGCGCCCCACAAAGCGGCGTGGCAGCAAGTCCGATCAATCCGCCGACCGTTGCAATCAGGCCAAGTGACAGGGATGACCAGCCACGCGTGGCAAGAAACGCATCGAGGAAGGGACCAAGCCCATCCCGGGCGTCGGCGAGGAAAAAATTGAGAACGCAGAGCGCGACCAGCGACCGATCTGAAACGATGCGCGGCGGCTTGTTTTCGGCTGACCTGGAAGAGGAGGAAGCTGATGAGAAAGCCATTTGGCAAAACCCGGCGCAAAATTGCGCAGCCACAATGCGCGGCACGGGTTTTGGTTGCGCCACGCTTAGGCTAAGCCGCAAGCATCAGCCTTCCGACGCGGGAACTCTTTTGTTTTGTTGGATACTGCACTGGAAGCTCAGCGCTCCCAGTCTTCCTTCTCTTGCTTCGGCCCGTTGCCCAGCCGGCGTTCGATCTCGGTGGCCTGCGCTTCCGACATACGCACATCCATCGTCACCGAACCGTCCTCGTTGTCTTCGCGGCCATCGACGATCGAATTGCCGTAGATCCAGGAGACGAGAGAAAGCCTGTCGGCAGGAATGGTGATCGAGGTTTCGGTCAACACGCCGGAAAGCCGCTTGGCGATCTCGTCCATCAGCGGCTCGAGCCCTTCGCCGGTGATAGCAGACAGCGCCATGATATTGTCGCGGCCCTTGGCGCGTTCGAACAATGCGTCATGGGTTTCCGGGTCGAGACGGTCGATCTTGTTCCAGACCTCGATGAGACGCTCGGAGCTTTCCTTCTCGTCGATGCCGAGATCGGCGAGGATGCGCAGCACATCGTGCGACTGGGCGGCATTGTCCGGGTCGGACATATCCCGCACATGCAGGATGAGATCGGCTTCCAGCACCTCTTCCAGCGTCGCGCGGAAAGCTGCAACGAGATGGGTCGGCAGATCGGAAATAAACCCGACGGTGTCCGACAGAATGACGGTGCGACCATGCGGCAGCTTCATCCGTCGCAGCGTCGGATCGAGTGTCGCAAACAGCATATCCTCGGCGAGAACGCCCGCGCCGGTGATGCGGTTGAACAGGGTGGACTTGCCGGCGTTGGTGTAACCGACCAGCGCCACGATGGGATGCGGCACCTTGCGACGCTTGGCGCGATGCAACTGGCGGGTCCGCACGACCTGCTCCAGCTCGCGTTCGAGCTTGATGATCTTGTCCTGCAGCTGCCGTCGGTCGGCCTCGATCTGGGTTTCACCCGGACCACCCATGAAGCCAGCACCACCGCGCTGGCGTTCAAGGTGGGTCCAGGAACGGACCAGCCGGCCCTTCTGGTAGTTGAGATGCGCAAGATCGACCTGCAGCGTGCCTTCCTTGGTGGAAGCGCGGCGGCCAAAAATTTCCAGGATGAGGCCGGTACGGTCGATGACCTTGGCGCCCCATTCCTTTTCGAGATTACGCTGCTGCACCGGCGTCAGCGGATGATCGACGATGACGAGGCCGGCATCCTTCTCGTCGAGAAGCCCCTTGATCTCATCGATCTTTCCCGTGCCCATCAGGGTCGCGGGTCGCGGCTGGTTGACCGTGACGATCAGGCCTTCGGCGATTTCAAGGTCGATAGCGCGGGCAAGACCGATCGCCTCTTCAAGGCGCGCCTCATTTGACCGCTGCGGAGCAGCGGCAATCGGCGAGTCACCCTGCCCCGTCTTCGGTCGGGACTGTTTCAGCACCGGCACCACGACGACAGCACGCATATCGTCCCGGTGCTTTTCGGCTTCCGGGACGAGCGATTCGTTAGACGTATCTCTGATAGAAATCTGTCTGTATCCTTAGGCTGCGTTTTCTTCCGTCTCGAACATCTGCATCGGCTGGCCCGGCATAATGGTCGAGATTGCGTGTTTATACACGAGCTGGGAGTGCCCGTCACGACGAAGAAGAACGCAGAAATTGTCGAAGGAGGTTACGACTCCCGTGAGCTTGACCCCGTTGATGAGGAATATGGTCAGGGAAATTTTCTGCTTTCGGACCGTATTGAGAAATAAATCCTGCAGGTTCTGAGAACGTTCCGCCATAGCGCCGCTTCTTTCTTTCTTGCCGGCAAAAGCCGGGATAATGATCTCGTTTATATGAGATGACCGGGAAACGCCCCGTGTTTCCCTTCCCCCAAAACTCTGGTTATCAAATCGCCGTCTTTTCCGCAATCTCGAAAAAGGCGTCGCGGATATTCGATGCGACACTGCCGGGATGACCGTTGGCGATTGTTTTTCCATCGATTGAAACGATTGGAGTGCAGATACCGGTCGCGGACGTGAAGAAGACCTCACGCGCCGCCAGCATGTCATCCAAGGTGAATTCCCGCTCCTCGACGGAGATGTCGAGCGACGTCGTGACATCGAGAAGCGTCGTGCGGGTGATACCGCGCAGGATGCCGTGTTCAGCCGGTCGCGTCAGCAGTCTACCGTCCTGGGTGACGATCCAGACATTGGACGAAGCGCCTTCCATGACGATGCCGTTGCGGTCGATATAGATCGCATCCTGGGCGCCGGCGTCCTTGGCCTGTTGTTTGGCAAGCACGTTGGGCAAAAGGGCGACGCTTTTGATATCGACGCGATCCCAGCGATTTTCCGGCACGGTGATCACCTTGATGCCGGTTTCATAGCGACGCAGGGCAAACGATGGATCGGACGACTTGGCCGTAATGACGAGCGTCGGCGCGGTATCGGCCGACGGGAAGACATGATCGCGCTTCGCAGTCCCGCGCGAGACCTGCAGATAGAAAAGACCGTTGCAGACCCGATTGCGGCGCAGCACTTCGCGAATGACGATCGTCAACGCCTTGCGATCCATGGGCGATGCCATGCGCAGTTCGCCAAGTGAACGATCAAGGCGGTCGAGATGCCGCGTCAGATCAACGATCAGGCCGCTTCTCACCTCGCAGACCTCGTAAACAGCATCGGCGAACTGAAACCCTCGGTCCTCGACATGCACGCCGGCATCGGAATGCCGCACATAGGCGCCGTTCACATAGGCAATTCTGGACATGATGAAATCTCTTGATCAATGAGAGGCGGGGCCGCACGAATGTGGCCCCGGTATTCGTAAAGGGTTTAGACGCCGAGCGATTTCAGCTTGCGGTGCAGCGCCGAGCGCTCCATGCCGACAAACTCGGCGGTGCGGGAGATATTGCCGCCGAAGCGGTTGATCTGGGCGATCAGGTAATCCCGCTCGAACATTTCGCGCGCTTCTCTCAATGGAAGTGTCATGATGTGGACGTCACCCTTGGAGGAAACCTTCGGCAGCATGTCGCCGAGATCCGTCGGCAGCATGTCGGCGGAAATTGCCGTGTCGGGGCCATCCGTGCGAGCCAAGATCATCAGCCGTTCGATATTGTTGCGCAGCTGGCGGATATTGCCCGGCCAGTCATGGGCCTGCAGCACAGCCATCGCATCGTCGCCGATCTTGCGCGGGCGGATACCAGCCTGCTCTGACACCTGCCGCATGAACATATCGACGAGGAAAGGAATATCTTCACGACGTTCTGCAAGCGCGGGCACCTTGACCGGAACCACCGCCAGCCGATGGTAGAGATCCTCACGAAAAGCGCCCTCGGAGATCAGGCTTTCGAGATTATAGGCGGTGGAGGAAATGATGCGGACATCGACCTTCACCCGCTTCGACCCGCCGACGCGCTCGAATTGCTGGTCGACGAGCACGCGAAGAATCTTGTTCTGCGTCTCGCGCGGCATCTCGCCGATTTCGTCGAGATAGAGAATGCCGCGATGAGCCTCCTCCAGAGCGCCGATCTTGCGCGCCTGGCCGGGCGTGCCTTCGGTACCGAATAGCGCCACCTCCATGCGGTCAGGCGTGATCGTGGCCGCATTGAGCGCCACGAACGGGCCTGACGCACGCGACGACTTGCGATGGATCATCCGGGCAACGAGTTCCTTGCCCGATCCAGACGGGCCGAGGATCATGATGCGGCTATTGGTCGGCGCAACCTTCTCGATCGTCTGGCGAAGCTGGGAAACGGCGACCGACGTTCCGACCAGCTCGGCGGCATCGCCGGTGCGCTTCTTGAGTTCGGAAACCTCGCGTTTCAGCTTGGAGTTTTCCAGCGCCCGCTCCGCGATCAGGATCAGGCGATCCGCCTTGAACGGCTTCTCGATGAAATCGAAAGCGCCGCGCTTGATCGCGGACACCGCCGTCTCGACATTGCCGTGACCGGAGATCATTACCACCGGAAGGTCCGGATGGCGGCTCTTGACCTCGTCCAGCAATGCCAGACCATCGAGCTTTGAACCCTGCATCCAGATGTCGAGGAAAACCAGTCGCGGCACACGGTCGGAAATCGCCGCCAGGGCGCTATCGCTGTCATGCGCCATCCGTGTTTCGTGCCCCTCGTCAGAGAGGATGCCCGAAACGATCTCGCGGATATCCGCCTCGTCATCGACGACCAGAATGTCAGACGCCATAAGCAACTTCCTTGTCTTTATCCGGAACAGGCGCGGTGGCCGCATCGACATGCGGCAGAAGCACCCTGATCATGGCGCCCTTGCCATGATCGAAATCGGAAGGGGCATCGTGCAGTTCGAGCTGCCCCCCATGTTCTTCAATAATCTTCTTGACGATGGCGAGGCCAAGACCCGTGCCCTTTTCGCGCATCGTCATATAGGGTTCGAGGATCCGGTGGCGGTTTTCGGTCGGCAGGCCGATGCCATTGTCGACCACATCCACTACGAAAAGATCGCGGGCCTTGTCATAGGTAGAGCGAACCATCACCTTGCGCCCGTCACGCTCCTCGTCCGCCGGCACCATCTCGATCGCTTCAACGGCGTTCTTGACGAGATTGCCGAAAGCCTGGCCGAGCATACGTCCGTCGAACAGCCCATTGAGCGGTTCGTCGCCAAGCTCGCGAATAAAGTCGACATGCGTCGTACCCATCTCGCGCAGGAAGATCGAATCCTTCAGGATGCCTCTGAGATCGGTGATTTCCTTCGACGGCTTCGGCATGCGGGCAAAGGACGAAAATTCGTCGACCATACGACCGATATCGCCGACCTGACGCACGATCGTATCCGTGCATTGGTCGAAAACCGCCCGGTCGCTCTCGTCGATCTGCTTGCCGTAACGCCGCTTCAGGCGTTCGGCCGAAAGCTGGATCGGCGTCAACGGGTTCTTGATTTCGTGGGCGATGCGCCTCGCCACATCCGCCCAGGCGGTGGAGCGCTGAGCGATGACGAGATCGGTAATGTCATCCAGTGTGATCACATAGGAGTCACTGGATGTTCGCTGTTCTTCGCGCGTGACCTGAACAGACAATGTACGTTCCTTGCCGTTGCGCATCAGGTTCACTTCCTTGCGGAATTCCCCGCGGGATCGCGTCGTCGCTTCGGTCAGAACATGGTCGATTTCGGGCACGATCTCCTGCAACGTCCTGCCGATAAGGCCCTCCTGGCCGATGCCGAGCATCTCTTCCGCAGAAGGATTGACGATACTGATACGCCTGTCGTCCACCCCGATTACGGCTGCTGTGACACCGGAAAGCACGGCTTCGATGAAGCGGCGGCGATCATCGACTTCGTCCTTGGCCTCAAGAATCTCGTCCTGCTGGGTGCGGATTTCGGAGATCATTTTGTTGAAGGTACGCGAAAGGCTGCCGACGTCACCATCGGCAGCGCGAACGGGGACGACGACATTGAGATTGCCGCTGCCGACGGCATCGGCTGCGCTGATCAGAAGGCGGATCGGCCGCACGATACGGTCGGCAACAGCGATCGCAGCCCAGATGGCGGCCAGAAGAACGATCAGCGCAAAGCCGAGATAGAGGATCGCAAAGGCAAACTGGAGCGAACTGCGGCCAGCTTCCATCGCCTTGTATTCGGCGGTGTTCTCCTCCATCAGCCGCATGGCGTTCATGACTTTGGGATCGACGGCACGGATCGTGTAGAGGAATGTTCCGGATATCGCATCCGTCTTCATCACGGCTCCGACAAGATTGGTGATGCCGGGAGGGATAAGCGTCGGCTGGCCACCGGCGGCCGACTTCAGCGCATCCGACGGGATGGCCGGCAGCGGCCGTTCGGTCTTGATGTCGGCCTGCGCTATAGCCTGTCCGTCTTCCTGCACGAGGAAGGCTCCGAGCATCCCGCGCCCGCGGGCCTGCCGGGTCATCAGGTCGAGAAACCCGGTACGATCGAGATAGAACATCGCCCGATTACGTTCGAGATCGTTGGACATCGAAACCGTCTGGCCCTGCAGATAGCTCGCATTCTCCATCATGTAGGCGCGCGCGATATCCTGCGACGACTGCACGATCGATTGCGTGCGCAACGAAAACCAGCGATCAAGACCGACATTCAGCGTCAGACTTGCAAATATCGCGACCAGCACTGCCGGCGTGATGGCCACGATCGAAAACAGGCCAACGATGCGAACATGCAGGCGCGCTGCGGCCCTTCCGCGATTTCTGGCACGAAACAGCCGGGTGACCTCGCGCCCGATGAGATACATCAGGCCGATAATGAACAGCGAATTGATGACGGCAGACGCGATGACCACATTTCCGGTCGGCGCAATCGGCGTCAGCCCAAGAAGAACGAGCAGTGTCAAGATTGCGCAAACGAGCGCGCCACTCGCCAGCAGAATACCCGGCAAAGCGAAAGAGGCGCGACGATCCTGAATGAAGGTCGCAGATTGAGCGTCGGCAAGGGGTGCCGTCCCGCCGTCCACCATCATATCCCTCCCGCTCTGGGACCAACCAACTTATCGCCTAACCACATGTGGAAAGACGCTTTAAATTCACCGAAAGAGGAGTCCGTCGCTCCGACCGAAAAAAACGCTGCCGGTCCAACTAGGGCACCTGCGTGACCTCTAAGCAACGCATTGTGGCGAAAATGCAACGATCATGTCCAGCTGTCAAGCAACCAGTGATCTCGGCCCATCACAATGAGTGGATGTCCACGAAAAAAGACAGTCGTGAAAGTGGTATATGAATCTATCGCAAAAAAGAGCACGTCTCCATGCGAAGCGGCAACGCGCCGCATGTGCAACTTCATCGCACCGGTGACTTTATCTTCGTCCTGTGGCATGGAAATCATATGAAGGCGATGCGGCAAATCCTCTCGGACAGGGTATTGGCTACAGCACTGGCTGTAGCCCTCGCCTATCTGTTGGCATTTCAGGGATTTACCGGAAACCTGGCCAGAGCATCGACATCGGTCGTTGTGCAAGACCAACTTCATGTCATGTGCGGAGCATCCGGCGTCTTCGATGCGGCCCCGGCCGGGGCAGATAATCCGTTTAAGAGAAGTGTCGAGTGCCCCTGCGCCACCCTGTGCCGCCTGGCATCATCTGTTGCGGGAGCCATCCTCACCCCGAGCATTTTGCTGCAACCATCAGCAACGGCGACATCGGAACGCATCACTTTCCCGGGCTTGTCCACGCCAGTACAAGCTCCTCGGCACATATCGCCCGATGCGCGCGGACCTCCTTTCGTTTCCTGACCGGGCATGCCAGTCGCTCATTTCAGCGCGGCGCATCCATCCTGCATTTAATCATCACGTTGGCCACTGCCGGAGCGCATCGCCTCGCCTCCCGCAGGCCGGAGCCAACCAAACTGTTCCTTCGGAGATATCCATGTTCGTCAAGAAGTTCGCCGCCTACGCCATGCTTGGCTCGATGCTCTCAATGGGCTCGGCCCAGGCTCATGAATTCAAGCTTGGCCAGATCGAGATCGGTCACCCCTATTCCCGCGCAATGCTGCCCATGGCCAAGGTTGGCGGTGGCTATTTCAAGATCGTCAATAACGGCCCGGCCGACCGTCTGGTCAGCGTGGCATCAGAGCGGGCCGCCAGTGTCGAACTGCATGAGATGAAGATGAATGGCGCCGTGATGGAAATGCGCGAACTAAACGGCGGCATTGCCATCCCGGCAAACTCTACAGTCGAACTCAAGCCCGGGAGCTATCACCTGATGTTCATGAATGTGCAGCAACCGTTCAAGGAAGGCGAGATGGTAAAGGCCACCCTAGTTTTCGAGAAGGCGGGATCGGTCGACGTCGAGTTTGCGGTCGGTCCAGTCGCTGGCGACAAAGGCTCTGAAGCGCATGCGGGACATGGCAAATGACGACCAAGAACCCGTTCATGCTGATCGCCACGACAATCTCGGCGATCTTCTTCTGCGTGCTTGTCGGAATACTGTTCTTCACCTTCAAGGATGAACCTCGAAACAGTAAGTTCGACACCGCCTTCTCCCTGATCAACGACCAGGGAGAATCCGTTGACCAGTCGATATTCAAGGGAAACCCTTCACTGGTCTATTTCGGCTACACGCACTGCCCTGAAGTCTGCCCGACGACGCTTTTCGAAGTCGCCGGATACCTTAAGGAGCTTGGCGACGATGGCGCACCGATCAAGAGCTATCTGTTCACCGTCGATCCGGAACGGGACACGCCGGAGATTATGAACAGTTACGTCACAGCCTTTTCGGATCGGATTACCGGGGTAACCGGTACACCGGAAGAAATGAAGCGCGTCATTACCGGCTGGCGGGCCTTTGCGGAAAAAGTGCCGAACAAGAGCGGCGGCTACTCCATGAGCCACACGATGGACCTGTTTCTGATCGGAGCAGATGGCCGCCTGAAAGGCCTCATCCCCTATGGGGCCGATTCCGACGAGGCGGTTAGAAAGATCCGCAGCACGCTTTTGTAACGGGCTCCTGATCAGGCGCCGGACAGGATCCGGCGCCCGGAATGCAAACTTACGCGGAACGCGAACTGCGATAGACCGATACGCCCAATTCGCGGATTTTCTTGCGCAGCGTATTGCGGTTGAGACCAAGCAGATCGGCCGCTTTGATCTGGTTGCCGCGGGTTGCCGTTAGCGCCGCGAGGATTAGCGGATATTCCACCTCCGTTAACACGCGATCATAAAGGCCAGGCGGCGGGAGGTTGTCACCGAAGCTCGCAAAATAACTCCGCATGTTCTCTTCCACCGCTTGCGCAATGGTCAGCGAACCGCCGCGGGGGTTCACCTTGTCGATAGGGCTGTCGGGAACGTCAGACCGCAACTCGGTATCGATGATTTCGCGGGTGATCACTTCCTGCGGATAGAGCGCCATCAGGCGGCGCACCAGATTTTCCAGTTCGCGGACGTTGCCGGGCCAGGCATAGGCCTTCATCACGTCCAGCGCCTCGTTGTCGAAACGCTTGCCGTCGAGACCTTCCTTCTCCGCCATCTGCATGAAGTGACGGACGAGGTCGGCAATATCCTCGGCGCGGTCGCGCAGCGGCGGCAGGCGCAGCGGTACGACGTTGAGGCGATAATAGAGATCTTCGCGGAACAGGCCCTGATTGATCAGGTGCTTCAGATCCTTGTTGGTGGCGGCGACAATACGCACATCCGTGCGGATGGGGGTACGCCCGCCGACCGTCGTATATTCACCCTGCTGCAGCACGCGCAGAAGACGCGTCTGGGCATCCATCGGCATGTCACCGATCTCGTCCAGGAACAGCGTGCCGCCTTCGGCCTGCTCGAAGCGGCCGGTTGAGCGGTTTTGCGCACCGGTGAAAGCGCCCTTCTCGTGACCGAAAAGTTCCGATTCGATCAGATCACGCGGGATGGCCGCCATGTTGATCGCAACGAAAGGACCGTTGCGGCGCTTCCCGTAATCATGCAGCGCGCGCGCGACCAGTTCCTTGCCTGTACCCGATTCACCGGTAATCATCAGTGTCAGGTCCGTCTGCATCAGGCGGGCAAGAACGCGGTAGATTTCCTGCATTGCAGCAGAACGACCGACGAGGGGCATGCCATCCTGCATGTCGTCGTCGAGACGGGCAGGCTTGCGCTTCGGCTCGGCCAGCGCCCGGCCGATGATCGCGATCAGTTCTGTCAAATCGAACGGCTTCGGCAGATAATCGTAGGCACCTTTTTCCGACGCGCGAATTGCGGTCATGAAGGTGTTCTGCGCGCTCATGACGAGCACCGGCAGGTCCGGACGTGCCTTCTTGATACGCGGCAGAAGATCGAAGGCGTTTTCGTCCGGCATGACGACATCGGTCACGACGAGATCGCCTTCGCCGGCCGAAACCCAGCGCCACAGCGTGGCGGCATTCGAAGTGATGCGTACCTCGTAACCGGCCCGCGTCAGGGCCTGGTTCAGGACAGTACGGATGGCCGCGTCGTCGTCGGCGACAAGGATCGTGGCAGTCATTTTTCGCTTCCTGTGAGGTTCAAGGTGCGGCCGTCACCGGCCTCTTCCTTGTGCATGGGCATCAGAACACGGAATATGGTCCGGCGGGCCTGGCTGTCGCATTCGACAATGCCGCCATGGCCGCCGATGATCTTGGCGACCAGCGCCAGCCCGAGGCCGGAACCGTTGGTCTTGGTCGTGATGAACGGATCGAAGAGATTGGGAACAAGGTCGGCCGGCACACCGGGACCATTGTCGATGACGCAGAATTCCAGCGGCAGGGAAATCTTATCCCGCGTGCCTGCAACCGAAAGACGGATACCGGGACGATAGGCGGTCGTCAGCATGATTTCCGCATCAGGCTGGCCGTCCACGGCCTCCGATGCATTCTTGATCAGGTTGAGAAACACCTGAACCAGCTGGTCACGATTGGCATAGACCGGCGGCAACGACGGATCGTACATCTCGGAGATCTTGATCTCGCGTGCAAAGCCGGCTTTGGCGACAGCCTTCACGTGATCGAGCACGGAATGAATGTTGAGCGGCACGCGGTCGACAGGGCGCTCGTCGGAAAACACTTCCATCCGGTCGACCAGCGAGACGATCCGGTCGGTCTCGTCGCAGATCAGCCGTGTCAGCGGGCGGTCATCATCCGGCACGACCGTTTCCAAGAGCTGCGCCGCGCCGCGGATACCGGAAAGCGGGTTCTTGATCTCATGCGCCAGCATCGACGCAAGCCCGGTGACAGAACGGGCGGCCGCACGATGGGTCAGCTGCCGATCGATCTTGTCCGCCATCGAGCGTTCCTGGAACACGACGACGACCGAACCAGGCTCACTGACGACAGGCGCGACATAAAGATCGACCAGTTTCTCCTGCCCGAGCTTTGGCGAAGACAGGTCGACGCGATACTCATTGACGGGCGCCTTGCGCTCCCGCACCTGATCGATCAGTGCCAGAAGCGGGCTGCCGAACGGAATGAAACTTGAAATCTCGTATTTGGCGAGATGTGCCGCACTCGCCCCAAAGAAGGATTCCGCCTCCCAGTTGGCAAATGCGATCTTGCCTGCAGGATCGACCAGAATGACCGGGTTCTGCACGGAATTGAGGACGGCCATGGCCAGCGCCTGCCCATGGGCAGCATCCTGAACGGCGGACTTTGTCATGCAGCCTCCTTGCGGGCCGGTAGTGGTGCGCCGTTTTCAAAAACGGATGAAAGACGCCGGATAACGTCGGCCGGATCACGAGACATCATGATCGCGGCCTTGTCTTCTGCCGCGATGTCGCAATCCTGACGTTCGATATACCAGCCGAGATGTTTGCGGGCGTGGCGAAGTCCGGCTTCTACGCCGTAGAACTCCAGCATCGCCTCGTAGTGTTCTATAACAATGGATCCGATTTCCGCGCCCGACGGCGCCGCATGTCCTGCAAGCCAGCCGACATGCCAGGGCCGCCCCTGTGCGCCACGACCGACCATCACCGCATCCGCACCCGAACGGCGCAGGATTTCCGTGGCATCCTCCGGCGTCTGCACATCACCATTGGCGATCAGCGGAATGGTGAGCACGTCGCGGACGGCATGGATGGCATCCCAATCCGCCTTGCCTTCGTAGAATTGCATGCGGGTGCGTCCATGCACGGTAACAAGCTGAACACCGGCCTCCTGCGCCCGACGCGCGATCAGCGGCGCATTGAGACTGTCGTGATCCCAGCCGAGCCGCATCTTCACCGTCACCGGAACCGATACGGCCTTCACCGTCGCCTCGATCAGCGATAGCGCATGATCCGGGTCGCGCATCAGCGCAGATCCGGAATAACCACCGGTGACTTTTTTCGCGGGACATCCCATGTTGATATCGATGACATCGGCGCCATTATCGGCAGAGATCTTCGCCGCCTCGGCCAGCCAGTGTGCCTCGCGGCCGGCGAGCTGCACCATATGTGGCGTCATCCCGGCATTCTTCAGCCGCGCCCAGGACTCGCCCTTGTTCATGGCGAGTTCTCGACTTGCCACCATTTCGGTGACGACGAGCCCGGCCCCGAAGCGCCAGGCCAACTTACGGAAAGCCAAGTCCGTTACGCCCGACATCGGCGCAAGCACGGCCCGATTGCGGACAGCGACCGATCCGATCTGAAATGGTTTGGCGAGATCGCTGCAATGCAATTGATGATCTTTCAGGCAAGTCTGCATTATGCACTATTTTTATTCAGGTATTCAGCGTTTGCCAAGAGCAATTACGGAATTGCGTTATTTTTAAGCTGCATGCTGGAATTAGGGCTTTTGAGGCTATAGTTCTCGGCCTGTCAATCCAAATCGCTTATCGGCTTTCGACTACAGAACGGGAACGGCAACTCCATGACAATCGGCATCGTCATCGTCGCAGCAGGACGAGGGGAAAGAGCTGGCTCACCGGACGAGGGGCCGAAGCAGTACCGCCCGATCGGTGGCCGTCCAGTCATCGCCCATACGCTGGATACATTTCTTCGTTGGCAAAGGCGCGGCCCGATCGTGATTGTCATCCACCCGGACGACGAAGAGCTTTACGCGGCGGCAACCGCGGGGCTTCCAACTGCTGGCGTTACTCTCACTTTCGGCGGAGACACAAGGCAACGCTCTGTCCACGAAGGGCTGAAGGCCTTGGCTTCAACCGAAGCGACCCATGTGATGATCCATGATGCGGCACGCCCCTTCGTGGATCATGCGATGCTGGACCGTATTGCAGAGGCCTTCGACAGTGGCATCGACGCAGTCTTGCCCGCTGTCAGCGTCACCGACACATTGAAGCGCCGCGGCACCGACGGCCTCGTGCACGAAACGGTTCCCCGCGCCGGCCTTTACGCTGCCCAGACACCGCAAAGTTTTCTACTGTCCGAAATCCGCTCGGCACACGAAAAGGCTGCGGCTCTTCGCCGCGACGACTTCACCGACGATGCGGCGATCGCCGAATGGGCCGGCATGCCGGTTTCGATCGTCGAAGGTTCCGTCGACAATATCAAGCTCACCGTAAAACGGGATATGACCATGGCCGACGAGAGGCTCACCAACCAGTCTTACGCTGCCCCCCTCCCCGATGTCCGCACCGGCAACGGCTACGATGTCCATCAGCTGGTCGAGGGTGACGGCGTGACGCTGTGCGGTGTGTTCATTCCGCACGACCAGAAACTGTCCGGCCATTCCGATGCGGACGTGGCGCTGCACGCCTTGACTGACGCGTTGCTCGCCACTTGCGGAGCCGGCGATATCGGCGATCATTTCCCGCCGTCCGACATGCAGTGGAAGGGTGCGCCGTCAAAAATCTTCCTCGAGCATGCGGCAAAGATCGTGCGGGAAAAGGGGGGCACGATCATGAATGCCGACGTCTCACTGATCGCCGAAGCACCGAAGGTCGGCCCCCATCGCGACAAGATGCGCGAAAACATGGCGGACATCCTCGGCATCTCGGTTGATCGCTGCTCGGTCAAGGCCACGACCAATGAGACGATCGGATTCGTCGGTCGCCGCGAGGGTATTGCCGCCATCGCCACGGCCACCGTCGTTTACCGCGGAACGCAGGCATGAGCCTGTTTCCCGCAGACATCGAGGATGAAGCGCGCCGGATCATCTCGGCATTCTCCAGTCGAGGGCTGATGATCTCAACGGCTGAATCCTGCACCGGCGGCCTGATTGCTGGCGCGCTGACCGAGATCGCAGGTTCTTCCGCAGTCGTCGATCGGGGTTTCGTCACCTATACGAACGAAGCAAAGATGGACCTGCTGGGCGTCAATGCGGCGACGCTTGCAGCCCACGGCGCGGTATCGGAACAGACTGCGCTGCAGATGGTGCAGGGCGCCCTCTTTCGCTCGCGGGCCGATATCGCGGTCGCTGTAACCGGCATCGCAGGCCCTGGCGGCGGCTCTGCCGAAAA
The DNA here is from genome assembly GCA_023451735.1 of Pseudomonadota bacterium. Classification (GTDB taxonomy): domain Bacteria; phylum Pseudomonadota; class Alphaproteobacteria; order Rhizobiales; family Rhizobiaceae; genus Neorhizobium. The sequence goes on along the minus strand of JAEXYH010000078.1, from coordinate 49,539 downwards.
GCCGGTTGGCCTTGTACACATTGCTGCACGCAATCGGTCAGGCCCGATCCTGCATCGACAGATGCGCTACGGCGATATCGGACGCGGCGAAATCCGCCTTGCAACCCTGCGCACGGCTTTTGAAATGCTGATCGAGGTGGCAGGAATCAGCTAGTACTCAGGCTGCAGCGTAGATCTTGTCCGCCCGCGCTTCAAAGGCATCGGTGAACATGCGGAAGGCGCGATCGAACATCGAGCCCATAAGCGCACCGAGAATCATGCTCTTGAATTCATAGTCGATGTAGAAATGCACGACGCAGCCCTGCCCGCCGTCCGTTGGCGGCTCGAAACGCCAGCGATTGTCGAGATATTTGAAGGGGCCTTCGATATACTTCACGTCGATGGCCTGCTCTGCGGGATTGAGAAGCACCTGGGTGGTGAAGGTTTCCTTGATCGCCTTATAGCCCACCGTCATGTCGGCCAGTAACAAGGTCTTGCCGTCCCGCTCCTTGCGGCTGCGAATGGCTAATGCCTCGCAGAGAGGCAGGAATTCCGGATAGCTTTCGATATCCGCAACGAGGGCGTACATCTTTTCAGGGCTGTGCTTGACCGGGCGGCGAATTTCGAACTTTGGCATGTCGTGGAGTTAAGCTGCGCCCTAAGGAAGATCAAGCCCCGAGACGATCGAGAAGCTGACGCATCTGGCGACGGGATGTCAGTGTCAGGACCCCGCAATCCGGATTGAAGCGGGAGATACCATCCACGATCCGCGGTGCGGTTTCCCGTTCGAAATTCCAGATGAAGGAGAGAAATTCGCGATCATAAAAACGTTCCGGACATCCGGGCGCCATATCAGGCCGAGTTCGGCCCAGATGGCGAATGCTTCGCGAAAGGACGCCCCACAGACAAAGCCAGCGCGGCATCCGCACCCAGATAATGAAACCGGCCCTCGGCATCCGGAGATCGAAGCTGGAAGATCCCGTACCATCCATTAGCCAGCGGCTCGCTGCAACGGCGTCTTTGATCAGGCGGCGTGTCGTGGATCGATCTCGTTTTACCCAGCCTGGAAGCCAGTAGAAATCCCGATCCATGGAAATGTAACTTAGTTCGAGATGAGCGCTTACCCGCCGCGAAAGCGTCGATTTGCCGCCACCAGAACAGCCGACCACAAGGATCCGATCGGCCTCCCGAAGAGCCTCCACACTCTCCTTTACATCCATAGCGAGCATGCCACTCACCCCTCCAGGATATCGATCACGGTCATTTTGTCGCAGCGCACACTTCCAGTTTAAGCAATTTCAAGTTAAAGAAATTTAATGTGACGTAGCTTGGTTGCAGTATTCCAAGATCGCAATCAGCCCTATATTGGTGCGTTGCAACATTCATAAGATCTATCTATCCGAAAGACGCATACCCATGGACGATTTCGCACAGATGATAAAGCTGCTCGAATCAGCAAAGCAGCTTGCAGATATGAACGGCATGCCGGTGCTCGCCTATTTCATCGAAATGGCAAAGGGCGAGGCACGCGGGCACAAAGGTACGCTGCGTGAACGCAGACACGGCCAGGACAAGCGACCCAAGGTTGAAGCAGCCGAATAACGACTGAGACAGGTTGCCGCCCTATTCGGCGGCAGCCAGCAGCTTCTTCTCGCGCGCTGCCCGCAGGCGGGCAAAATCGTCACCGGCATGGTGGGACGAACGCGTGAGAGGGCTCGACGAGACCATCAGGAAGCCCTTCGAATAGGCGACCGTCTCGTAGGACTTGAATTCTTCCGGCGTAACGAATTTCTCGACCTTATGATGCTTGCGCGTCGGCTGCAGGTACTGGCCTATCGTCAGGAAGTCGACATCCGCCGTCCTCAGGTCATCCATCAGCTGCAGCACTTCATTACGCTCTTCGCCGAGGCCGACCATGATACCGGACTTGGTGAACATGGTAGGATCAAGCTCCTTCACCCGCTGCAGCAGGCGAACGGAGTGGAAATAGCGGGCGCCGGGACGAACCGTCAGGTAGTTGCCGGGCACAGTTTCCATATTGTGGTTAAAGACATCCGGCTTGGCCGCGACAACGCGTTCAAGCGCACCCGGCTTTTTGAGAAAGTCCGGCGTCAGGATCTCGATCGTCGTCAGCGGAGAGGCGGCGCGGATCGCCCAGATCACCTTTTCGAAATGCTCGGCACCACCATCGTCCAGATCGTCGCGGTCAACGGACGTGATGACTACGTGCTGCAGCCCCATTTCCTTGACGGCGCGCGCCACGCTTTCCGGTTCGGACATGTCGAGCGGGTTGGGCTTGCCGGTCGCGACATTGCAGAACGCGCATGCGCGGGTGCAGATCTCGCCCATGATCATGAAGGTGGCGTGCTTCTTGTCCCAGCACTCACCGATGTTGGGACAGCCCGCCTCTTCGCAGACTGTCACCAGCTTGTTTTCACGAACGATCGCGCGGGTTTCCTGATAGCCCTTCGACACCGGCGCCTTGACGCGGATCCAGTCCGGCTTGCGCATGACTTCGGTATCGGGCCGATGCGCCTTTTCCGGATGGCGGACGCGCTTCTCATCGGAGAGATTGGTCCTGTCGAGAATGGTGACCATAAGATCCTGCTTTCAGCCCCGCAGTCTTTTCGAGGCACATTGTCCGTTCGGAAAGTCTCTATGCATGAACCGCGGCAAATGTTTGCGCGGCATGACGTACCCGCCTGCTACATTAGCGCCTGACGATTTTGGCGACGAATAGCAAAAGGCTGGCGCCAAGGAAAGCCGTGACAAAATAGCCGAGACGGCTGTCCTTCACGGGAATATCGAACGTTCCCAGGACGGCGATCGCGACCACGGAGCCGACAATGCCCAGGATGATGTTCATGAAGATGCCGAAGCGGATATCCATCAGCTTGCCGGCAAGCCAGCCTGCCAGTCCGCCGATGATGATCGCTCCGATCCAACCAACGCTTTCCATCATTCCTCCCTGAAGGATTTGCACCTTTGTCCGGCGCTCCCCATCACAGATGGGAAGCGCCTGCTGTCCCTTTCAAGGGATGGCAATCAAGCGTTCAGAACGCGCCCATAGGCGTCGAGCACGCTTTCCTTCATCGATTCCGAAATGGTCGGATGCGGGAAGATCGTGTGCATCAGGTCTTCTTCGGTCGTCTCGAGGTTCATGGCGACGACAAAACCCTGGATCAGTTCGGTAACTTCCGCACCGACCATGTGGGCGCCGAGCAGCTCGCCGGTCTTCTTGTCGAAGATCGTCTTGACCATGCCCTGGTCTTCGCCGAGCGCCACGGCCTTGCCGTTTGCGGCAAAGGAGAAGCGGCCAACGCGGATGTCGCGGCCCTGTTCCTTCGCCTTGGCTTCAGTCAGACCAACCGAGGCGACCTGCGGGTTGCAATAGGTGCAGCCCGGGATCTTGCCCTTGTCGGTCGGATGCACGTTCGGCAGGCCGGCGATCTTTTCGACGCAGACGACGGCTTCATGCTCGGCCTTGTGGGCCAGCAGCGGGCCACCGGCAACGTCGCCGATCGCGTAGATGCCGTTGACGTTGGTCTTGCCGTAACCGTCGATGACGATGAAGCCACGCTCGGTCTTCACGCCGGCAGCTTCCAGCCCGATGTTTTCGATGTTCGCCTGCACGCCGACAGCCGAGATCATGCGGTCAGCCGTAATCTTCTCCGACGAACCGTCCTTCTTTTCGATCGTGGCGGTGACCGAGTTTGCGCCCTTCTCCACCTTAGCGACCTTGGCTTCCAGATGGATCTTGATGCCCTGTTTTTCGAACTGCTTCTTGGCAAAGGCGGAGATTTCCGCATCTTCGACCGGCATGACCTGGCTCATGATTTCGACGACGGTGACGTCGACGCCCATGGTGCGATAGAAGGAGGCGAATTCGATGCCGATGGCGCCCGAGCCCATGACCAGCAGCGACTTCGGCAACTCTTCCGGCTTCATGGCTTCGAAATAGGTCCAGATCAGCTTGCCATCCGGCTCGATGCCCGGCAGGGCGCGCGGACGGGCGCCGGTGGCGACGATGATGTGCTTGGCGGTATAGGTCCCCTCGCCCAGCGTGTTCTTCGGCACCGGACCCTGCGGCTGAACGACAGGCTTGGAAGACTTGCCGACGACAATTTCGCCCGGCTTGGTGATCTTGGCTTCGCCCCAGATGATGTCGACCTTGTTCTTCTTGAACAGGAAGCCGACACCGTTGTTCATGCGCGCGGCAATTCCACGAGAACGGGCAACGATCGCCTTGACGTCCGGCTTGATCGAGCCTTCCAGCGTCAGGCCGTAATCCTTGGCGTGAGTGGCAGTGTGCAGCACGTCGGCAGTGCGAAGCAGCGCCTTGGTCGGGATGCAGCCCCAGTTGGAGCAAATGCCGGCAAGATGTTCGCGTTCGACGACGGCGACCTTCATCCCGAGCTGCGAAGCCCTGATTGCAGCTATATAACCACCAGGGCCGGAGCCGATTACAATAACGTCATAAGCGTTGGACATGAGCGCTTCCAATCCTCGTTTCTACAGGACCCAAGGCCCAAGGCCTTCAGGTCTTCACGGGATGGAAGCGTCTGGCGTCATACCGCCAGCTTGATCACTTCAGCGTCCGGTTCAGGTTGAACCAGCATCCCGTAGATTTCTTCCTTGAGCTGCCTGCGCTGTTTGCACATGTCGATGAGCATGGCATCGCCTGCGGGCTCGTTGCGTTTCTCGGCCAAGTGAACTCTCCGGCTCAGATCCTCATAGCTCCTGCAAAGCCGGGCAAAGTGCCCATCCGTTTGCTGAAGATGGCGCACAAGCGCCCTGAAATCCGGAAATTCTGCGGCCAATTCATGCAGCGTACCAGACATGGTCAACGTCCCTTTTACGTTAGGAAAGTTCCAAGTTAGGTCCGCCTAATTTTACCTCCGTTGATCCAGATCAAAGGCCAAGCATCATTCGAACGATCGGCTCCAGACCGCGACCAATTGCCCGAGTACCCTCGGTTGTCAGGTGTACGCCATCAATCGGACTGGTACGGGCAACCGACCCTGCATCGAAGAAACCGCAGCCGAGATCATCGGCAAGGTCGCGGTAGAGCGACGCGAGCATGGCCGATTCCTCGACACCGTCGCGGAAGATCGCCGAGAACACCGGGTCTGCCGTTTCACACAGTGGTGGCGGTGAAACGATCAGAATTTCCGGCGCATCGTAATCGAACGAATACTCGTGGTGACGGATCAGCCCCACGAGCCTCTGCACGCCGGCGCGGGCCGCATAAGCGGTCCCGGCAATCGCCGGCTTCATATCATTGGTGCCGAGCATGATGACAACGAGATCAAGCGGCATATGGGTGTGAAGCACCGTCGGCAGGTTCTTCACACCGTTGCGATCACAATCGGCCAGGTGATCGTCATAGCCGGTCGTGCGGCCGTTCAATCCTTCGGCAATCACCGTCACATCAGGCCCGAGGGCTGCCCCGAGGACGCTTGGCCAGCGATCCTCGAAAGCATGCCGTCCCGGCCCTTCGGGGTCATACCCCCAGGTGAGACTGTCGCCGAAGCAGAGAACGGTCCTCATCCCGCCGTCCTTTTGCCGTTAGACCAGCATCGACATCGGGTTTTCGATGTAGCGCTTGAAGGCGGACGCAAGTTCCGCACCGAGCGCGCCGTCGATGACACGGTGGTCGAAGGCGAAGGTCGCCGACATCACAGTACCCACTTCGAGCTTGCCGTTACGGACGACAGGCTTCTCGACGCCGGCGCCGATCGACACGATCGAGGCCTGCGGCAGGTTGACGATCGAGGTGAACGACGAAACGCCGAACATGCCGAGGTTGGACACGGAAGTCGTGCCACCCTGGTATTCTTCCGGCTTCAGCTTCTTGTCGCGGGCGCGTTTGGCCATGTCCTTCACCTCGTTGGAGATGACCGACAGAGCCTTGGTTTCGGCCTTGCGGACGATCGGCGTGATCAGACCGTCCGGGATCGAAACGGCAACGCCGACGTCGGAATGCTTGTGCAGCACGCGGGCGGTCGAAGTCCAGGAGGCGTTCGCCATCGGAACGTCGCGCAGAGCCAGAGCCATCGCCTTGATGATGAAGTCGTTGACCGACAGCTTGAAGGCCGGGACTTCGCCCTTTTCGGTCTTCTTCACCGGAGCCGACTTGTTGATCTCGGCACGCAGCGCAAGAAGCGCATCGAGTTCGCAATCCATCGATACCGTGTAGGACGGAACCGTCTGGGTGGACTCTGTGAGGCGGGCGGCGATCGTCTTGCGCATGCCGTCATGCGGCAGAAGCTCGTAGGAGCCTTCCGCAAACAGCTTGAGCGTGCTTTCGTCCGACGCCCCCTTGGCAAGGGCAGGAGCAGGTGCAGCAGACTGTGCGGCGGCCGGAGCAGCCTTGGCACCGCCGGCGGCAGCCTTCTCGACATCCGCCTTGACGACACGGCCGTGCGGGCCGGTGCCGGTGACGGCGGACAGATCGAGACCAGCTTCCTTGGCCAGACGACGGGCGAGCGGCGAAGAGAACACGCGCTTGCCATCCGCCTTCGGAGCCGGTGTCGACGGTGCCGGAGCAGCGTCGGTGACCGGCTTCTCGGCCTTCGGAGCTTGCGAAGCAGTTTCAGCCTTTGCGGCTTCCGCCTTCGGCGCCTCTGCCTTCGGCGCGGAACCCGCACCGGCAGCAGCGGCCGCAACGTCTTCGCCTTCTTCGGCAATGATGGCGATCAGGGCATTGACCTTGACCGCTTCGGTACCGGCCGGGACGACGATCTTGGCAATTACGCCCTCGTCGACGGCCTCGACTTCCATCGTCGCCTTGTCGGTTTCGATCTCGGCGATCACGTCGCCGGACTTGACCTTGTCGCCTTCCTTGACCAGCCACTTGGCGAGGTTGCCCTCTTCCATGGTCGGAGAAAGGGCAGGCATGGTGATGTTGATAGGCATCCTATCACCCTTCCCTTACTTGTAGCAGACGGTTTTGACCGCCTGAACGACTTCGCCGACGGTCGGCAGAGCCAGCTTTTCGAGGTTGGCAGCGTAGGGCATCGGAACGTCCTTGCCTGCGATCGTCAGAACCGGCGCATCGAGGTAGTCGAAGGCCTGCTGCATGACGCGGGTGGCGATTTCGGCTCCGACCGAGTTCTGCGGGTAACCTTCTTCGACGGTCACCAGACGACCGGTCTTCTTGACGGATTCGATAACGGTCGGCAGGTCCATCGGACGGATCGTGCGAAGATCGATCAGTTCGACGTCGATGCCTTCCTTTTCCAGTTCGGCAACCGCCTTGGTAGCGTAGGTCATGCCGATACCGAAGGAGACGATCGTAGCGTCCGTGCCCTTCTTATGGATACGGGCCTTGCCGATCGGCAGAACGAAATCATCCATCTTAGGCACGTCGAAGTGCTGACCGTAGAGAATTTCGTTTTCGAGGAAGACGACCGGGTTCGGATCGCGGATGGCAGCCTTGAGCAGACCCTTGGCGTCGGCAGCCGTGTACGGCATGACGACCTTGAGGCCCGGGATCTGGCTGTACCACGATGCGTAATCCTGGCTGTGCTGTGCACCAACGCGGGCAGCTGCACCGTTCGGACCACGGAACACGATCGGAGCGCCCATCTGACCACCCGACATGTAGAGCGTCTTGGCAGCCGAGTTGATGATCTGGTCGATCGCCTGCATGGCGAAGTTGAAGGTCATGAACTCGACGATCGGCTTGAGGCCAGCCATCGCAGCGCCGACGCCGACGCCTGCAAAGCCGTGTTCGGTGATCGGGGTATCGATGACGCGCTTGGCACCGAATTCCTGCAGAAGGCCCTGGGTAATCTTGTAGGCACCCTGGTATTCGGCAACTTCTTCGCCCATGACGAACACGTCGCCATCACGGCGCATTTCTTCGGCCATGGCATCGCGCAGCGCTTCGCGAACAGTCGTGGAGACCATTTCGGTGCCTGCCGGAATATCCGGATCGGCAGCGACTTCGATCTTCGGCTGCGCCGGAACCTTGGCGGCAGTCGGAGTTTCCTCGGAAGCTTCGCGGGCCTTGCCGCCAGCAGCGTCCGAAGTCGCAGCCGGGGTATCGGCATCTGCCTTCGGCGCATCGGCCGAAATCGCGTCGGCGCTTTCGCCTTCGCCGAGCAGGATCGCGATCTTCGTGTTGACCTTGACGTTTTCGGTGCCGGCTTCGACCAGCAGCTTGCCGATCACGCCCTCATCGACGGCTTCCACTTCCATGGTTGCCTTGTCGGTCTCGATTTCGGCAATGACATCGCCAGACTTGACGGTGTCGCCTTCCTTCTTGAGCCATTTGGAAAGCGTGCCTTCCTCCATCGTCGGAGAAAGCGCAGGCATCAGGATATCGATAGGCATAGGTTCTTTCCTCCCCGCGCTTAGAGCAGGATATCGGTGTAGAGCTCGGATGCATCCGGCTCCGGATCGTTCTGGGCGAAGTCGGCGCTATCGGTCACGATATCGCGGATATCCTTGTCGATCGCCTTCAGTTCGTCCTCGCTTGCCCAACCCTTTTCGAGCAGACGGTTGCGAACCTGTTCGATCGGATCCTGCTCCGAGCGCATCTTCTGCACTTCTTCCTTGGAGCGGTACTTTGCCGGGTCGGACATGGAGTGACCACGGTAACGATAGGTCAGCATTTCGAGAATGATCGGACCCTTGCCGGCGCGGCAGTGGGCGAGCGCCTCGTCAGCGGCAGCCTTGACGGCGCGAACATCCATGCCGTCCACCTGGACACCCGGGATGCCGAAGCCGACGCCGCGCATCGAATAGTTCGACTGCGCGGTTGCGCGAGCGGTCGAAGTACCCATCGCATAACGGTTGTTCTCGACGATGTAGATGATCGGGAGCTTCCAGAGAGCAGCCATGTTGAAGCTCTCGTAGACCTGACCCTGGTTGGCAGCGCCATCGCCGAAATAGGCAACAGAAACGCTGTCATTGTTACGGTAGGAATTGGCGAAAGCGAGACCGGTGCCGAGCGACACCTGCGCGCCGACGATGCCGTGGCCGCCGTAGAAATGCTTTTCCTTGGAGAACATATGCATCGAGCCGCCCTTGCCCTTCGACAAGCCGCCCTGACGCCCGGTCAGTTCCGCCATCACCCCGCGCGGGCTCATGCCGCAGGCAAGCATGTGACCGTGGTCACGATAGGCCGTGATGACCTGGTCGCCTTCCTGCTGAGCCATCTGCATGCCGACGACGACAGCTTCCTGGCCGATGTAGAGGTGGCAAAAACCGCCGATGAAGCCCATGCCATAGAGCTGGCCGGCCTTCTCTTCGAAACGACGGATCAGCAGCATCTCGCGATACGCGTGCAGATCATCGTCCTTGCCGAATTCCGGCGTGTTCTTGCCGGTGAATTCCTTCGAGACTGTTTTGCTGGCAGATTTTGCCGCTGGCTTGCGGCCGGATGCAGACGCGGATTTGGTTTGCGCCATCGATCCCTCCCTATGTGCTGCATTGAAAGAACGGCATCGAGGCGAACGCATGCGCGCCACAACCCGCTCAGGTTTCTGCAGCTAACATAGGGAAGAAAACGCGCCCCAGCAATGACATATTTGCATGGCTCTCATTCCGCACAAGTCACTGAAATAAATAACAAAAAACGAGTTAACCGAAATTCAGTTAACTCAGAAATAATTGTTAAATATGACTATTTCGTCCGGCCGGGAGACATTTAATTGATAACGCGCAATTTCATCGAGCATGTCTTTATCGAGTGAGCCGTCACTCATCAGATGAACCTGACGCTCCAGCGCTTCCCGCTTGGCGGTCAGCGCTGAGAGCTCGCTGCTGCGCGCAATACGCTGCTTCTCGAATTCCTCGGTGGCGATCAGACCGAGATCACCATGGATCGAATGATAGCCGAAATAGGAGAGAAATGCGACTGTGATGGCAGGCAGGATGAAACGGCCAAACTTTCTCTGTTTGTGATGTCTTGTCCACATGCCTGTTCTTAACACCTTGAGCTTACGCTGCAGGAGCGGTTCATCCGTCCCTGAGGATAATGATTCAAAATCGCAGAACTTGCTTAATCTTTCGTTTCCCACACCGCGATGCAGCATGCTGATACGAAAAAAAGCCCGTGTTCAGTGACACGGGCCTTTCGATTGTCGTCGGTCGTCAGGAACAATGATCAGCCCTTCGCGATGGCTCAGGGCCGAAGTCATTCTAAACGATCCACTGGGTCGTTTCGTCGGCTTCGCCGACCATTCCTTAGCCCTTCAGGATCGAGCGGCCTGCGTAAACGGCCTGCGGGCCGAGCATTTCCTCGATGCGGATCAGCTGGTTGTACTTGGCCAGACGGTCCGAACGCGACAACGAGCCGGTCTTGATCTGTCCGCAATTCGTGGCAACAGCGAGATCGGCGATCGTCGAATCTTCCGTTTCGCCCGAGCGGTGGGACATGACAGCGGTGTAGGCTGCCTTGTGTGCGGTCTCGACTGCGTCGAGCGTTTCCGTCAGCGAACCGATCTGGTTGACCTTGACCAGGATGGAGTTGGCAGTGCCCATCTTGATACCGTCGCGCAGACGTACCGAGTTGGTGACGAACAGGTCATCGCCGACCAGCTGAACCTTCTTGCCGATCTTGTCGGTCAGGTACTTCCAGCCATCCCAGTCGTCTTCAGCCATGCCGTCTTCGATAGAGATGATCGGGTATTTGCCGGCGAGTTCTGCGAGATAATCAGCCATGGCTTCCGGCTCGAGCGTGCGGCCCTCACCTTCCATGACGTACTTGCCGTCCTTGAAGAATTCGGTCGAGGCGCAATCGAGGCCGAGGAACACGTCTTCACCCGGCTTGTAGCCGGCTTTTTCGATCGACTTGACGATGAAGTCGAGGGCTTCCGGCGCGCTCTTCAGGCCCGGAGCAAACCCGCCTTCGTCACCAACGTTGGTGTTGTGGCCCTGGGACGCGAGTTCCTTTTTCAGGACGTGGAAGATTTCCGCACCGATCCGGACCGAATCCTTCAGCGTCTCGGCGCCGACCGGCATGATCATGAATTCCTGGAAGTCGATCGGATTGTCGGCATGTGCGCCGCCGTTGATGATGTTCATCATCGGAACCGGCAGGATATGCGCGCCAGCGCCACCGACATAACGGTAAAGCGGCAGGCCGGCCGATTCGGCAGCAGCCTTGGCAACAGCCAGCGACACGCCGAGAATGGCGTTTGCGCCGAGACGCGACTTGTTCGGCGTGCCGTCGAGCGCGATCATCGTCTTGTCGATATGGATCTGGCTTTCGGCATCGAAACCGCCGATGGCGTCGAAGATTTCCGTGTTGACCGCTTCAACGGCCTTCTCGACACCCTTGCCGCCAAAGCGCTTGCCGCCATCGCGCAGCTCGACAGCTTCGTGGGCACCCGTCGATGCGCCCGACGGAACAGCGGCGCGGCCCATCGAGCCGTCTTCCAGGTAAACGTCGACTTCGACGGTCGGGTTGCCACGGCTATCGAGGATTTCGCGAGCGATAATATCGGTAATAGCAGTCAAGGGTCTCTCCTCAGAGTTAAGTCCATGCGGTCATTGAAAATGTATCACGTTCAATGACACGCCAATTACAGTGCAGCCGCTTTCTGCGCTTTGACAACGCTCAAGCGCTTTTTTGAAGTTCAGGCAGCCTTTGCTACCGCATCGAAAGCCATCAGCTTTTCCAGAAGCCGCGGCATGTCTTTCAGATGCACCATGTTCGGACCGTCCGACGGAGCGTTGTCTGGATCCTCATGGGTTTCGACGAACAGACCGGCAATGCCGACTGCAACCGCCGCACGCGCCAGCGTTTCTACGAATTCGCGCTGACCACCGGTTGAGCCGCCCTGTCCGCCCGGCTGCTGCACCGAATGCGTGGCATCGAATACGACGGGGGAACCGAGCGACGCCATGATCGGCAGCGAGCGCATGTCGGAGACGAGCGTATTGTAACCGAAGGATGCGCCGCGTTCGCACAACATCACGTTCGGATTGCCGCTCTCGATAAGCTTGGCCTGGACATTCTTCATGTCCCAAGGCGCCAGGAACTGGCCTTTCTTGACGTTGATCGCCCGGCCGGTCTTTGCGGCAGCGACAAGCAGGTCGGTCTGGCGCGACAGGAAGGCGGGAATCTGCAGAATATCGACGGTCGGCGCGACAAGCCCGCACTGCTCTTCCGTGTGGATATCGGTCAGAACCGGAAAGCCGAATTCCTTCTTCAGGTCGGCAAAGATTTCCATCGCGCTTTCAAGCCCGATGCCGCGCTTGCCGGAAATCGATGTGCGGTTCGCCTTGTCGTAGGAGGACTTGTAGACGAGTCCGATGCCGAGCTTGCTGCAGAGTTCGCTCAAAGTACCGGCAATCATGAAAGCATGATCGCGACTTTCCATCTGGCAGGGACCCGCGATCAGCGAGAGCCGGCCCGTATTGCAGAACACGACCTTCTTGTCGCTCTCGCCGACCGAAACTTCCGAATTGGGGGAAACTGCCATTTTCTATTCCTCGAAGCCGAACAAAACGCCTTGGCCGGGCGACGGCGACACGAGCACGCGGCCATCCCGGCGAATGAATGCGACGTCATTAGCAGCAAGGATGATCTCTGTCACGGCCAGATCAAGGCTGCGAAATATCACGGCCTTGCCGGTTAGTCCCCCGGCAACAGGCTCAGCCGGCAGGCCGAACTCATGCGCTACATGCGCGCGATCAAGGACCCGCACATTGCCAGCTCCCGACCGGAACACCAGACCTCCATCAACCTCGTCAGCCGGTGTTCGCAGCACGGCTTCAAAGAAAGAAGACGAAGCGTGAGCATCATCGCTTGTCAAAACGACCTCCTTCAAACCGGTGACCGCATTGGCATGGTTACGCAGGCCACCCATGTCTTGCGGGAAGGATACCAGCCGTTGACAGGCAAAAGCAAAAAAGTCAGGCGCACCAGCCATGGATGCAAAGGCCAGCTGGAAACGCGCCTCCACCTCATCACCATCCGGTGACTTCAGGCTCCTGCCGAACTCGAGCGGCTCACCGCCGGAAATTCCGGCTGAAACATATTGCTGATGATCGGCGGCCGCATCCTCGCTGAAAACCACGATGGCCGAAAGCCCTTCACGTCCCCGGCGACCGCGATAGGCCAGATCACGCTCGATGAAGACATTTCCCCGTTTGGCAGCAGCACCCGCCTTGCGTCGATCAGCAACGGCAATCGGCTCCAGATAGGTTCCGTCCTCCAGGAAGATGCAGGCATTGGCCGTGCCAAACGGATGATGTCCGTCCGGCGCTACAGTAAATCCCAATGACGACAATCGCTCGCGCGCCGTAACGAGATTTCCGACAGGTAAAACAAGATGATCGATTTTCCCAGCAGTCACGCATGTCCCCCAGACTTCAGATCCGCTGGGCGTAGATTGGGCAGACAATCAGGGAGCGCAAGTAGATTCCGACTGGGAACCGCCCTCGACATCTAAGAAACTGATCATCTTGTCACGAAAATTTAAGGACTTGCGGAACACATATGGAACATATAGTGTTCGTTCTGCATTTGTTTCAAATCTGAAGGTGCGCCACACATGCTGACTCGCAAGCAACAGGAACTGCTTCTGTTCATTCACGAACGGATGAAGGAATCCGGCGTGCCTCCATCCTTCGATGAAATGAAGGATGCTCTCGACCTTGCATCGAAGTCGGGTATCCATCGGCTGATCACCGCTCTTGAAGAACGAGGGTTCATTCGCCGCCTTCCCAACCGGGCGCGTGCGCTGGAAGTCATCAAGCTTCCGGAAGCCTATGTTCCGACGCTGCAGCCGAAACGCGGTTTTTCGCCAAGCGTAATCGAGGGAAGCCTCGGCAAAAAGCCGGCAACACCTGCAGCCCCACCGATTTCCGCCAATGACAGCGCTTCGGCAAGCGTGCCCGTCATGGGCCGCATCGCGGCCGGCGTGCCGATCTCGGCCATTCAGAACAATACCCACGACATTTCGGTCCCGGTAGAGATGATCGGATCCGGCGAGCATTATGCGCTGGAGGTCAAGGGCGACTCGATGATCGAGGCCGGAATTCTCGACGGCGACACTGTTATCATTCGCAACGGCAACACTGCCAATCCGGGCGATATCGTCGTAGCCCTCGTCGATGATGAGGAAGCGACGCTGAAACGCTTCCGCCGCAAAGGCGGCTCGATTGCTCTCGAAGCGGCAAACCCAGCTTACGAGACCAGGATTTTCCCGCCGGATCGTGTCAAGGTTCAGGGCAAGCTGGTTGGCCTTATTCGCCGTTATCACTGACATCATGGTCGTCGCCGATATCGGTTGGCGGCACTGAGAGATTGCCCTGCCCTGCCTGATTTGCGACATGCCTGCCATCAGGGCGGTTTGGTTTCCGCGCACTGAGCCATGCTGGCAGACGCGGATCATAGATGTTATGTCGCCAATCATATTGGCGATGAACACTCCACGGCCTCACGCGGTCAGTCATCGCAAGCGTGATATGCCAATCTTCTGCCTTCGCCGAGCCGGAAAAATCGATCTCGATCGAGCCTGTCTTACGTAAGATCGCACCATTCAACAGGGGGACACCGGAGCGACAATGGTCGAAGCGTGCCCTTGAGGCAATGACAAGGCCGGCGACATCGCAGGCTGCACCGGCATACCGACCATCATCAACAACGACGACCAGGACACCTTCTGGTGACAGCAGCGCACACCATGCCTTGGCTTGGCAGGAAAATGCTCCGCTTCCTGCCTGCCGCATAAGCCTCCGCGCATCGGTCAGAATTGTTTCCGCCAGCCTCTCGTTCGAAGTAACCGGCATATTGCCTGACACCGGACTGTCCAGAATGTCCGGCATCGACAGTTTCGGAAGTCGCCGCGCGTGCATCCATTGGTCGAAGATGAACTCCGATGGGCGCTTTCGATTGACGGCAACGATCTCGGCGGTGCGGTAGGCGGCAAGACTGCCATCCTCGGCAATGAGAAAACTTGCGTCCGGTCGCCCGGGACCGAGCCAGAACAGAAACACCGCGGCAAGCAGGAACGGTAGCCCGGAATATCGAAGCCGCGTTCTCAACAGCGTCAGCAACAGGAAACCGAAAACCCCGATCATCAGAAACCAGGAATGCTGCTGTCCAACGACGACATCCCCTCCCCAGCCGGCTACATGTTCGGCGATAACGATAACCCATTCAAGACTTTTGGCCATGATCCCGATGAAAGGCTCATCAAGCCCAAAAGGCATGAGCAGCATGGCGGCAAGCCCCATCGGCATGACCAGGAAACTGATGATCGGCATGGCAGCGAGATTTGCGGCAAGCCCATAGGTCGCGATGCGGTGGAAATGTTCGACGGAGAACATCGTCGTTGCCAGGCTGCCGATCAGCGACGTGGCGATGATACCGGCAACGAGGCGCCAGCCGGACGCAGCCCATGTCACCACAGGATGACGGATGGGGAACGGCTCACGGCTTTCTGCTTCGGCGCGCTTCGACCACGCAGCATAACCCGCCACCAGTGCGACCGTCGCGGCAAACGACATCTGGAAACTCGGACCGAGGATTTCCGAAGGGGTCCAGACGAGTATGATCAGCGCGGACAAGGCGACATTTCGCAAACTTATCGATGGCCTGTCCAGAAGTACTGCGACGAGCATCACCGCCATCATGATGTAGGCACGCTGGGCGGACACGCCGAAACCGGAGATCAGATAGTATGCAGTTACCATGGCCAAAGCCCCGCCGGCCGCGATCTTCTTGACCGGCCATGCCTGTGCGACCGAGGGAACAAGAGCAAAGATGCTGCGCAGCCCGACGAAGAAAATCCCGGCGGCCAGCGCCATGTTCAACCCGGAAATCGCGACGATGTGGGCAAGTCCCGAGATCCGCAACGCTTCCACCGTCTCATCAGAAATCGCACGTCTCTCATCGGTGACGATGGCGGCAGCAAATGCCCCGGCGTCGCCCGGCGCCGTATCGCGGATGCGGTTACCGATCTGCTTGCGCAATTCGAAAATCCATCGCAAAGCAAGTTCCGGCCAGTTGGCCGCCATTTCAGAATTCCGGGCCTGTTGCGGAGCCCGATAAAAATAGCCTACCGCGCCAATACCATCGAAATAGGCGGAGAATGAAAAATCGTACAGCCCCGGCAAAGCCGGTCCCGACGGTGGAGACAGTCTCGCACGCCCTGAAATGGCGGCTCCGTTTTCAAATGGTTGATGCTGTGCCCTTGCCAGCAGCGAGACCCGGAGCGGCGGACGCCGCAGCATGGGATTCTTGGTCTGCTGGACAGCAATAATGTAGCGCAGGCGTCCTGGACCAGCCGCTTCACTGCGCTCGACCACGCCTTCAACGTCGGTAGTGACAGGCGAATCGAGAATGACCGTCGAGTGGCGCCACGTCTCGATCCCGGCAAGAGCCAATCCGCCAAAGACCAGACACGCAAATGTGAGAACAACACGCATCCGACCATGTCTGATGATCAGTGCGGCAAGAGCCAGCGCGACAGAGGCAAGAACCAATACCCAGAGCGAAGCGACCGCAGGACTGAGAAACCAGATTGCAGAGCCAAGGCCGATGGCAACCGGCACAAATAGAAAACCGTGACCGTAGCGACGTTCCTCCATGATTGAAGCGGAAACGAACCTTCTCAGATGAAGCGGCACAGCAAACCATTGTCGCCGCAACGGGGGCATTATCGCTGCAGTCCGGTGACCGACTATCGTTTCGGCAGCCTGTTCATTCGAGCCCGATTGCAGGCGCAAGCTCCCCTCCACGCTGCCATTGGAGCGCAATTTCAAGGTTTTGGTATCTATCTTATCAAACCCCTCAGACCGCATTTAGCCAGCCCACCCACCCAAGAGGACACAACCTGAGCGTTCTTTTTAAGTGCGTCAACCTGACGCATAAGGGGTTGCCGCCAAACCCCGATTTCGGATTGCAACAAGGGGTTGGCCACAGGGGTAAATAGCAGTGCTCATTATCGTGCCGCGCTGCACAATTTGCCGTCAGAACAGCTTGGCATCCGCAAAAGGATCATATAGCTAAACATGGAACGCTTAATGCTTATGGCGCTTTTGAGGCGTCATGCCGCCAACCGGTTGGAGGATCAGAATGACGGAAACAAGCGCAACTCTCGCTCTCGGTGACAAGAAGGTCGACCTGTCGGTCAAGTCCGGCACGATCGGTCCTGACGTCATCGATATCGGCGCGCTCTACAAGCAAACCGGGGCCTTCACCTACGACCCGGGGTTTACCTCGACTGCCTCGTGTGAATCCAAGATCACCTATATCGATGGTGATGAAGGCGTGCTTTTGCATCGCGGCTACCCGATCGAGCAACTGGCTGAACAGGGCGACTTCCTTGAAACCTGCTATCTGCTTCTCTACGGAGAACTGCCGACCGCAGCGCAGAAGAAGGACTTCGACCATCGCGTAACGCATCACACCATGGTGCACGAACAGATGAGCCGATTCTTCACCGGCTTCCGTCGCGACGCGCATCCGATGGCTGTCATGTGTGGCTGTGTCGGCGCGCTATCCGCCTTCTATCATGACTCGACCGATATCACCGATCCGCACCAACGCATGGTCGCGTCGCTGCGCATGATCGCCAAGATGCCGACGATCGCCGCGATGGCCTACAAGTATCATATCGGCCAGCCCTTCGTGTATCCGCAGAACAATCTCGACTATTCGTCGAACTTCCTGCGTATGTGCTTTGCCGTTCCTTGTGAGGAATACAAGGTGAACCCGGTTCTGGCCCGCGCCATGGACCGCATCTTCATTCTGCATGCCGACCACGAGCAGAACGCCTCGACCTCGACCGTTCGCCTTGCCGGCTCTTCCGGTGCAAACCCGTTTGCCTGTATCGCCGCCGGCATCGCCTGCCTGTGGGGTCCCGCTCACGGTGGCGCGAACGAAGCAGCGCTCAACATGCTTCAGGAAATCGGTTCCGTCGACAAGATCCCGGAATACATCGCCCGTGCCAAGGATAAGAACGATCCGTTCCGTCTGATGGGCTTTGGCCACCGCGTCTACAAGAACTATGATCCCCGCGCCAAGATCATGCAGAAGACGACGCATGAGGTTCTGGCTGAACTCGGTCACAAGGACGACCCGCTCCTGCAGGTGGCCATGGAACTCGAAAAGATCGCGCTCACGGACGAGTATTTCGTCGAGAAGAAGCTCTATCCGAATATCGATTTCTATTCGGGTATCACGCTGAAGGCGATGGGCTTCCCCACCACCATGTTCACCGTGCTTTTCGCGCTTGCTCGCACCGTCGGTTGGATCGCCCAGTGGGCCGAAATGATCGAAGACCCGCAGCAGCGTATCGGCCGCCCGCGCCAGCTCTACACGGGTGAAGCCAAGCGCGACTATGTGCCGGTTTCAAAGCGCTAAGCGCCACAAGAACAAGACAAACAAAAAACCCGGCCAGAAATGACCGGGTTTTTTATTGCCGAATACGCGCTTTGAAAATGGATCGATCCGCAAGATTTGCGAGAACTACGAACGTTTCAGCAGATCAAGCACCGCGCGCGCGGCAGCGTCACCCGGCGGAACAGGAACCTGAAGTCGTTGCCACGCAAGCTCAAAACCTTCCAGCATTGCCCGACGCTGCGAGGTATCGCTCGAAAGCTGTTCTGCCCAACGGCAAAGACTGCCTGGCCGAACCACCTCGTTGATATATTCCGGCACGACGGCATAGTCTGCGATCAGATTGGGCAAGGCTCCCGTCCAGATCTTGATCTTGCCTGCGAGAAGTTTGATGAGCCAGTCCGTCTTGTAGGCGGAAACGACCGGCACGGTAGCAAGGCCGAGCTCGAGGATGACTGTGCCGGAAGCTGCCATGGCAGCGTCGGCTTCAGCAAAGGCATTCCATTTTGCCTCGGCGCCCGAAGTCACCTCCACGGGGACGGGAAGCTTCTCGGCAATCTCCCGAACCAGCGCTTCGCGACGCGGAACAGTCGGCAGCAGGAAACGTGTATTGCCGTTGCGCTCGGAAAACTCTTTCGCAGCCTCACCAAAGACAGGTAGAAGGCTCTTGATTTCCGCCGATCTGGAGCCGGGCAGAAGCAGGATCGTCCTTTTCTCGTCTGCAGTTTTGGCCGGGCGCACCGCCCTTTGGCTGCGCACCTTGAGCAGGTCCAGGTCATTTGTCAAACGATGACCGACAAAGATTGTCTCCGGCCCACCAAGCTTTTTCATCGCTTCCGGCTCAAACGGCAGGACGGCAAGCACGCGGTCGACATAGGCGAGCATCGCCTTGGCCCGGTATTCCTTCCACGCCCACACGCTCGGGCAGACATAGTTGACGATCGGCAATTGCGGCAACGCGGCTCTCACCTTCTTCGCCACGCGATGGGTAAAGTCAGGGCTATCGATGATAACAAGTACATCCGGCCGTGCAGCGATGATGGCGTTTGCTGTCTGATTGATGCGCTTGATCAGCTTCGGCAACCGCGACAGGACCTGCGTCAGGCCCATGATGGACAATTCCGAAAAGTCGAAGAGGGAATGAAGCCCCTGCGCCGTCAGCACATCTCCGCCAACCCCAATGAGTTCGACCGGTCCGTCATGAGCGGCCTTGAGTGCGGAAACCAGATCTCCGCCGAGCAGATCGCCGGACACCTCGCCCGCAACGACGGCCACCTTCAAGATACCGCTCATTGAAGCCCTCCATTTTCCAAGGTCGGCTCGATCCCGCATACGAAGATTCCGGCCGCATCCGCGGCAGTGATCATCTTCTGCTCCTCAAGCACAAGAGCTCTGCCCGCCTCGATAGCAATGCCTGCGAGGCCGGCTCTTGCCGCATTCTCTACGGTCGACGGACCGATTGTCGGCAGGTCGGCGCGCATATCCTGTTGCGGTTTGCAGAGCTTCACCAGAACGCCGCGACGCCGTGCCGAGATCCTCCCAGATCCGCGAAGCTCCGTGACACGCTGAAGCATTGCATCGGTGCCTTCGACGCCTTCCATGGCGACAACACGACCGCCAACAGAAACAGCACCCTGCCCGATGTCCAGCTGGCCAAGCGCCATAGCAGCTTCAGTTCCTCTCGCAATGTCCCGCAGATCGTCACCGACCGGGGACACCTGCCCCAGTGGTCCCAGTCGTGCAAGCAGGCCGGGAGCAATCTCGTGGGCGCCGATCACCGTGCAGCCCATCGCTTCGATGAGCTTGATCACCATCTGCAGGACCGTGTCATCGCCGTGTGACATCAGCGTACGCACGACTGAGGGCATCCTGAGAACCGTCTTGAGCGTGGGACGGATATCACGCCACTCCGGCCGGCGAGCAACGCCGCCCGACATGACGACGCGGCCAATCTTCAGCTCTCGGAAGTATTTTTCAATTGCGGCAAGGTTGCCGACGCCGACGAAAATGGTTTCGAAGCCATCGAAACGATGGTCGGCCTCATCCTTCAGAGCGACGATGAAAGGATCCTCGCCTTCTGCCCGGGCAGCTAGAGCCAGATGAAGCGGCAACAGCCCCCGGCCCGCAATGATGGCCAGGCGGCCACCAGAATGACCTTGCCGCGCCATGCCGGACGCGCAGGACATGGGCGTCATCCCTTCCTGCGGAAGGGAGAGGAGATTGCGCGATCGCTGTCGGCGGTGATGAAGTCGATAACCTCCATCGCCTCGGCGCAATCGACATAGGCGTCACGGACAGCTGTCGCATTCGCGCGGACATTGCCCTCGCCTTCGAAAATGTCCTTGTAGGCGCGGCGCACACGATGGATCGTCTGCTTGTCCATCCCCGCACGCGTCATGCCGACCACGTTCAGCCCGCCGAGAATGCCAGGATTGCCGTTCAACATGCCATAGGGAATGACATCGTAATTGACGGCTGAAAGACCACCGATAAAGGCTTGACGACCGATGCGCGAAAACTGATGCACCGCGCAACCACCGCCCAGAATGGCGCGATCGCCCACATGCACATGCCCCGCCAGCATCACGTTGTTGGACATGACGATATTGCTGCCGAGCTGACAGTCATGCGCAACATGGCTATTGGCGAGAAACAGGCAATTGTCGCCGACAACCGTCTTGCCGCCGCCGCCAACAGTGCCGGTGTTCATCGTGACGCCTTCGCGCATGACGCAATTCTCACCGACCGACAGCGTTGACCCCTCGCCGGCCTCGTGGAGGCTTTGAGAAACACCGCCGATAACGGCCATTGAAAAGATACGGCTACCCTTGCCGATTTCAGTATTTCCGGTCACAACGACATGCGAGGCAAGCTCGACATCGTCCTTGAGCACGACGCGAGGCCCCACATGGCTGAACGGTCCAATGACCACATTCTCACCAATGACAGCGCCATCCTCAACAACCGCAAGAGGATGAATGCGGGCGCTGGCTGCGATCGTGCTCATTCGCCTTCCTTACGGACGATCATCGCGCCGATATCCGCCTCGGCAACGAGCACGCCCTCTACCTTGGCGTCGCAATGGAACTTCCAGATATTGCCGCGTTGCTTCTGCTTCACGACGTGGAATTCCACCCGGTCACCCGGCACAACCGGCTTACGGAAACGGGCATTGTCGATGGTCATGAAGTAGACGAGATTGCCGCCTTCGCCTTCCTTGCGCGCACAGATCGCACCGGCGGTCTGTGCCATCGCTTCAACCAGAAGAACACCCGGCATGATCGGACGCTCTGGAAAATGCCCCTGGAATTGCGGTTCGTTGGCAGTCACGTTCTTGATGCCAATGGCCGAATTATCACCATCGATATCGATGATTTTGTCAACGAGCAGAAAAGGATAGCGATGAGGCAAAAGCTTCATGATTTCCTGAATGTCGGCCGCGCCGAGTTCCGGCTTGGTCTCATCAGTCATTGTTTTTTTCTCCTCTGCGTTTTGCCCTGTCGTCCACCTGAGTCATTTTTTCCGCCATCTCACGGAGAAAGTCTTTCATCGGTCGCGCCGGTATCCCGCCATATCTAAGGCCAGGAGGGATATCTGCCACAACGCCGCTCATTGCAGCGATCTGAACGCCGTCTCCAATAGAAATATGACCATTTATGCCGGATGCGCCTCCGATCAAGACGCCATTTCCAATCTTCGTCGAGCCGGCGATACCAGCCCCGGAGGCGATGCCGCAATGGCGTCCGATATGAACATTGTGGGCGATCTGTACCTGATTATCGATTTTCGTACCTTCGCCGATGACCGTATCATCCATGGCACCACGGTCGATCGTCGTATTCGCGCCGATCTCAACATTATCCTGGATAATGACACGACCGATCTGCACGATCTTCAGCATGCCGCGCGGCCCCGGCGCAAAACCGAAACCATCCTGACCGATACGGACGCCGTTGTGGATGATGACGTTGTTGCCGATCAGGGCAGCCACCACACTCGCGCCGGCGGCGATGCTGCAATCGCGTCCGATCTGAACGTCCGCACCAACGATTACGCCTGCTCCGATACGGGTACCAGCGCCGATATGAGCACGTGCACCGATCACCGCCATTGGTTCAACAGTCACGCGATCTTCCAGCCGCGCAGTCGGATCCACATAGGCAGCGGGAGATATACCCTCACCCTCGGATGTTACAGGGCTTGGACGCATTGCGAGTGGATGCAGAAACGCTCCCGCCATCGCAAAAGCCGAATGTGGTGTTTTGGTCTGCAGAACTGCGATATGCGCGGGAACGATATTTGCAAGACCGGGATCGCAGAGGATGGCAGAGGCCATGCAGGTCTCAAGCTCCTGGCGGTTTTTGCGCGACAGGATATAGCATACCTGCCCTTCCTGAGCGCGCGCAACCGGCGCCACCGAACGGATCACGCGATCGCCGACGGTATCGTCCAAAAGCTCAGCCCCAAGATGGGTCGCCAGCTCGCGCAGGCTAACGCCATCATGGGGCGGAAAGAAATTATTATGATCCATAAAGCTGAAGCTCCAGAACAGGTTTCCGGCCGCTTTCGCGGCCGGAAACGATCAGAACTGGTTCGCCATGCTGAAGCGGAATTCCTGGGTTTCGTCGAAGTCTTCCTTGAGCACCGGGATCGCGTAATCCATGCGGATATTGCCGAAAGGAGAAGCCCACATGACGCCGAGACCAACGGATGCACGCCAGGACATGCCAGTGCCTTCGATATCGGTGCCGGACGTTTTGACATCATTACCGTACAAAGTGCCAGCATCTGCAAAAGCAGCCAGACGCAGGCCGATGTCTTCAGGAACTGCCGGGAACGGCATCGAGGCATCAGCCGAAACGGTAAAGTACGTCGTACCGCCCAGCGCGTCGCCATCGTCCTTCGTGCGCGGACCGATACCGTTGTTATCGAAGCCACGAACCTGACGACCACCGAGCGTGAACTGATCGAAGACGTTCAGATTATCGCCGGTGGCGAAAACATGACCTGCACCGACTGCGATCGAGCCGATGAGATCTGCCTCGGTCGACAACGTCTGGAAGTAACGCGCGCGTCCGGAGATCTTGTAGAACTCAGAATCACCACCAAGACCGGCAAACTCGTGCGTGAAGGTCGCATAGATCCCTTCGCGAGCCATAGTCTGACTGTCCAGCGTGTTATAGGTCAGCGTCTGGGCAACCGACGACTGCGTATACTTACCGTGATCAACGAGATCCTGATAGATCGGCGAAAGATCATCAAAGTCATTGCCGTCGCTTTCGTACTCGATCTGCTTGTACGTATAGCGGAAGGTCGTTGCCAGATCTTCGGTGATCGGCGCCGTCACACGCAGCGTGAAGCCCTGTTCCGAATAGTCGTAGTTATCATTCGACGAGGTTTCGCTGCGGAATACGTCAAAGCCGGCAGCCAGACGGTAACCGAGGAAATACGGCTCGGTGAAGGACAGCGAGTAGGTACGCGAATCGTTCAGGCCACCGCCCGCAGCAACACGAACATACTGGCCGCGACCAAGGAAGTTCTTTTCTTCAACCGAGGCTTCGAGAATGAAGCCGTCGCCACCTGCAGAGTAACCAGCACCGATACCGAACGAACCGGTCGACTGATCTTCAACGTCCACAACAACGACAACGCGGTCTGCTGCGCTGCCCTGCGTCGTCGAAATATTGACTGCAGTAAAGTAGCCGAGCGCTTCAAGGCGACGCTTGGCGCGAGAGATCATTTCCTGATTGAAGGCATCGCCTTCACTGAAATCGAACTCGCGACGAATGACGTAATCACGCGTGCGGGTGTTACCGCGGATCTCGATACGTTCGACATAGGCGCGCTCGCCCTGGTCGACCATATAGGAGACGCCGATCGTGTTGGTCTGCAGATTACGATCACCACGCGGTGTGACCCGCGCGAAGGGATAACCCTTCGAAGCAACCTGCTTGGAAATGGCTTCCATCGACTTCTGGATTTCGCGGGCATCGTAGACTGCGCCCGGCTTGGTCTCGACAAGTCCGCGAAGCTCATCGCCGCTGATGCCTTCGACACTCGACTCGACACTGACATCGCCGAACTGATAACGCGCACCTTCTTCAACCGTAAAGTTGATCGTGTACTTGTTCGTCGTCGTATCGAGCTGCGCATCGGAAGAGATGATGCGGAAATCCGGGTAACCGTGATTGTAGTAGAACTGGCGCAGCGCATCTTCGTCGGCGCGCAGCTTGTCCGGGCTGTAGACGTCCTTGCGGGTCAGGAAGGACAGCGGACCAGATTCTTTGGTGACGATCACGGCCTTCAGGCGACCGTCGCCATAAGCCTGATTGCCGACAAAATTGATATCGGCGATCTTCGTACGGTCACCTTCATTGATCACGAAAGCAATGTTGACGCGTCCCTGACCGACATTGACCGTCTGGGTCGTGATCTCGACGTCGCTGCGGCCGATCTGCGAATAGGCAGTACGAATGCGCTCGATGTCCGCATTGACCATTGCCTGGCTGTACGGTCCGAGCGGCTGCGTCTGCACAACGCCTGCCAGCTTGTCGTCCTTGATCTTGCGATTTCCGTTGAAGACAACCTGGTTGACCAGTTCGTTTTCAGCAACGGTTACAACCAGCGAGCTGCCCGAAACACTGATCTTCACATCGGAGAAATAACCGGTCGCATAGAGACGCTTGACCGATTCATCGATATCAGCACCGGAAAAGGAAACACCCGGCTGGATCGTGAGGTTGGAACGAACAGCTTCTTCGCCGGCGCGCTGGGCGCCACGCACCTGAACGCTGCGGATGACAGCAGCTTCGGCACTCGCAGCACTTGCAAGCACCATGACGCCAGAACCCGACGCAACAACACTAGCAGACAGCGCAAACGCCGACACCGCGTTCAAAAACTTTGAACCAGCCTTCATTTTCAATTCTTACCTTTTCCCGTTGTCCCTCGGCGGGTGGAGCCCGACTCCGGCCACGTGTGTCGTTTTACCTTCTTTTGCCCTACAAGCAAGCTATCGCGTTAATTTCTATTTACTTCCTTTTGAAGCGTGGCTCTGAGGCCACGCAACATTGTAAACATGGTGAATAATCGGTTTATTCACCCGCAGCTCGCTTAGCCAATAAGGTTGGTGATATCGTTGAAGGTGGCGAACACCATCAGACTGAGTACCATCGCAAGACCGATACGGAATGCGATCTCCTGAGCTCCTGCACCCAGAGGCTTCCCCCTCACAGCTTCTATTGCGTAGAAAACCAAATGGCCGCCGTCAAGCACCGGAACCGGCATAAGGTTCAAAAGTCCAATGGAAACAGACAGGACGGCGGCGAGCTGGATGACGGCAGCAAAGCCGAGCGACGCCATTTGCCCCGAAGCCTGGGCCACGCGAACCGGACCGCCAAGCTGGTCGGCCTTCATCCGGCCCGTCACCAGATTGCCGAGATAACGGAACGTGCCGGTTATGATATTGCCGGTTTCCTTCACACCCTCGCCGACCGCCTCAAGCGGAGTGAAGGTCTCAAGCCGGAAATTACCACGTTCCTCGTTGGTCACGATGCCAATCAACCCGAGTTCAACCTTGTTGCCGAACTGGTCAGTAATCTCGGTGCTCTTTGGCACCATCGGCAGATCAAGGTCCTGGCCGTTCCGCTCCACCGTTACAACGATCGACGTTTCAGGCCGAACGCTGACGTAACGACGCACCTCTTCGAATGTAGAGACCTTGCTTCCGTCGAGTGCGACGAGGCGATCCCCCGGCAAAACGCCGGCTTCAGCGGCCGCACTGTCTGCACGCACTTCCGCGACGACCGGATCGGCAATCATCTTGCCATAGACGGAAAACAGCACTGCGAAAATGGCGATCGCCAGGATGAAGTTCGCAATAGGCCCGGCAGCGACGGTGGCGGCACGTTTCCACAACTTTGCTCCGGCGAGCGTCTGGGCTCGATCGGCTTCGCTCATATGGGCAACGCTTGAGGCATCGGGAAGGCTTGCGGCATCCTCGTCGCCGAAGAACTTCACGTATCCACCAAGCGGAATAGCGGAAAGCTTCCAGCGAGTTCCGTGGCTATCCGTGACACCAATCAGCTCCGGGCCGAAGCCCACCGAAAAGGCCGTGACCCGAATACCGCTCCACCGCCCCACAAGATAGTGTCCCATCTCGTGGACGAAGACGAGCAGGGACAGAACGAGGATAAACGGGATGATGTAACCCGTTATGAAACCAAGGATGGCCATCAATGTTTCCGCTTCACAATACCGAGGCTGGTCGCCGCCCTACAGACCGAAGATGAAGGCTGCGACCGAGTTGCTAACATGGCCCTTCATAGCCGTGTCCACAAGCGTCAACAGAAATACGGCAAAACAGGCAAAAACCAAGCCGTCAACACGGTCCATCACGCCACCGTGTCCGGGGATGAGATGGCTGCTATCCTTCACGCCGAAGCGACGCTTGATAAAGGATTCAAACAGATCGCCGATCTGGCTGGCCACCGACAGCAGAAAAGCAAGCGCCATCGTCCACAAAGAAAGCCGTGAGAAGACGCCAAGCGTGAGTAAACCGCTTGCAGCGACCCCTGCCACAGCCCCGCCGATTGCGCCCGACCATGTCTTGCCCGGCGAGATTCGCGGCGCAAGCTTCGGACCGCCTATAGCGCGACCGACGAAATAGGCGAGGATATCGGTGCCCCATACTACGGCGAAGATGAAAAGCATGGCAACGAGGCCCGCCTGATTGCCCCCTCGTATCGCGGCAAGTGAAATACCGCTGAGCCCGGCATAAATGATGCCGCCAGGAATCCACCAGGGACCACGACCAGGAAGCACAAGGATCGCCGCCGTGATTGCCCCGCCGCAAAGGAGCGGCATCGAAAGATCGCCCCCTCCTATCGCCAGATCGAGCGCAATAAGCAGGACAATCAGCCAGCCGAACGCATTCGCTTTGAAATCCTGGTCGGCGAGGCGAGTGATCGTTGACCATTCATAGTAGATCAGCGGAGCGATCACTGCGGCCACAAGGTTGAACGCCCACCCACCTACCCAGGTTGCAGCCAAGACAACCGCGGCAAGAACGATGGCAGATATGATACGAAGCTTAAGTTCGCGCGCCATCAGCCCATGACCGCCGCAGGTCTCGCAGACAGCCCTCCGAAGCGCCGATCACGCGAAGCGTAGATCTTGAGCGCCTCGATGAAGAGGTCCCGATTGAAGTCCGGCCAGTAGTCGGGCAGAAAAACGAATTCCGAATAGGCTGCCTGCCAGAGCAGGAAGTTCGAAAGCCGCTCCTCACCGCTTGTGCGGATGATAAGGTCGGGGTCGGGGATACCCGCGGTATCGAGATGATCACTGATCGTCTCGGCGCTGATAGCCGCCGGATCCAGCAGACCAGCCTTCACCTTCTGCGCGATCAGCGTGGTTGCTCGCGCGATCTCGTCGCGAGAACCGTAATTGAACGCGATTACCACCGTCAGCGCGGTATTGTTGCGCGTCGTTTCTTCTGCCTCGAGAAGAAGCGGAAGGATGTCCCCGCGAAGTTTTTCGCGCTCGCCGATCACCTTGATGCGAACGTTTTCGCGATGAAGTTCCGCCAGGTCGCGGCGGATGAAGCGACGCAGAAGCCCGAGCAGATCGCTCACCTCTGCTTCCGGCCGGTTCCAGTTTTCGGACGAGAACGCAAACAGAGTAAGGTAGCGGATGCCAAGTTCGCCAGCAGCCCTGACCGTTTCCTTGACAGCCTCGACACCCTTGCTGTGCCCCATCGTCCGGGCCAGGCCACGCTTGTTAGCCCACCGGCCGTTGCCATCCATGATGATGGCGACGTGTTCCGGAATGATCGCGATATCTGGCGTCAGCATGTCCTATGCAATTCCTTCAACGGCCGAGGGAGGGAAAACGGCACCCAACCTAGACCTGCATGATTTCCTTTTCCTTATCCGCAAGCAAGCGGTCGACTTCAGAAATCGTGTCGTCGGTCATCTTCTGAACCTTTTCCGACTGGGCACGGCTGTCGTCCTGGCCGATTACGCCGTCCTTTTCGGCTTTTTTCAGGCCGTCCATACCGTCACGACGGACATGACGCGCAGCAACCTTCGCCTTTTCGGCATAATCATGGGCAACCTTGACCAGCGACTTGCGGCGTTCCTCGTTGAGTTCCGGCAGCGGTATGCGGAGATTTTGCCCATCGACGATCGGATTGAGGCCGAGATGCGATTCGCGGATAGCACTCTCTACTGCGCGAACCATCGACTTATCCCAGATGGACACGCCCAGCATCCGCGGCTCAGGCACGGTAATGTTTGCCACCTGGTTCAACGGCACGCGGGAACCATAGGCTTCCACGGTGATGGGATCGAGCACGTTGGCCGATGCGCGACCGGTTCTCAAGGAAGCGATATCGCTCTTGAAGGCATTAACTGCGCCTTCCATGCGGCGCTTGATGTCATTGAGATCGACTGATCCGCTCATCGTTGGAACTCCATCTTGTTATCGGCAGGCTTTCTGATTGGAGGAAAGACTGCGGTAGTTTCTCAGTTATCGGATACGATCGTCTTGAGGCCGCCGCCGGTCAAGATCTGCGTAAAGCCATCCGGCTCATGGATCGAAAAGACGACGATCGGAATGTGGTTTTCACGGGCCAGCGCAACTGCAGCCACGTCCATGACCGCCAAGCCCTTCTCCAGGACCTCGCTATGCGTCAGTGTATCGAAACGGGTCGCATTCGGGTCCTTTTTCGGATCGGCAGAATAGATGCCGTCCACCTGCGTACCCTTGAAGATCGCTTCGGCGCCAATCTCGGCCGCACGCAAAGCTGCTGCCGAATCGGTGGTGAAGAACGGGTTGCCGGTGCCGCCGGCGAAAATCACCACCCGGCCCTGTGCCATGTGATGAAGCGCCTGGCGCTGCGAGAAGCTCTCGCAGATTTCCGGCATGGCGATAGCCGAAAGAACCACCGTATCGATATCAAGCTTGCGCAGCGAAGTCGCAAGTGCCAGCGCGTTGATAACGGTCGCCAGCATGCCCATGTGGTCGCCCGTCACGCGGTCGCCACCCTTAGAAGCTACGGCTACGCCGCGAAAAATGTTGCCGCCTCCAACTACGACGCCGACTTCGACGCCCATGCGCCGCGCCTCGGCGATATCGGAAGCAATGCGGTCGACCACCGCGACATCGATGCCAAACCCTTGGCTACCCATGAGAGCCTCGCCGGAGGCCTTGAGCAGAACGCGCTTGTAGATGGGCTGAGACGACATGACGGCTCCTTGAAAAGCGAAACGGAAACGGAGAGATCAAACGGCTTGGCGATACACGAAGGGCACCGGCTTGTCACCGGTGCCCCCATCGTTTTCACTGTATTAGCTGACGAAATCAGCCCTTTGCAGCAGCAGCGACTTCGGCAGCGAAGTCGGTCTCTTCCTTTTCGACGCCTTCGCCGAGCAGCAGGCGTGCCATGCCGGTAACTTCGATCGGCGCACCGACTTCCTTTTCGGCAGCCTTCACGGCTTCGCCAACGGTAAGGTCGGGATTGATGACGAAAGCCTGCGAAAGAAGGGCGACTTCTTCGAAGAACTTGCGCATACGGCCTTCAACCATCTTTTCGATGATGGCTTCCGGCTTGCCGGATTCGCGCGACTGCTCGATGAAGACGTTGCGTTCGCGCTCGGCGACAGCGGCATCAACTTCTTCGGCGCGGACAGCGAGCGGAGCCGTTGCAGCAATGTGCATGGCGACCTGGCGACCGATGGCGTTCAGAGCGTCCTTGTTGCCGGTCGACTTGAGCGCAACCAGAACACCGAGCTTGCCGAGACGGTCTGCAGCAGCGTTGTGGATGTAGGTGGCAACAACGCCATCTTCCACTTCGAGCGCAGCCGAACGACGCAGGTTCATGTTTTCGCCGATCGTGGCAACTGCGTCCTTGATCGTGTCGGTAACCGACTTGCCGGTTTCCGGGTAGATCGCAGCACCAACGGCTTCAACGGTACCATCAGTGGTCAGAGCGACGTCGGCAACGCCGCGAACCATGGCCTGGAAGGCATCGTTACGGGCGACGAAGTCGGTTTCGGAGTTAACTTCGACGACAACGGCCTTGGTGCCGGTCGAAGCAACGCCGATCAGACCTTCAGCAGCCGTACGACCCGACTTCTTGTCGGCCTTGGCAATGCCCTTGGCGCGCAGCCAGTCGATTGCTGCTTCGATGTCGCCGTTGTTTTCGGTCAGCGCCTTCTTGCAGTCCATCATGCCTGCGCCGGACTTTTCGCGCAGTTCCTTCACCAGTGCAGCGGTGATTTCAGCCATTGTGAGCCTCTTGTCGGTTTGTTGCGTGCCGCCGAAAAACCTCGGCGAACTCAAGGTTTTGGGAACGAATGTACCCGGAAGTATGACACGGTGATGAAGATCACCGCCGGCCTGCCCTTCAACCGCGATCCGAAGGACCTCGGGCGAACAGGACTTTTAAACAAACCGAGGCCAGGGATCGTCTCTCTGGCCTCGGTCAAATGGAAAAAGCGGGAGCGGCAAGCCGCTCCAACCTTGGCCTTAAGCCTGAGCTTCGGCTTCGCCTTCGAGAGCCGGCTCGACCGGAACTTCAGCGGAAGCGCCGAGGTCGCGGCCCGAAGCGCCCTGCTGGCGAGCGATGCCGTCGATGGCAGCGCGAGCGATCAGGTCGCAGTAAAGAGCGATGGCGCGCGACGCGTCGTCGTTACCCGGGATCGGGAAGTCGATCAGGTCCGGATCGCAGTTCGAGTCGATGATGGCGACGACCGGGATACCGAGGCGCTTGGCTTCGTCGATCGCGATCTTTTCCTTGTTCGTGTCGATGATGAACATCAGGTCCGGAACGCCGCCCATGTCGCGGATACCGCCGAGAGCCTTGTCCAGCTTCTCGCGTTCGCGCTCAAGGTTCAGACGCTCCTTCTTGGAGTAGCCGGACTGCTCCGAGTTCAGGATCTCGTCGAGCTTGCGCAGACGCTGGATCGAGTTCGAAATGGTCTTCCAGTTGGTCATCATGCCGCCGAGCCAGCGGGAATTGACGTAGTACTGGGCAGAACGCTTGGCCGAATCGGCGATCAGCTCGGAAGCCTGACGCTTGGTGCCAACGAACAGAACGCGGCCGCCACGAGCAACGGTGTCGGACACGACCTGCAGGGCGCGCGACAGCATCGGAACGGTCTGGGCCAGGTCGATGATGTGGATGTTGTTACGGTCGCCGAAGATGTACGGCTTCATCTTCGGGTTCCAGCGGTGCGTCTGGTGGCCGAAGTGGACGCCTGCTTCAAGCAGCTGACGCATAGAGAAATCGGGCAATGCCATGCCTAGTTATCCTTTTCCGGTTGAACCTCCGCAAGGCGAACAGCACCCTCTTCGAAGGTGCCACCGGGCGGAAAAATCCGGATTTCTCCCGGATGATCCCATGCCTTACGTGTGGAATGGTCGTGCCCATACAGGCGATTGCGGGAAATTGCAAGCGTTGCGGTACAGCTTTCAGCGCACGACAGCGTTGAAAATCCGTCAGGCTTTTGCCCCCAGCCTCTGGCGGACCTGCTCGATACCGCCGCGGACATAAATCGTATGCGGTTGCCCGGCGCCATTGACCGCGGCAAACGTGACGATCGTCACTCCCTCTTCGAAGGGCATCACATAAAGGATCTGCGCCGGATTAATGTAGACTTCTTGATTGTGGGTATTTTTGAATCCGATCAGCGCCATGAATCACTCCTTATTGCGGGGCAACTACAGACATGAATCCAATAACGTGTCGAGTATTGTCATGCACACATTCGGTACTGCGACCTCGTGTGTCAGGGACATGGAAAACCCGATCCTAATGTGGCACTGCGGGACATGGGTCCTGCTGCGTCTTCAGCAATTCCAGCTTCACCAGACTGCCCTCCAGCGAAAAATCCCCGTAGTCCATGGTCAGGTCGCGGGTGATGCCGTTCTCGTAAAGCTTGAATGACATATTGTAGACCGGCGTAGGATCTCCGGCTGCACCATCATTGAAATAGGCGATAGTCACAGGCCAATAGGCTGTCTTGGCAAATTCGCCGGCAGCCCCTGCCTCGGCATCGCTCTTTTCCGGCGTTTCCGCTTTGCCGATCACCGTAGAGGTCAGGAGAGCCTGATCGCCGTTTTCCGAGCCATCGAAGACGCGCGTCTCGAAGATACGCTTGTTCTCTTTGGCCTGCTGGATGATGTCGAGCATGTGACTGGTCGGAAAGGTGCTTGTCGGCAGGTCCACTTCCCTGACATTTGCCCCCTGCAACTCGACCTTGACCTTGCCCTCGCCTTCGCTCGCATCTCCGGTCACACTCTTGTCCAGCTGCTCGTCGGTGAAGGATTTGGTCTCAAAATGGAACTGCTTGGCCGACAGGTCTTCAAACGTCTTGGTCTGCTGGTCGCTGACACGCGTCTCCTCGCCGGTGCTGATCTTCGTGACAAGGCGGAAGTTCGTCGTGAATCCGGTGCAGGCTGAGCCGTTGAATTCATAGACCATACGGCCAAACATGCCTTCGATACCCGATCGTTCGGACGCATCCTTGAGCTTGAGGTCATAGACGGCCCTGTGAGGAATAAGCAGGCGCGCAGCACTATCGGCGCTGATCGGCGCAGCGGAGGCGACACCGGCACCGGTGACGAGGAACAGCGCGAGGCTCATGCGCAGCATTCATATTCTCCTGTTGGACTCGGGCGCGGGTGTTATAAGAACGCCATCAGCCAAGGTTATGACCTTGATGAAGGATTTTTGTACGCTTGACAACAAACCGGAGACCGAAATGTCCGATGCCATCGAAAGCCGCTTGAAGGAACTTGGTATTACCCTCCCCGTAGCTGCTGCCCCTGCCGCAAATTATCTGCCGACCCGCATCAGCGGCAACATGCTCTACGTCTCCGGTCAGCTCCCGCTCGAAGAAGGCAAGATCGCCGCGCTCGGTCTTCTCGGTGCCGAGATTGACGTAGCAAAAGGCCAGCGCGCCGCGGAACTCTGCGCCATCAATGTCATCGCCCAGGCAAAGGCCGCCCTCGGTGGCGATCTCGGCCGCATCCGCCAGTTCGTCAAGCTGACCAGCTTCGTCGCCTCCGCCCCGGGCTTCACTGAACAACACCTCGTGACCAATGGCGCATCCAACCTGATCGCCAACGTCTTCGGCGACGCCGGCAAGCACGCCCGCTCGGCCGTCGGCATGGCCGGCCTGCCATTCAATGCCGCCGTCGAGGTCGAAGCCATCATCGAGATCGAAGCATGACTTCCGCATCCTGGATCAAGGACGTCCCTGTCGCTCACCGCGGCTATCACGACATGAACAAGGCGGTATGGGAAAACACACTCACCGCCTTTTCCCGAGCGGCGGATGCCGGCTTTGCCATCGAATGCGACCTTCAGCTCTCCGCCGACAGCATCCCCATGGTTTTTCATGACGACAAGCTGGAACGCGTCTGCGGCATCCAGGGCGATGTACGGGAGCGGACAGCCTCCGAACTCGGTCTGCTTGCAGTAGGCGGCACGGCCGACAAGATCCCCACTCTGAAGCAGATGCTCGATCTCGTTGCAGGCCGCGTGCCTCTCATCATCGAGATCAAGGGGCGCACGGAGGAAGAGGACAATGGCTTCGTCGAGGACGTGCTTGACGTATTGGAAGGCTATCAGGGCAAGGTCGCTCTGATGAGCTTCGACCACCACATTCTTCGCGATCTCAAAAAGGTTGGCGCGCCTTACCCGCTCGGCCTGACCGCGATGGGCGATAAGCCGGAAGAGTACTTCCAGCACGATGAGGCCATGCAACTCGGCCTGGATTTTATCTCCTACCACTGGCCGCATCTGCCGAATTCCTTCATCACCGCCCAGCGACGTGCCGGCATTCCGGTCATTACCTGGACTGTCAGGGATGAAAACGCGCTCGTGCATAGCTATCTTCATGGCGACCAGATAACTTTCGAAGGGTTCGACCCGCGTGAGGTTACGGCGCGCTAGCGCATCACATTCGAGATCGACAGGATCGTCGATGGCCAATATGCGTAAGCGTTGAAGTTTATGCGTCCCGTATCCTGCGGGGCGTAACGGCAAGTCATGAATATTCAGAAATGACCGAAAACCTCACGATCCGCATCGAAAAATCATTAGCCGCGATCAGCCCCGAAAGCTGGTCGAGGCTTTCGGGTGCCTCAAAGGCAAGCTCCTCCGGGGAAATTCCTTATAATCCCTTCCTCTCCCATGCTTTTCTCTCGGCTCTGGAAGAGTCCGGATCAGCCACAGCCAAGACAGGCTGGCATGGCCATCACGTCCTCCTCGAAAACGGGGCTGGCACGCTGATCGGCGCTATTCCCGCCTATTTGAAAAGCCACAGCCAGGGCGAATATGTCTTCGATCATGGCTGGGCGGATGCGTTCGAACGCGCCGGCGGGCGTTATTATCCGAAACTGCAATGCGCCATCCCCTTCACGCCTGCCACCGGCCCTCGCCTTCTGGTCGCTGCCGGTTATGACCGCGAGACGATGCAGGCAACGCTTGCTGCAGGTCTCCAGGAGGTGACACGACAGATCGGAATATCTTCCGCGCACGTAACTTTCGTGCCTCAGAACGAGGTCGAAATTTTCGATAACGCTGAATATTTGCACCGCACCGACCAGCAATTCCACTTCATCAACGAAGGCTATGCCAATCACGACGCCTTTCTAGAGACACTGGCGTCACGCAAGCGCAAGGCGTTGAAGAAGGAACGCCGCGCGGCCGTGGAAAATGGCATCACAATCGACTGGCTGACAGGATCCGACCTAAGCGAGGAGATCTGGGACCAGTTCTTCACCTTCTACATGGATACTGGCGGCCGCAAATGGGGACGCCCCTATCTCACCCGCAGCTTCTATTCGCTGATCGGCACCCGCATGGCCGACGACATTCTGCTCGTCATGGCGAAACGCGACGGCCGCTATATTGCCGGCGCGATCAACTTCATCGGCGGCGATACGCTCTACGGTCGCCACTGGGGCTGCATCGAGGATCACCCCTTCCTGCATTTCGAAGTCTGTTATCACCAAGCCATCGACTTCGCGCTCGCCAAGGGCTTGAAGCAGGTCGAAGCAGGCGCCCAGGGCGAACACAAGCTCGCCCGCGGTTATCTTCCCGTCACCACCCATTCCATGCATTACATCGCCCATCCGGGCCTGCGACGCGCGATTGCCGACTATCTTGAGCGTGAACGGCAGGAAGTCGACGGAATGAACGAATATCTGTCCGAACACAGCCCATTCCGCAAGGGCGAACGGCAGCAGGACGACTGAACGAAGCAATTCCAGCAAAAATGGGACCCGGCTTTGCATCCGGAATTGCGTTGAAAGAAGTAGAGCGGTTTCGCGTTTCGAAGAAAGGCGGAAAAGCTCCGAAGAACAGGAGAGGACTTCCATGAGCTACGACGACAACAATATCTTCGCAAAGATCCTGCGTGGCGAAATTCCCTGCCATCGCATTTACGAGGATGCCGACACGCTGGCCTTTATGGATGTCATGCCCCAATCCCCAGGTCACCTTCTGGTGATACCAAAGGTGCCATCGCGCAATATTCTGGATGCCGATCCGGCAATCCTGTCGAAAGTCATTCCGATCGTGCAGAAACTGGCCAATGCGGCCAAGGATGCTTTCGAGGCGGATGGCATCACCGTCACGCAATTCAATGAGCAGGCAGCCGGTCAGACCGTCTATCACCTGCATTTCCACATCATCCCGCGTTATGAAGGCACGAGCCTGAAGCCGCATAGCGGTCAGATGGAAGATAACGCAGTGTTGGCCGCCAATGCCAAGAAGCTGGTTGACGCGCTTGGCGCCTGATTTAGGTTTCAAGCAGAAAAAGGCCCGCCACAAGGACGGCGATTGGCACAATGACGCCGACCGCCACCTTTTTTCCGGTTGCCAGGAATACCGAAAAGCCGATCCCGGCAGACGCGAGCCTTAGCCAGAGCGGTGAATCTGCAAGCACGCCAGTCGGAAAAACGATCAGCTTGGCGGTGACTGCCATAACAAGAGCCGTCGCAACCGCCCTCACCCAGCTCAGCGCCTCGGACTCTTCATTGAGCCGATTGCCAGCAAGCACGCCGAGCCAGCGCCAGAAATCCGTCGCGATGAAACCCGCGACGACGATCAGGACATAGGTCCAGTATTCTTCCAGCATCAGATGCCCTCCTCCACGACCCGCTGACGATGACGCCGGTAGCGGTCGATCAGATAAGCGACGGTTCCGCCGCCGACACCCGCGAGCAGAACGTCGAACTGCGGCACGACGAGTGCCAGAGCGGGACCGAGCACGATGCCGATGACGAAGGCGATCTTGACCACGAACTGCTTGGCGCTCGCCCAGATCGACGAGATGAAATAGACCGGCGTCAGCATGAAAAGCGCCCCGGCAACGATCGGCGGAAACTGCGAAACGATACCGTAGCTGACACCGACGATCAGCGCGCAGGTTGAGGTCAGTGTAATACCGAAACCGGCAAAGAAAGCGACGCGGTATTCGCGCGGGACATCACGCAGCCGGGTCGAGGCAAATACCCATGACGTGATGGCGATGAAATGCGACAGTAACAGCAACAGCCAGACAGGCGTCCTGGACGTGCGCATTTCCGGAACGATCGACGCCACCATCGGCATCATCCGGATTGACGATAGCGTGACCGCGAGAAACGAAGCTGCGATATTGGCTCCGCCGATCATCGAACCGACCAGGATCATCTGCGCGGGCAAGGCCCAGATACCGAGTGTCATCAACACGGCTTCCGAACGCGTCAACCCCGCCTGAAGCGCGAATGCGCTGAAGCCGACATAGGATGTCATGAGAATTATGGCAGGAAGAGACAGGACGCCGCGCATGCCTGTCAGGAACCATTTCAAGCTGCCGCGCTCCACGCGCTGCTCTGCAGACATCGGCATTCCATTTGTTGTTGATCAAATCCATGCCTACAAACACAAAGATGCCGGGACAAGCCCGGCATCTTTCATTCAATCGATATGAGAGCAATTACTTGGCTTTCGGAACCCGCGGAACCGTACTGCCCTTGCGCGGCTTCGGAGCCTCCTCAGCAATCACATCACCGTCGTCTTCTGCCTTTGCCTTGGCAACCGTTGCGCCTTTGCCGCCATCCTTGCCCTTGGTCGAGGACTTCTTGGCGGCCTTCGGCTTGGTGACCTTGGCCTTTGCCTCTTCAGAAGCCTCCTCCACTTCGGCCTCCGGTTTCGGCTTCACCGGCACCGCCTCAGGAATGGAGTCGAGCACCAGCTTGTCCTTGCCGTTTTCGTCTTTGCCGACTGTGACGCGGACCACACCACCCTTGCGCAGCGCACCAAACAGGATCTCGTTGGCGAGCGGCTTCTTGATGTATTCCTGGATCACGCGGGACAATGGACGCGCGCCCATCTTTTCGTCGTAACCCTTGTCGGCCAGCCAGGCGATCGCATCCTCATGCAGGTCGAACGTGACATTACGTTCTGACAGCTGCGTTTCCAGCTGCATGACGAACTTCTGCACGACCTGATGAATGACCGCCGTCGGCAGCGGCGCGAACGGGATCGTCGCGTCGAGACGGTTGCGGAATTCCGGCGTGAACAGGCGGTTCAATGCCTCTTCGTCTTCACCGGTACGCTTGGAAGAACCGAAGCCGAAGGCTGCCTTGGCCATTTCCGAAGCGCCCGCATTGGTCGTCATGATCAGGATGACATTACGGAAGTCGATCTTCTTGCCGTTGTGGTCTGTCAGCGAACCGTGGTCCATGACCTGCAGCAGGATATTGTAGATATCCGGATGCGCCTTCTCGATTTCATCGAGAAGAAGCACGCTATGCGGATGCTGATCGACCTGATCGGTCAAAAGACCACCCTGATCGAAGCCGACATAACCGGGAGGCGCGCCGAGCAGTCGCGAGACCGTGTGGCGTTCCATATATTCCGACATGTCGAAGCGCAGCAATTCCACGCCGAGCGAGGCCGCAAGCTGCTTGGCAACTTCCGTCTTGCCGACGCCTGTCGGGCCGGAAAAGACGTAGGAACCGATCGGCTTGTTTGGCTCGCGCAGGCCGGCACGCGCCAGCTTGATCGCGGTCGAAAGTGCTTCGATCGCCGCATCCTGGCCGTAGACGACGGACCGCAGTTCCTTTTCCAGATTGGCGAGAACAGCCTCATCATCCTTGGAAACGGTTTTAGGCGGTATCCGCGCCATCGTCGCGATGGTTGCCTCGATCTCCTTCTCGGTGATCAACTTGCGGCGCTTGGACGCCGGCAGCAGCATCTGCGCCGCACCGGTCTCGTCGATCACGTCGATCGCCTTGTCCGGCAGCTTGCGGTCGGAGATGTAGCGGGCCGACAGTTCGACGGCCGACTTGATCGCCTCGTTGGTATAGCGAAGCTTGTGATAGTCCTCGAAATAAGGCTTCAGGCCCTTCATGATCTCGATCGCATCGACGATCGACGGTTCGTTGACGTCGATCTTCTGGAAACGACGGACCAGAGCCCGGTCCTTTTCGAAGAACTGGCGATATTCCTTGTAGGTTGTTGAACCGATGCAGCGGATCTGGCCAGAGGACAGAGCCGGCTTCAACAGATTTGACGCATCCATAGCACCGCCGGATGTCGCACCGGCACCGATAACCGTGTGGATTTCGTCGATGAAGAGAACGGCCCCGGGAAAATCTTCCAGTTCCTTGACGACCTGCTTCAGACGTTCTTCGAAGTCACCACGATAACGGGTGCCAGCGAGCAACGTGCCCATGTCGAGCGAGAAGATCGTCGCGTCCGCGAGCGCTTCCGGCACCTTGCCTTCGACGATGCGCTTGGCGAGACCTTCCGCGATTGCGGTCTTGCCGACGCCCGGATCACCCACGTAAAGCGGGTTGTTCTTGGACCGGCGGCACAGAACCTGAATGGTCCGGTTGACCTCCGAATGGCGGCCGATCAGGGGATCGATGCGACCATCCTTGGCCTTGTCGTTCAGATTGACGCAATAGGCCTTCAGCGCATCCTGCGGCTTCTTGGCAGTGCCTTCCTCCGGCTCACCGCCGCGCGATGGCTTGGCGTCAGAATCCGGCTCTTCGGATCCACGCGGCGAACGGGTCTGGGAGGAGCCCGGCCGCTTGCCGATACCGTGAGAAATATAATTGACCGCATCGTAGCGGGTCATCTCCTGCTCCTGCAGGAAGAAGGCCGCATGGCTTTCGCGCTCGGCGAAGATCGCCACGAGCACATTGGCACCAGTTACTTCTTCACGACCGGAAGACTGGACATGGATGACCGCCCGCTGAATGACGCGCTGGAAGCCGGAGGTGGGCTTCGAGTCTTCGTCATAGCCGGTCACGAGGTTGGCAAGTTCGTTGTCGACATAATCGGCAACGGTCTTGCGCAGGTTTTCAAGGTTGACGTTACAAGCGCCCATGACCGCCGCCGCATCCGCGTCGTCTATCAACGCGAGAAGCAGGTGTTCGAGCGTGGCATATTCGTGATGCCGCTCGTTGGCGAAGGTCAGTGCCTGATGCAGCGCCTTTTCAAGACTAGGCGAAAATGTGGGCACGTCGGGTTCCTCACTTCTTTTCCATGACACATTGTAGCGGATGCTGATGCTGTCTGGCGAAGTCCATCACCTGGCTCACCTTGGTCTCCGCTACTTCGTAGGTATAAATGCCGCACTCGCCCACGCCATGGTTATGAACGTGGAGCATAATGAGTGTGGCAGCCTCCCTGTCCTTCTGAAAGAACCGCTCGAGAATATGTATGACGAAGTCCATCGGGGTATAGTCGTCATTCAAGAGGAGTACGCGATACAGGTTCGGGCGTTTCGTCTTGGGCTTCGTGCGCGTGATGACCGAGGTTCCGCGGTTGGCGTTATCCCCGTCACCATCTTTTTCTTTTTCCATCGAGATCGGCAGTGCGATCATCATTCATCATCCCCAGGTGCCGGCGACCATCTTGAACATTGCGGCCTGCCGAACTCCAGTCTTTCTAACTTAGTTCATTGGACACAGATTTTAAGCCCCCTTTGCGGCGGCGCAATCACTATTCCGCCAGAGAACGGTCCAACCTGCAAAAATTAACACCCATCACCCCATCGGATGCAAATACGAAGCGATCGCACCTGACGATTGCCAGCTACGAACATGCATCGAATGTGCACGAGATATCGGTGTGGAGGCAAAGCTCACAGAGACGGTCTGTAGTGGCCGTTCTCTATTAATGGGGTTGGGCAGATCGTCTTACAAGAGCGTGATCGACAACCGCGGGAGCAGAAAGACCTGCGAATCGAAAGCGGGCCGAAACGGCCCGCCGGTACATCATTCGAAAACTCTCAGTCGAGGTCGACGTCGAGGATCGCCATCGAGAAATTGTAGGACCGCTCATCATCCTCGTCATCCACATAGACGACTCCGAGAAACTCTTCGCCCAGATAGACTTCTGCAGAATCATCCTTGCGCGGCCGTGCCTTGACGACGATCTGTGGGTTCAGAAGGCGCTTGAAGTAGGCGTCGATCTTTTTGATTTCGTCGGGCTTCACGACAATCTCCATTTTCCATTCGCGTTGCGCCGCTTGTGGCATGGGACCGCGGCAAAAGTAAAGCCGACAAGCCTTGGGCTTCCCGGCTTCAACCTCTATTTCATTCCGCCTGCTCAGTCCTCGGACATCAGCAGCTGATCCATCACCCGTGCCGGTTCCGAACAGCCCGCCTCTCCCACAACCTTCGCCGGCACTCCGGCGACGGTAGACTTCGGCGGCACCGGTTTCAGCACCACCGACCCGGCGGCAACGCGCGAGCAGGAACCGATCTCGATATTGCCGAGTATCTTGGCACCGGCGCCGATCAGCACGCCATTGCCGATCTTCGGATGACGATCGGCGCCTTCCTTGCCGGTCCCGCCGAGCGTCACCCCATGCAGGATCGAGACATTGTCGCCGATCACCGCCGTCTCGCCGACAACGAGACCGGTGGCATGATCAAGGAAGATGCCCTTGCCGATCCGCGCGGCCGGATTGATATCCGTCTGGAAGACGCTGGATGAGCAGCTTTGCAGGTAAAGCGCAAAATCGCGGCGTCCGCGCATGTAAAGCCAATTGGCAAGACGATGCGTCTGGATCGCGTGAAAACCCTTGAAATAAAGGACGGGTTCCAGAAAACGGAGGCAGGCCGGATCACGATCATAGACCGCCTGGATATCGACGCGAAGGATCGATCCCCATTCCGGCCATTCCTCCAGCATCTCCATGAATGTCTGGCGAAGGAGAACGGCCTGCAGATCCGGATGGTCGAGACGTTCACAAATCCGGTGGACGACGCATTCCTCAAGTGAACGATGGTTCAGAACGGTCGAATACAGGAAAGCGGCAAGAAGCGGGTCATGCTCGATCGCAAGACGCGCCTCTTCCTTCAACGTATCCCATATCGGATCGACCGCTGTGACGGGGTCCTTGATGCGAATGTCCATTCTCGGGGGCATGGCCCACTCCCTGTTCGCCCTCGGCTTTGCAAGAGCACATTATATAGAACAAGTTTATCGTAACACCAACGCACGCAAAATCGCATTCCGTTGATCGTAACGATCAGAGAACCTGTTACCGGCTGGCCAGTTCCGCGTAGAATTCCAGAACCGCCTTCTTGAACACCTTGTCTCCAACCGCCAGCATATGATCCCGGTTCGAAATATCCAAAGCACGGCCTTCCGGCATGAGATCGGCCAACTCCTGCGCCGAACCGGCAATATCATCCTTGGTTCCGACGCCAATCAGTGTTGGCGCGTCGATACGACCCATATCCGAGCGCGCAACGAGATCGCGCGAGCCGCGAATGCAGGCAGCAAGCGCCTGTTTGTCGCTTTTGGTCTGATCGGCAAAGGCACGGAACATCTTGCCCCGCTCGTGAGTGATCGCGTCAGCATCAGGCGCAAGCAGAGCATCGGCGATCGGATCCCAGTCACCAACGCCATCAGTCATACCGATGCCCAACCCGCCAAGGACTAGCGAACGAACCCGCTCAGGGTGAGCCAAAGCTGCAAAGACGGAAATCCGGGCGCCCATCGAATAGCCGAACAGATGAGCCTCCGGAATACGCAGATGATCGAGCAGCGCAATCGCATCCTCGGCCATCACCCAAGGCCGGTAGGCTTCCGGATCGAGCGGTTTGTCGCTTCCGCCATGGCCGCGGTCATCGATCGCGATCACCCGGTAACCGGCATCGCCAAGCGTCTTCAGCCAGCCGGGATGCACCCAGTTGACGAGCGCACTCGAAGCAAAGCCGTGAATGAGCAGCACCGGCGCACCCGACGGGTCGCCTTCATCGAAATAGCGAAGATTGATCCCGTCGTGAATGAAAGACGAGAAGACAGGCGCATTCAAATTCATCGGGTTATCCTTTGTTTCGGCCGTTCTATAATGGATCGAAGATCGCCACAGAACCCGGCGAAGAAAAAAATGCGGTTGTTTCCCCCCTACACAATCGATGCGCAGCCAGATAATGTCCGGCGAAATCAAAAGGCAGGGAGACAATCATGGCTGGCCACAGCATTCCTCACTTTCAGAACGATGGCGGATATCCGGTTATCCAGATCGGCGTGAAGGAATTCATGTGCACAGGCGCGTCCGTGCCCTTCGACCATCCGCATATTTTCATCGACCTCGGTGACGACGCCGAGAAGGTCTGCTCTTACTGCTCCACCCTTTATCGGTACAATCCGGGCCTGAAAGCCGAGCAGACAGATCCTCCGGGCTGCGTCTTCCACGTGAAGGCAGCGTAAACTCTCAGGCAGCAAGCCAATGCATCTAGACAGGATTGCGATTGTGGGGGCAGGCATGGCCGGCCTTGCCGCAGCGCTGAGCTTTTCCCGACTGGGTATGGCTTGTGATATTTTTGAAGAAGCCGGCGATCTCGTGGAAGTGGGAGCAGGTCTGCAGATGTCGCCAAACGCATCGGCAATCCTGCGCGAGTTCGGCATATTGGGCGAGCTCGAAAAAATATGGACAGAGCCGCGCGAGATCGGCCTTGCCTCGGGAAAATCCCTGAAAAAACTGGCCGCTGTTCCCGCCGGTGATTTTGCCAGGAAACGCTGGAATGCCCCCTACGGTGTGCTCCATCGTGCAACGCTTCAAACGACGCTGCTTGCCGCCGTGGAGCAAAATTCGCTCTGCTCGATCAGGCTCGGAACTCCGATCCGAGGAAATCTGCCACGGGCGCTTCGCGAACTTACCGGAATATCCTATCCACTCGTCATCGGGGCCGATGGCGTGTGGTCCAATGCGCGAGGATCGGTACCGGACGCTCCTCAACCTGACTTTTCCCACAACATTGCGTGGCGTTTCACCATTCCTCTGAACGAAGCGCCAAGCTGGCTTGCCCCTGATTGCGTCACGGCCTTTATGGGCCCATCGACGCACCTTGTTGCCTATCCGCTAAAGGAAATGGCAGCGTTCAACATCGTTGCCATAGCTTCCGGAATAAGCCCCGGCGCCACCTGGGAAGCGCAGGCGAACGAAAGCCAGCATGCCATGCTGATCAAACAGTTTTCCGGCTGGAACGGCGAAATCACCGCACTCCTGAGCCGGTCTGCCCGGCCGACATTCTGGCCGCTCCACGAAGTGACATCCGGTCGCTGGCACAATGGTCGCGATGTCGTGCTGATCGGCGATGCGGCCCACGCGATGATGCCGTTCTCGGCGCAGGGCGCCGCCATGGCCATCGAAGATGGGTTCGTACTCGCCAATGAAGTGAAGAAGGCAACGTCCCTGCCCGCCGCTTTGGCTAGCTTCGAAAACCAGAGAACGAGCCGTGCCGCCAAGGTTAAGGCGCGGGGTTCGTTCAACCGCTTTGCCTACCATGCCCGTGGTCCGTTTCGCATCGGTCGCGATATCGTCCTGTCTTTGCGTCCGCCGCAATCGCTCGCGGCGGATCTGGATTGGCTCTACGGCTACCGAGTGAACTGATCAGACAGCCGCTGCTGCCAGGAAGCCCTGCTCGAGATCCTTCTGGAGATCGGCGACATCTTCAAGTCCGATCTGGAGACGAATGACGGGGCCATCCTGCGGCTGCTTGCGGATCGTTCTGTCCGACAGATTCACATGCAGAGCAAGGCTCTCGAATCCACCCCAGGAATAGCCCAGGCCGAAATAGGTGAGAGCATCAAGGAAGGCGTGCGCCTTGGCTTTCGCTTTCTCGGCATCGGCCTTCAGCACGAAGGAAAACACGCCGCTGGCGCCCTTGAAATCGCGCTTCCAGACCGCATGACCTGGAAAGCTTGGCAAAGCCGGATGAAGGACACGCGCTACGTCATCGCGCCCTTCCAGCCACTGGGCAATCGAAAATGCGCTTTTCTGGTGGTGTTCGAGACGAACGCCCATGGTCCTGAGACCGCGAAGGATCTGGTAGGAATCGTCAGGAGAACCGCAGATGCCCATCAGGATGCGCGCTTCTTCCAGTTGCGGCCACCATTTGGCATTGGCCGAAACCGACCCCATGATGATGTCCGAATGGCCCGACGGATATTTGGTCGTGGCATGGATCGACACATCTACGCCGAAATCGAGCGGCCGGAAATAAAGCGGCGTGGCCCAGGTATTATCCATCGTGACGACACAGTCATGCTTGTGTGCCGCATCCGCA
The DNA here is from genome assembly GCA_023451735.1 of Pseudomonadota bacterium. GTDB lineage: Bacteria > Pseudomonadota > Alphaproteobacteria > Rhizobiales > Rhizobiaceae > Neorhizobium. The sequence continues at coordinate 4,649 of JAEXYH010000078.1, read as the reverse complement.
ATCGCACGGATATCCTGCATTTCGAACGTGTTGGAACCCGGCGCTTCCGTATGCACCAGCTTGGTGTTCGGCCTGATCAGCGCTTCGATGTCCGCCCCGATCTCCGGGTCGTAATATTCCACCTCGACGCCGAGGCGCTTCAGCATCGTATTGCAGAAATTCCGGCAGGGTGTGTAGACCGAATCAACGATCAGCGCGTGATCGCCGGCAGACAGGTAGGCAAGAAACGGAATCGAAATCGCCGCCAGCCCGGACGGCACCAGGATCGTGCCTGCCGAACCTTCCAATTCATCGAAAGCCGCACACAAAGCGTCAGTCGTCGGCGTCGCCCGCGTGCCGTAAGAATAAGGCTGACCGCGTCTTTCCATTGTTTCCGAATCGGGAAACAGCACGGTCGAGGCGTGAACGACCGGAGGGTTGACGAAGCCGTGGTAATCGCTGGGATTGTTGCCGATATGTGCAAGACGCGTGTTGGCGCCAGCGGCACCGAGCAAGGAAGATTTCTTGGTCATCGTTACGGAAAAACTCTCTAAGGCAGGAAGCCTTCTTGTCGCGCCGTGAACGCACAAGGTCAAGTCCGCCCGCAATGCGTGAAAGTCGAGCGAAGATCAGATGCTGAACGGAAAGGCACTGATTTCAGCACAGGCCGCATATTCCGCAGTCAATTGCCCAAAGGCTGAGCAAAAAACTTAAATTCGTGGCGCTTCCAAAGCAATTCGCGCGTGTGTGACTTGACCCCCAAAGATTTTGCGAATGAGATAGGTTTGCTCGTCGATGGAGGTTGGCGAGCGACCGGCCGTATTCGAACAGATAAGGGGAGCGGTCCGGTGGCACCAGAAAATAAAACACAAACAAAGGTTGGGAAAATGAAAAAGACAATTCTGTCAGCTGCGATTGGCGCTGCAGCCCTGGGCTTGGCCTCGGCAGCTTCTGCGGCCACGCTTGATGACGTTAAGGCAAAGGGTTCCGTCACTTGCGGCGTCAGCGCCGGTATTCCAGGCTTCTCGAACCCTGACGACAAGGGCGAATGGACCGGTATCGACGTTGATTATTGCCGCGGCATCGCTTCCGCCATTTTCGGCGATCCGACCAAGGCGAAATTCGTTCCGCTGTCGAGCAAGGACCGTTTCCCGGCGCTGCAGTCGGGTGAAGTCGACGTACTGACCCGTAACACCACCTGGACGATCAGCCGCGACACGTCGCTCGGCTTCAACTTCCGTACCGTCAACTACTATGACGGCCAGGGCTTTATCGTGAAGAAGGGCCTCAACGTAAAGTCCGCTCTTGAGCTTTCCGGCGCGGCCGTCTGCGTACAGACCGGCACGACCACCGAGCTCAACCTCGCCGACTACTTCAAGACCAACAACCTGCAGTACAACCCGGTTGTCTTCGAAAAGGAAGCCGACGCGACCACCGCTTATGACGCCGGTCGTTGCGACGTCTACACCACCGACCAGTCGGGTCTTTACGCTATCCGCCTGAAGATGAAGAACCCGGATGAGAACATTGTTCTGCCGGAAGTCATCTCCAAGGAACCGCTCGGACCGGCCGTTCGCCAGGGCGATGACAAGTGGTTCGATATCGTCACGTGGGTTCACTACGCGATGGTCAATGCCGAAGAACTTGGCGTGACCTCGAAGAACGTCGACGAGATGAAGAACAGCCCCAACCCGGACATCAAGCGCATGCTCGGTGCTGAAGAAGGCACCAAGATCGGCACCGACCTCGGCCTGACCAACGAGTGGGCCTACAACATCATCAAGCAGGTTGGTAACTACGGCGAGGTCTTCGACCGCACCGTCGGCCCGAGCTCGCCGCTGAAGATCGAACGTGGCCTGAACGCCCTGTGGACCAAGGGCGGTCTGCAATACGCTCCGCCGATCCGCTAACCGGAACGACGTCAAGAACAGTGCGTGGAGGTGGATCATGTCCGCCTCCACGCACTCAAAGTTCCCGCAAGGGCAAAAAGTCTCCAAAAAGGGGACGTATAAACTAAGGGGATTTGTTTATGGCCGGCATGGCGCTCAATTCCGACACGCCAAACACCAGCAAAAAGGCCTCCTCCCTGATCAATGACCCGAAGGCTCGCGGGATTTTTTATCAGGTACTGACGCTGGCGCTTCTCGTCCTTTTCGTGTGGACGGTGACACAAAACACGATTCATAACCTTCAAAGGGCGAACATCGCCTCCGGCTTCGGTTTCCTCAATGGCCGAGCCGGTTTCGATATCGGTCAGTCGATGATCGCCTATAACAGCGACTCCACCTATGGTCGCGCGCTGATCGTCGGCATTCTCAATACATTGCAGGTCGCTGTGATCGGGATCATCACAGCCTCGATCCTCGGCTTCCTGATCGGCATAGCGCGTCTTTCGCGAAACTGGCTGATCGCCAAGCTTGCCGAAGTCTATGTGGAAGTGTTCCGCAATATCCCGCCCCTGCTGGTCATCTTCTTCTGGTACAAGGGCGTCATCTCGGCGCTTCCTCAAGCGCGTGAATCCCTCGAGCTGCCTTTCAGCAGCTATCTCAACAACCGCGGCCTGTTCCTGCCGAAACCGATCTTCGGCGATGGCACTTGGCTGATCGCCGTGGCTATGGGTATCGGCATCATCGCAACGGTTTTCATGGCGCGATGGGCAAAGCAGAGGCAGATGCGAACCGGCCAGCCGTTCCATACCGTGCTGGTTGGCCTTGCCCTGATCCTCGGCTTGCCGATCCTCGCCTTCCTGGCACTCGGCGCACCGCTGACTTTCGATTACCCTGTCGCCGGCAGGTTCAACCTGACGGGCGGAGCCGTGGTCGGACCGGAATTCATGTCACTTTATCTGGCATTGTCCTTCTATACGGCGGCATTCATCGCCGAGATCGTTCGTGCCGGTATCAAAGCCGTGCCGAAAGGACAGACGGAAGCAGCCAACGCCCTCGGCGTCCGCGGTGCCGATATCACCCGGCTGATCGTGCTGCCGCAAGCACTCCGGATCATCATTCCGCCGCTGACGAGCCAGTATCTCAATCTCACCAAGAACTCGTCACTGGCCGTCGCGGTCGGTTTCGCCGATGTCGTGGCCGTCGGCGGCACGATGCTCAACCAGACCGGTCAGGCGGTTGAGATCGTCGCGCTCTGGCTCGTCATCTACCTGTCGATTTCGGTCACCACCGCGATCTTCATGAACTGGTTCAATGCCCGAATGGCGCTGGTGGAGAGATGAGCATGGCGACCAACGCTTCTACCTTCGTGCGCCAGTCCATGCTGGAGCCCAAACCTGCACCCTCAAGTCAGACCGGCGCACCACACTGGATCCGAACCAGGCTCTTTGCCACGCCGAAGGATGTAATTCTGACGGTCCTGGCATTGGCTCTCCTGGCCTATATCGTTCCGGGCATGATCAACTGGCTGTTCATCGATGCCGTGTGGACCGGCACGGACCGCACGGCCTGTGCGACCATCATCCAGGGCGGCGTTCTTCCTGACGGACAGTCCGGCGCCTGCTGGGCCTTCGTCGAGGCGAAGTTCCAACAGTTCATGTTCGGCCGGTACCCGGCCGACGAGCGCTGGCGGCCGATCCTGGTGGCGATTCTCTTCGTCATCCTGCTCGTACCGATGCTGATTCCGAAGGCCCCGTTCAAGGGCTGGAACGCACTCGCGCTCTTCATCATCCTTCCGGTCGTCGCGTTCTTCCTCCTCATCGGCGGCTTCGGCCTTCCGCATGTCGAAACGCCGCTCTGGGGCGGATTGATGGTCACCCTGATCCTCTCCTTCTTCGGGATCACGGTATCACTGCCATTGGGTATTATCCTGGCGCTCGGCCGCCGCTCGAACATGCCGGTGATCAAGACGATCTGCGTCGTGTTCATCGAGGTCATCCGCGGCATTCCGCTGATCAGTGTTCTGTTCATGGCAAGCGTGATGCTGCCGCTGTTCCTGCCTGACGGCTGGACCTTCGACAAGCTTCTGCGGGCGTTGATTGGCGTCTCGCTCTTCGCCTCCGCCTACATGGCGGAAGTCGTTCGCGGCGGCCTTCAGGCAATTCCGAAAGGCCAGTTCGAAGGTGCAGATTCACTCGGCCTGAGCTACTGGCAGAAGATGCGTCTGATCATCCTGCCGCAGGCGATCAAGCTCGTCATTCCCGGCATCGTCAACACCTTCATCGGCCTGTTCAAGGACACCTCGCTGGTTTCCATCATCGGCATGTTCGATCTTCTGGGCATCGTCACGCTCAACCAGTCGGACGCCAACTGGTCGACCCCGGTGACGCCGATTACGGGCTATGTCTTTGCCGGTTTCGTATTTTGGCTTTTCTGCTTCGGCATGTCGCGCTATTCCGCCTTCATGGAACGGCATCTCGACACGGGCCACAGACACTAGCCACAACAAGAGTTACAAGGGGAAAACAATGGCTGAAGCCCTAACGAAAAAACTGACCGTTTCCTCGACCGAGGTCGCTGTCGAAATCATCGGCATGAACAAGTGGTACGGTGATTTCCACGTGCTGCGCGATATCAACTTGAAGGTGATGAAGGGCGAACGCATCGTCATCGCCGGGCCTTCCGGTTCCGGCAAGTCGACGATGATCCGCTGCATCAACCGGCTGGAGGAACACCAGTCGGGCAACATCCTCGTCGACAATATCGAGCTTACCAACGATCTGA